>DATFMX010000081.1:0-18826 GCA_035266685.1 Solirubrobacterales bacterium
TCCGCCACCCGCTGACGCGTGAGGTCGCGTACGGCTCGCAGCTCGGCGAGCAGCGGGCGGCGACGCACGCCGCGGTGGCGCGGGCGACGATCGAGCTCAACCCGGAGCGCGGCGACGAGCTGGCGGCGCTGGTCGCCAGCCACTTCGAGTCCGGCGGCGAGACGCTCGAGGCGGCGCGCTGGTCGGCGCGGGCCGCCTACTGGGCGGGCAGCAGCCACCCGGCCGACGCGCTGCGCCTCTGGCGGCGGACGATGGAGCTGGCCGCCGAGCTGCCGGAGGGCGAGGAGGCCGACGCGCTCGCGGTCGCCTCGCGGCTGCTGCAGCTCCAGTACGCCTGGCGACTGGGAATGGACGCCGATGAGGAAGCGTCGCTCGCCGCCGAGGCGGAGGAGATCGCGACGCGACGCGGCGACGTGCACTCGCTGGCGATGCTGAAGATGGTGACCTCGGCCCGACCCGGTCTCGAACGGCCGGCCGAGGAGTGGCTCGCCGCCGCACAGGAGGTCAACCAGCTGGCCGACGAGTCGGGTGACCTGCCGCTGCGGATCGCCCTGCGAACGGCCTGCTCGTACGCCTATCTCTGCGCCGGCGACTTCGACGGCTTCGAACGCGAGCTCGATCTGGTGCTCGAGCTGACCGGAGGCGACCGCGAGCTCGGCGCCGGGATCGTGATCGCCAGCCCGACCGCCTGGGCGCTGTTCATGAAGGGCCTGACCCAGCGCGAGCGTGGGCGCTTCGACGAAGCCGAGGAGCTGTTCGAGCGGGCGCTCACGGTCGCCGCCGAGGACGGCGACCCGGAGACGGTGAGCTGGACGCGAGGCAACCTCTCGCTGCTGCTGTCGATGCGCGGCGACGCCACCGCCGCGGTGGCGCTGGCGCAGCGCAACTGCGAGCTGACCGAGCGCCTCGGCGACGTCTTCTCGCGCACCGTCGCCCTGGCCAACCTGGCCAGCGTCCAGCTCGTGGCCGAGGAATACACCGAGGCGCTTGCCTCGATCGAGGAGTCGGAGCAGATCTACCGTGGGGCGATGGGCCGGGGCGGCGAGCAGGAGGCCTGGCGAGCGGCGGTGCGGGCCAATGCCCTGACCGGCGTCGGGCGGGCGGGCGAGGCGGCGGAGTTGGCGCAGTGGGCGAGCGGAGTCGCCCGCGAGCGGGGCGTCCTCTGGTCGCTGCCGCTGACTCTCAGAGCACTCGCGGGGGCGCGGATGGCGGCCGGACAGGAGGGCGCGCACGAGGCCCTGGACGAGGCCGCCGAGGTGGCCCGACGCATCGGCGCGCTACAGATATTGGAGAGCATCGAAGAAACCCGCGCCGAGCTCGCCACCGGCACCCACTGACCACCCGCGGTCGAGCTTTTCGCCGGATAGCGAGGCAAACCTCGACCGCGACGCGGTCAGACGCGGAGGAACATGGCGACGAGGCGATCGAGAGCGCGGTCGGGGAGCAGGCGGCGCAGGAGCACCTGGCCCTGGGCGTCGAGGCCGACGCGGCGGCGGGTGCGGGGGCGCCTGGCGGTGAGCTCCCGCTCGATCGCCTCGGCGACCTTCTCCGCCGGGATGCCGCGGGCGGCGGTCCGCCGGGCGCCGTCCTGCAGCTTGGCGAGCCGCTTGCCGTAGAGCTCCTCCTGCCGGGCCGGGGCGCGAGCCGCCATCTCCTCGTAGCCGCTGACGGCGCGCTCCCAGATCGGCGTGTTGATCGAGCCGGGCTCGATCACGATCACCTCGATCCCCCAGGGGCGCAGCTCCTGGCGCAGCGAGTCGGCGACCCCCTCGAGCCCGAACTTGGCCGCGTGGTAGGCGCCGCCGAAGGGCAGCGCCATCCGCCCGCCGGCCGAGCTGACGAGGACGACCCGTCCCGTCGCCCGGCGGATCAGCGGCAGCATCGCCTGCGTCACCGCGACATGTCCGATCAGGTTGACCTCGATCTGCTTGCGAAAGTCCTCGATCGGCAGCGTCTCCAGCGGCCCCATGACGCCGATCCCGGCGTTGTCGACCAGCGCGTCGAGCCCCGCCTCCCCGACGACCTCGCCGACCCGCTCTGCCGCCGCAGCGATCTGCTCGGGCTCGGTGACATCGAGTATCAACGGCGCCAGCCGCTCAGAGCCCTCCCCCCGCAGCGAGTCCGCGTCCTCCTCCCGGCGAACTCCGGCGAAGACCCGCCACCCGTTCCGGTCCAGCCGCAACGCGGTGGCGCGGCCGATGCCGGTCGAAGCACCGGTGACCAGAGCGGACTTCACAGGGCTCAGACTACTTGCCGGCGTTGGAACGACTGGAGCGGTGGCGCTCCAGCTCGGCCACCAGGAGCTTGGTGTGGAGGGCGGCTATGAGGTCCTGCAGGGGCTGGGCGCCGGATTCAAGCATCTCTACTACGCGCTCGGGGGGGACCTCTCCCGCGAGGCGGTCCATGACCATGTCGACCTCCTGGGCGACGAGCTGTTCGAGCGCCTTTTTGTAGCGCAGGGTGTCGTAGACGGTGAAGCCGATCTGCTCGTCGTAGCCGCCGGCGCGGAAGCGGGAGATCGCCTCGATGATCTTCACATCGGAGGGCGAGTAGCCGCGGCTGTTGGGGCTGAGCAGCTCGATCTGCTCGAGCCGGTCGAGCACATCCCTGGGGACGCCGTAGCGCTCGCGCACCTCGGCGGCGCTGGTGCGCGTCCGCTCTTCCCCCAGCGCCCGTTCGAGGATCCGGTCCTCGAGCTCGACCAGGGCGCGGGCGTGCTCCGGCCCCTCGTCGAGCACCGACTTGATCGCCTTCAGCGGCATGAAGCGCTCCTCCTGCAGCTGCTTGATCAGCTTGATCCGGTCGACCAGCTCGGGCGGGTAATAGGCCATGTTGCGGCTCGTCTTCACGCCCTCCGGCAGCAGCCCCTCCCGCAGGTAGTGCTTGATCGTCGGCACCGGCACCCCGGAGGCCTCGGCCAATTCCCCAATCTTCATCTGCCGATGGGCCGATTTCCCACGAAATTCGTGGGTTTTCGTCCCGTCGGCGGTCATGCCCGGAAGGTGCTTGCCGCGTCGGCTGAGGGGCCCGCCGCGGCGCCGCTCTCGAGCATTGCGGCGACCTCGTCGTCTGAGTACCCCGCCTCGCGCAGGACCTCGTCGGTGTGCTCGCCGAAGGCGGGGGCCGGGCGGGTCGGGTCGCCGGGGGTGCGGCTCATCTTCACCGGCAGGCCGAGCTGTTCCACTATGCCGATGCCGGGCTGATCGACCTCGGTGACCATCCCTCGCTCCCGCACCAGCTCGGAGTCGAGCGCCTCGTCCATGTCGAGCACCGGCTCGATGCAGCAGTCGTGCTTGTCGTTGAACTCCTTCCACTCTTCGCGGGTGCGACCGCGGAAGACCTCGGCGACCTCGTGCCAGGCATCGGAGCCCGGCGCCTCGAACTGCACGTCGATCAGATGGGGGACGCCGGCGCCCTCGCAGAAAGCGGTCCAGAACTTCGGCTCCAGGGCGCCGCAGGTGATCCAATCGCCGTTGGCGGTTTCATAGGGGTAGTAGCAGAGCAGGCCGCCGGCGAGCTGCTGCTCGCCGCGCTGCGGCGACTCTTCGTCGCAGAAGTAGCGGCCGGCGACCAGCGCCAGCCAGGAGAGCGCCCCGTCGGCCATCGAGATGTCAACCATCTGGCCCTCGCCGGAGCGACGCCGCTCGTGCAGCGCCGCCAGCACGCCAAAGGCGGCCATCAGGGCGCCGCCGCCGAGGTCGGCGATCTGGCCGCCCGACTGGACCGGCGGCCCGTCCTTCGCCCCGGTCAGGCCGAGCAGCCCGACCAGCCCCAGGTAGTTCATGTCGTGGCCGGCGCGCTGCGCGTAGGGGCCGTCCTGGCCGTAGCCGGTGATAGCGCAGAAGACAATCGCGGGGTTGGCCTCCCGCATGCGGTCGTAGCCGACGCCGAGCTTGTCGAGCACGCCGGGGCGGAAGCCGTCGAGCACGACGTCGTATTGCTCGACCAGGCGCAGCAGCGCCTCGCGGCCGGCGTCGCTCTTCAGGTCGAGCCGGACCGAGCGCTTGCCCCGGTTGAGCGCCAGGTAGAGCGAGGAGCGCGTGCCCAGCGCCTGCTGGGACTCGTCGCCGTAGTAGGGCGGCGCCCAGCGGATGTAGTCGCCCATCCCGGTGTCCTCGACCTTCAGCACCTCGGCGCCGAGGTCGGCGAGCAGCAGCGAGCAGAAGCCGCCGGGCAGCAGCCGCGTCAGGTCGAGGACCCTGACGTCGCTAAGCGGAAGCGCGGTCACGCTTCGGGACCCCCAGCAGCTCGCGCGCCTCGGCGACGGTCGCGGCGCGGCGGCCGACGTCCTCGGCCATCTGGCGCGCCTTGGCGATCAGCTCGCCGTTCGACTTCGCCATCTCCCCGTTCGGCAGGTAGAGGTTGTCCTCGACCCCGGCGCGCACGTTGCCGCCGAGCACCAGCGCCGCACCGAGCAGCTTCCACTGGTCGCGGGAGATGCCGATCACCTGCCACTGGTTCTCGCCGCCGGCGCCGCCGGGGACCTGGTCGGCCATGAAGCCGACGTTGCGCGGCGTCGGCCGGATGCCGCCGTTGACGCCCATGACAAGCGAGACCTGCAACGGCGTGCGGTCGAGCAGGCCCATGTCGATCAGCGGGTCGAGGTTGGCGACATGGCCGGCGTCGAAGCACTCGTGCTCGGGCTTGATCCCGAGCTCGCGCATCGCCGTGAGGAACTCGATGATCGTGTCGAAGCTGTTCTCGAACACCGCCTTGAAGACGAAGTCCTTGCGCCGCGAGCTGTACTTGGCGTAGTTCATCGAGCTCATGTTGAGCGCGGCGACGTCGGGGCGGCACTCGCGCAGGTACTCGAGGCGCTTCTCGATCGGGATGCCGATCGCGCCGGTCGAGTAGTTGACGATCACGTCGCCGACCTCGGCCAGGATCGCCTCGGTGATCGCCCTGAAGTCCTCGACCTCATACGAGGGCGTGCCGTCGGGCTTGCGGGCGTGGATGTGGATCTGCGACGCCCCCTCGTCGACCGCCCGCCGCGCCTCCGCCGCGTACTCCTCCGGCGTATAGGGAATCGCCGGGCACTGGTCCCGGTTGGCGATCACGCCGGAGATGGAACAAGAGATGACTACCGGATCATCGAACGAGCTCATACGGGCATCACCCCGTGGCGTTTGGCGGGCTTGGTCACTTGTTTGGTGCGCGCCATGCGCAGGGCGCGGACGATCGTCGGGCGGGTCTCGCGCGGGTCGATGATGTCGTCGATCACCGCGTTGCCCGCGGCGATGTAGGGGTCGATCTGCTCGCGCACCGCGTTCAACATCGCCTCGCGGGTGGCGTCCGGGTCCTCGGAGGCCTCGATCGCCGAGCGGCCGATGATGTTGACCGCGCCCTCGGCGCCCATGACCGAGATCTCGGCCCCGGGCCAGGCGACGATCAGGTCGGGCTCGTACGCCTTGCCGCACATCACGTAGTAGCCGGCGCCGTAGGCCTTGCGCACAATCACCGTCACCTTCGGCACGGTCGCGCGGCTGACCGCGTAGAGCATCTTCGCCCCGTGGCGGATGATCCCGGCGTGCTCGACCTTCGCCCCGACCATGAAGCCGGGCACATCCTGGAGGAAGACGAGCGGGATCTGAAAGGCGTCACAGAGGTTGATGAAGCGCGCCGCCTTGTCGGCCGAGTCGTTGTCGAGGATCCCGGCGAGCTGCTTCGGCTGGTTGGCGACGATCCCCACCGGCTGGCCGCCGAAGCGGGCGAAGCAGGTGATCAGCGTCTTCGCGAACTTCGGCTTGAGGTCGAACCACTCGCCGTCGTCGACGATCTCGCGGATCACCTCGTACATGTCGTAGGGCTGGCGCGATGACTCGGGGACGATCTCGAGCAGCTTCTCCGAGATGCGGTCGTCGGGGTCGCTCGTCTCGGCGAGCGGCGGCTTCTGCTCGCAGTTCGGCGGGAAGTACGAGAGGTAGGTCTTGACCGCCTCGATGCACTCGTGGTCGTCCTTCACCTCGAGGTCCCCGACGCCCGACTTGCGGCAGTGGACCTTGGCGCCGCCGAGGTCCTCCATCGAGATGTCCTCGCCGGTCACCGCTTTGGTCAGGTGCGGGCCGGCGAGCGCCATCGCGCCCTGGCCGGAGACCATCGGCACGAAGTCCGAGAGCGCCGGGATGTAGGCGGTGCCGGCGGCGCAGGGGCCCATCATCGCCGCGACCATCGGAATCACGCCCGACATTTCGACCTCCTCGCGGAACAGGTGGCCGGAGCCGGCGAACAGCGAGCCCGCCGCCTCCTGGATGCGGGCGCCGGCCGAGTCGAGCAGCCAGACGAAGGGCATCCGCTTCTGCAGCGCCATCTCGCGCAGGCGGGTGACCTTGAGCTCGCCGGTCATCCCCATCGAGCCGGCCATCACGGTGAAGTCGTAGGCAGCGATGCAGCAGGGGCGGCCGTCGATGTCGCCCCAGCCGGTGACGACGCCGTCGGCCGGCGCCTCCACCCCGTCCATCGCCCGCTGGGCGAAGTGCGGCCGGCCGTGGATGCCGAGCTCGACGAAGCTGCCCTCGTCGACCAGCAGGTCGATCCGCTCGCGCGCGGTCAGCTTGCCGCGCTCGTGCTGCTTGGCGATCTTCTCGGAGCCGCCGCCGAGCCTCGCCTTGGCGCGGCGCTCGTGCAGCTGCTCGGTCAGGTCCCGCAAAGGGGCCGCGCCAGGCAGCAAGGGGGACCCCGAACTCGACCGCGATGAATCAGATATGGACGCGGACGAGTTCGGGGTCGAATCATTGCCCCGCACATCCTCCGCTTCGCGTCCGGGCGTGCGGGGGTTGGAGGTGTCCTGCTCAGTCATTTTCCCTTCCAAACTGGGTCGCGTTTCTCGAAGAAGGCGGTGACGCCCTCGACGATGTCCTCGGTCGAGAAGGTGAGCGAGAGCTGCGAGCGCAGGTAGTCGAGCGCGTCGTCGACAGCCATGTCCTGCTGCCGGTACATCGCGTCGTGGCCGAGCCGCATCAGCACCGGGCTCTTCGAGGCGAGCTTGCCGGCCCACTCGGCGACCGCGGCGTCGAACTCGGCGGCGGGCACGACCTTGTTCGCGAGCCCGTACTCGACCGCCTGCTCGGCGCTGAGCCGCTCGCCCAGCAGCATCATCTCGTTGACCTTCTTGCGCGGGACGTTGCGGTAGATGATCGCCATGATCATGTAGGGGAAGGCGCCGACGTTGATCTCCGGCGTGCCGAACGTCGCCCCCTCCCTGGCGATCAGCAGGTCACAGGAGAGCGCCAGGCCCATCCCGCCCGCCAGCACGTGGCCGTTGGCGGCGCAGAGGCTCGGCTTGCCGAGCCGCGGCATCAGGCGGAAGAACTCGAGGAAGAGGTCGGAGGCGAAGTGTTTGGCGACCAGCGGCAGGTCGGCGGCGAAGCCCCCGAGGTCGGCGCCGGCGCAGAAGACCTTCTCCCCCGCCCCGGTGAGGACGACGGCGCGAGCGTCGGCGTCGTCGCGCGCCCGCTTCATCGCGTCGACCAGCTCGGCGAGCATCTGCCCGGAGAGCATGTTGCGCTTCTCCGGGTTGTTCAGCGTCACCGTCGCGACCCCGTCGGCGACCTCGTATGCGACCAGCTCGTAGTCCATCCCAATCACCTGTTTCGCGCTTCGCTCGCTGCACGGAGAATCAGAATTCGACGCTTGCTCGCTCCGCGCTCAGGGGACCATAGCCGACTCGCGTCGAAAGTGGAAAGTGCTACTGTCCACTCGGCTTTTTGGGCGGCTGTTCCCGCCCTCCCGGACCAGCGAACGAGGAGAGAGAACAGTGGCGACTGCGACCAACGGCAGCTCGGCGGTGATCAAGCCCGACCACGCGGCGGGCCGCAAGCACTTCATCTTCAGCCAGGAGCACGAAGACCTGCGCGACTCGATGCAGGCCTGGGTCAAGAAGGAGATGTGGCCGCACCGCAACGAGTGGGAGGACACCTACTGGCCGACCGAGGTGATGAAGCGGGCGGGCGAGCTCGGCTTCCTCGGCCTCTGCTTCCCGGAGGAGTACGGCGGCCAGGGCGGCGACTACTTCTACTCGCTGGTCCGCGCCGAGTGCATGAGCTACTCCGGCTCGGGCGGCACCAACATGGGCTTCGCCGTGCAGACCGACATGGTCCTGCCGCCGATCCACCTGCTCGGCACCGAGGAGCAGAAACAGCGCTACCTCGTGCCGGGGATCAAGGGCGAGAAGGTCGGCAGCCTCGGGATCACCGAGCCCGGCGCCGGCTCCGACGTCGCCGGCATCCGCACGACGGCGATCCGCGACGGCGACGAATACGTGATCAACGGCTCAAAGACCTTCATCACCAACGGCCCGCGGGCGGACTTCATCGTCCTCGTCGCCAAGACCGACCCGGCGGAGCGCCACGCCGGGATCACCCTCTTCGTCGTCGACCTGCGCGACGAGAACGGCGAGAAGGTGCCCGGCTTCAGCGTCTCCGCCGAGCTGGAGAAGATGGGGATGCACTCCTCGGACACCGGCGAACTCGCCTTCGAAGACGTCCGCGTCCCGGCCAGCGCCGTGCTCGGCGAGGTCGGCAAGGGCTTCTACCACATCGCCTGGGAGCTCCAGGGCGAGCGCCTGGTCGCCGCCGCCGGGTCCCATGCGGGCTGCGAACGGATGATCGAGAAGACGCTCGAGTACGCCAAAGAGCGCGAAGCCTTCGGCCGGCCGATCGGCAAGTTCCAGGCGATCCGCCACAAGTTCGCCGAGATGGCGACGAAGACCGAGGCGGCGAAGCAGTTCACCTACGCGACCGCCTGGCGCTTCGCCAACGGCGAGTACCCGGTGCGCGAGATCACGATGGCGAAGCTCTTCGCCTCGCGGGCCGGCTGCGAGGTCGCCGACGAGTGCATCCAGATCCTCGGCGGCTACGGCTACATGAAGGAGTACGAGATCGAGCGCGCCTACCGCGACGTCCGCCTCAACCGGATCGGCGCCGGCACCGACGAGGTAATGCTCGATGTGATCGGGCGGAGCTACGGGCTCTAGGGACGGCGAGCACCATGAACTCCGACCCGCGGTCGAGCTTTGAGCCGGATAGCGACTCGAACCTCGACCGCGTCCGGGCGTACTACGAGGCGCTGAACAGCGGTGACGCGGCGCGGGTCGCGTCGCACTTCACCGAGGACGCGACCCACTACTACACGCGCCTCGACCCGCACTGCGGGTCGGAGACGATCGGCCAGATGACCGAGTGGGCGGTAGCGAACATCGAGGCAAACTGGAAGGTCGAGAACGCGATCGAGGAAGGCGACCAGGCCGTTATCGAGTGGACGATGACCTGGCGCCACGCCGAGAGCGGCGAGCCGCGCCTCGATCGCGGCACCGAGTGGTTCCTCTTCCGCGACGGCAAGATCGCCGAGATCCGCGCCTACTACCACGGCGGCCCGAAGAACCGGCAGGGCAACCTGCTCGGCTTCGACCACGCCGGCCGCGGGCACCGGACGCTCTCGAGCTGAGCGCGGCGCATCCGACCTGCATCGGAACCCTGTTTGGGGCTCGATGCAGGTCGGATTCACGCCAGCGGCAGGCAGGTGGCGCAAAAGTCCTCGCCGAACGGGGTGAGGACGATGCTGCGGCGGACGGTGCGGGCGGTGCGCCCGCCCTGGTCGAGCGCGGCGACCACCTCCGGCTGCGCCTCCAGCACCTGGTAACGGGCGGCGTCGCGCAGCGGCTCGCGCAGGAACCAGATCAAGCCGAGCCGATGCAGGTTGTTGAGGTAGGCGTAGACGCGGTCGGCGTGGCGGCAACCGGCCTCCTCGGCGATCATCGTGCGGCCCTGGGCGAGCAGCTCGGAGGCGAAGGGCAGACCGGAGCGCACATCGACCGCGGGCTGCGAGCCATTGCAGGCGAGGAAGCGCAGGATGCGTGCCTCGTCGGGCGCCAGCGAATCGAGGATCCGCATGTAGGCCGGATGGGAGTCCTGCGGCAGCCGGACGTCGGCCGATTCGCGCAGTAGATCCTCGCCGCGCCGGCGCAGCGCGGCGGTCGATGAGTCGGAGGCTGGGCGGCGCGTCTCCGCCTCGGCGCCGGGCCGCTGCTCGGCCGCCGCCTGGGCGAGCCGCGAGATCGCCCGCCCGTAGGCGGTCGCCGCGGAGCCCGCCAGGCGCAGGCCGGTCGCGGCGGCGATCCGCCCCACTCCCGGCGCCGCCCGCAGCAGCTCTCGCGCCGGATCCTCTCTTGCCGGGTCGTCGCTCATCCGAAGATCGCCAGGTGTAGCAGGCCGGCGCCGAAGCCGAGCACCGCGCCGTGCAGGTAGAGCAGCCACTCGTCCTCGCGCATCGCCGTGCGCAGCATCTCGGAGAAGTCGGCCGGCTCCATCTCACGCATCCGGGCGGCGACGAAGGAGCGGATGCCGTCGCTCTGCGAGCGGTTGAACTCGGCGTCGGCGAGCGGCGCCATGGTGTAGTCGGCCGCCTCCAGCGCCACCGAGGAGCGGATCTCCTCGTACTCGCGCCGCCCCAGCGCCGCCCAGACGGCCGGCCGGGTGCGGCCGACGGCGCGGTCGACCGCGGGCCGCAGGACGACTTCGATCATCTGCCGCGTGCGGTCCGAGTTCGGCCCGTACATCAGGTCCTCGGCCATGTTGCCCATCGTCACGATGTCGTCGGCGATGATGTCGGCGTAGACATCGGCGACCTCGCGCTGGCGTCGTAGGAAGAGGCCCTGGATGCGCAGGCGCCCGAGACGCCGCGGGCGCACCGGCTCGAAGATCATCCGGATCCCCAGCAGGTTGGTCGTGTAGCCGATCAGCACCCCGGCGATCGGCAGCACCCACCACTGGGTGAGCACGAGCACGGTGAGGAAGGCCGTCGGGATGCCGAGCGCGAAGCCGAAGAAGAAGCCGAAGTTGACGATGAAGCGCAGCTCCCTGTCGCCGACCTCGAGGAAGATCCGGTTGGCCAACTCCGGCTGGGCCTCGATCCGGTGGATCACCATCAGCTTCAGGTCGACGAGCTGGTCGAAGTGGGTGCCGATCTGATCGGTGACCGAGCGGACGATTTCCGGCAGCTGCTCCTCGACCCGGGCGTGTACGGCAGCCCGCAGGCGCGGCGGCAGGTCGTGCCAGAGCTGCGGCCGCTCGCGCTCCATGATCCGCTCGACCAGCTCGTGGATGTCGCCGCGGGCGGTGGCGAGCACGTGCTCGGCGATCGACTCCGGGTCAAGCTGGCGGTAGAAGTCGGAGGCGCCGCCGAGCTTGGCGATCCCCTTGTCGACCGCAATCGAACCCATCTTCGCCGCGCGCGAGGGGACGATTCCCTGCCAGCCGATCCCACCCTGGCCGATGCCGGGAATCTGGCGGATGCGCCGTGGCAGAAAGTTGGCGAAGGCGGCGAGCCCCGGCAGCCGGAAGCCGGCGAAGCGCACCGGATAGAAGAGCATCCAGACGCCGGACCAGTTGGTCACGTAGCCGATCGCGCCGGTGAACAGCGGGATCGTGATCAGGCTGAGCGTCTCGCCGTCCATCGCCGAGCGCAGCGTAACCGTGGACAGCGAGAGGAAACAGCCCGCCGACGGGCCGATTTCCCACGATATGCGTGGGTTTTCGGCCCGTCGGCGGCTGGTGGCCTAGTGGCGGTGGTCGCCGCTGTGGGGCTTGACCGTCACTTCATAGGTGCGGTTGTCGCCGTGCTGCTGGGTGTAGAACCAGCGCCACCCGCCGCTGCCGAGGCGGGGTGGGTCGCTGCCGAGCACTCCATGGACGCTCGGGTCCCCGTCCGAGACGAGGACGCCGGTGATCTCGTTGTCGCCGTCGTTCTTGCCGAAGCCGCCGTTGGCGGCGTCGATCGTCGCTGACGGGTCGCGGCCCTCGGCGAGCCAGCGCAGCGGCTGGTTCGCCGGCTTCGAGTAGTCGCGATCGACATCCCAGACGAAGCCGGAATCGAGCGCGTCGGCCTGTCCGTGCAGGGTGTCGCCGGCGTCCTGGACGAAGGCGATCTGGTCCCTGGAGACGAACGTCGTGTTGTCGAGCCCGGCGTGGGCTTCGTCGCAGAGGTAGAACATCCGCAGCGTGCCGTGGTTCGAGCTCGGGCCGTGCTGGTCGATCCGCATGATCGAGCCCCAGCCGCCGGCGGCGCCGTTCTCGGGGCTGGTCGCGTTGGTGTCCCCCGTCTCGTCGAAGAAGAACGTGCGGAACCTCGAGCCGGGCACAAAGCGGCCGTTCTCCGGGCGCTTGAACGGGGTGGCGTCCGCCGCCTTGGCGAGGTCGATCGCGACGAAGGGCGCGCTGCCGTCGACAGCGGTGTCGTGGATCGTCACCCACTTGGCTTGGAACGACTTGCCGTAGGTATGCAGCGCCAGCTGGTCGGGGCTGTTGAGGGCTTCCTGGCTGGCGAACGTGATCGGTTCGTGCGCGTCGTTCAGCACCCGCAGCGCCTGCAGCTTGCCGTGCCGGAGGTCACCGGGGTGGGCTGGGACGTAGCGGCAGACGAAGCTGTTCGGGCGCTTCGCCTTGGTGCCCGGCTTGCTCGAGCCGCCGATGTCCTCGACCAGCCAGATGTTGCCGTCGGAGTCGGGCTGGATGCCCTCGTAGCCGCCGCGGCCGAGCGCGCCGGAGACGTCGGTGACCGTGGACGGGTAGTCCGGGGTCGCCGCGTAGGTCGGCGCCGCGGTGCCCTCCGCCGTGAACAGCAGGCGCTGCGCCCACGGGTACCAGGTGGAGCCGTCGATCGTCGAGATCGGGTGGCCCTGGCTGTCGGTCGTGGCCAGCAGCGTGACCCGGTGCGCGGGGTCGGCGTCGAGGTTGATGCGGCTGATGTAGCCGGCGCCACCGGCGCCGGCCTCGTGGCCCTGGAAGAGGAAGTGGGCGCCGTAGTCGTAGCTCGTGTCGGCGCCGTCGAGGCCGTGCCTGAAGACGAGGTAGGTGTTCTCGTCGGGCTCGGTCTTGTGCGCCTCGGTTGCGGGGTTGGCCGGCGTCGGCGCCATCTGCGGGTTGCCGGCCGGATTGAGAACGTCGTTGTCGTAGCCGTAGAACGAGGTCAGGGGCGAGCTGCTCTCGAGCGGCGTCGCGCCGCGGGCGAGAACGGTCTGCGACAGCTCGGCCGAGAGCTTGCTCATCGGCGCGTATCCGTCAGAGCGCGTGTTGGCGCTCGGAACGTTGGTGAGGCTGAGTCGGCTCGGGGGGTCGGCAACGCCGGCCGCGGGCAGCGCGGCGCCGATACCGAGGGCTCCGGCGACCAGCAGCGAAAGCATCTGCTTACGTCTTATCACCTGCTTCTCCTTGTCTGGAGCTTCCGTGACGATTCCGTTGACGGCCCGTGTCGATCCTGTGACGCGTCAAGGCCACCTTCACGCCCGCGGTCGAGGTTTGGTCCGAATAGCGGACGAAAGCTCGACCGCGATCGGTTAGCGTCCGTTCGATGGCGGTGATCAAGGACAGCGGCGCGCGGGCGACGATGCCCCCCTTCGGCGAGGAGCACGAGGAACTGCGCGAGACCGTCGGCCGCTTCGTCGCCAAGGAGATCGCCCCGCATGTCGACGAGTGGGAGGCGGCGCGCGAATTCCCCCGCGAGCTCTACCGCCGCTGCGCCGAGCTCGGCTTCCTCGGGCTGAAGTTCCCCGAGCAGTACGGCGGCCAGGGCGGCACGCACCTGCACGACGCGGTCTGGGTCGAGGAGCTGGCCCGCTCCGGCGGCTCGGGCGGCGTCGCCGCCGGGCTCAACGCCCACGCTTCGATCGCCATGCCGCCGATCTTCAACTTCGGCAGCGAGGAGCAGAAGCAGCGCTGGCTCGTGCCGGGGATCGCCGGCGAGAAGATCGGCGCGCTGGGGATCACCGAGCCGGGCGCCGGCTCCGACGTCGCCGGCATCTCGACCTTCGCCAGGAAGGTCGACGGCGGCTACGTGGTCAACGGCTCGAAGACCTTCATCACCAACGGTGTGCGCGCCGACTTCCTCGTCTGCGCCTGCAAGACGACCCAGGAGGGCGGCCACGGCGGCATCTCCTTCCTCGTGCTGGAGCGGGAGATGCCCGGCTACGAGGTCGCTCAGAAGCTGGAGAAGATGGGCTGGCACTCCTCGGACACCGGCGAGCTGGCCTTCACCGACGTCGAGGTGCCGGCGGAGAACCTGCTCGGCGAGGAGAACGAGGGCTTCAAGCTGATCATGTTCAACTTCGCCTGGGAGCGGCTGCTGATGGCGATCGGCGCGGTCGGCGCGATGCAGAGGCTGATCGAGACGACCGTCGCCTACGCGCTCGACCGCGAAGCCTTCGGCCGCCCGATCGGCAAGTTCCAGGCGATCCGCCACCAGATCGCCGAGATGGCGACCAAGGCCGAGGCCTCCCGCGCCCTCACCTACAACGCCCTGCGCCTCTTCCACGAAGGCCACGACTGCATCAAGGATGTGACGATGGCCAAGCTCGTGACCCAGCGCGCCGTCCTGGAGCTCGCCGACGAGTCCCTCCAGATCCACGGCGGCTACGGCTACATGCGCGAGTACGGCATAGAGCGAGCGGTCCGCGACGCCCGCCTAGGCCCGATAGGCGGCGGCACGGACGAGGTGATGAAGGAGATCCTCGGGAAATTGATCGGGTTGTAGTTGGCGATGAAGCAGAGGGTCAATGTGATCACCCTTGGCGTCGCGGACCTTTCGCGGGCGCGGCGGTTCTATGAGGCGCTGGGCTGGGTGACCGATGCGGGGGCGGATGACGACGTCGTCTTCTTCCAGGCGGGCGAGATGGTGGTTTCGGTTTGGGATCGGGGCAGGCTGGCCGAGGACAGCTGCGTCGAGGACCGGCCCGGCTGGGGCGGCGTGACGCTGGCGCTCAACGTCGGCTCGCCCGCGGAGGTACGCCTCGTAGGCGGCGCGCAGGATGTCCTCGTCGCTCATCGCGACCGCCATCTTCGCTCTATCCAGGCGACGATCTGGGGCCAGAAGCGGATCAGGAAGACGATCGCGACGACGGCGACGATCGCGATCCAGCCGCCGCGCGAGGCTTCGCGGAAGAGCAGGTGGCGGCCGAGGGCGAGGGGCACTCAGCCGATGGTAGGAGGCAGGGCAGCCTTGCGCGAGTTCGCCGCGGCCTGAGCGCCTTCAACCGGCCGGCGCCGGCGCGTAGTCGTCCGGCAACAGGCGGAACGGGCGTCCACCAGGTCCTCGGACGACACGGAAGTGACGCGCGTCGAAGCTGAGCACATCCACCGTGCCATGCCGTTCCGCGAGGACGACGATCGAGGCGTCCGCCAGGCCGATCTCGAGATCTTCGTATCGCCGGATCACCTCGAGCGCCGCCCCGACGTCGGCGCGACCGAACTCCGCGAGCTCGTAGGCGCCATCGGCCACCTCGCCGAGCATCGCGAGTTGCGCCGCCTGCCCGTGGCGAGTGCCGAGCATGTAGTCGAGCTCCGCGAGAACGAACGGCGAGATGAGAAAAGGCCCCCGGAGCTCCTTCACGACAGCCGCGACATCGGCATGGCGTTTGGCCGTAGTACTGGCCAGCTGCAATGCGGCGCTGGTGTCGACGAGGATCACTCGCCGAACCCCTCCAAGGCCTCGTCGACCCTGCGAGGGTCGTCCAGGATCGGATCGTCGAGCGCGAACAACGCACCCGGCTTACGGGGAACCGGGCAATTCGACTCGATCACGCAGTCGACGCCGTCGCGGATCAGCTCGGCCTCCGTCCGGTGCGTGGCGCTCGCGATCTCCTCCAGCGCCTCCTTCTGTTTCTCGGTCAGGTAAATAGTGGTCCTCTTCACGCCATACATCGTGCCATACGCGTCGGTGCGCGGTGCGCGTAGCTACTCAAGGCTGGGGCGGATCAAACTCGCCCCCCTGCGACCGCGGAGGCGGCCGTAATGGCGCGCTAGGTTGCGTCGATGACCCGGCGCGCGAAGGCGGCAACGGTCCCGCTTGCCCTGGCGCTGCTGCTCGCACCGCTCGCGCTCTCCGCCGGGCAACGCGCGAACGCCGGGTCGCTGCAGCGCCTCCGGCCGCCGATCGTCCGTCACCTGATCCCCTTCGGTCCCAAGCGCAAGCGCCAGATGGCCGCCTACTCGCAGCGGCACTACGGCGAACGGACATGGCGGCTGCGACACCCGCGGGTGATCGTCGAGCACGTATCGCAGACGAGCAGCGCCGCGGCCGTCTACAACACCTTCGCCCCCGACGTCGCCGACCCCGAGCTGCACGAGCTGCCCAACGTCTGCGCCCACTTCGTCGTCTCCTCCTCCGGGCGGATCTACCAGCTGGTCAACCTGCGCACCCGCTGCCGCCACACCGTCGGCCTCAACTGGACGGCGATCGGGATCGAGCATGTCGGCTACGGCGACGGCGATGTGCTCGGCAACCGCCGCGAGCTGCGCGCCTCGCTGCGCCTGACCCGCTACCTGCGCTGCCGCTTCCAGATCCGGCTGCGCAACGTGATCGGCCACGCCGAGAGCCTCAGCTCGCCCTACCACCGCGAGCGCGTCCCGTCGCTGCGCCGCCAGACCCACGGCGACTGGCGCCGCGCCTCGATGCGGGTCTACCGCCGCAAGCTGCGCCGCCTCGGACCCTGCTGAGCCGGCCCCCTCGCACCCCGTAGGATCCAGATGTGATCTACCTGCTGCGACACGGCGTCGCGGAGCGGAGCAACGGCGCGGACGCGAAGCGACGCCTCACCGCGGAGGGCAAGCGACAGTCCGAAGCGGCTGGGCTGGCGCTGGCGGCGCTCGGCGCCCCGGTCGAAGCCTGTCTGACCAGCCCGAAGCTGCGGGCCTCGGAAACCGCGGAGCTCGCCTGCGAGGCGCTGGGAATCCCGGCTGAGATCGCGGAGTCGCTGGCCGGCGGGGCCTTCGACGCGCTCGAGCTCGCCGCCGGTCGCGGCGAGGCGATGCTGGTCGGCCATGAGCCCGACTTCTCGAACGAGATCGCCCGCCTCACCGGCGCCAGGGCGAAGCTGCACAAGGGCGGCCTTGCGATCGTCGACGGCAACACGCTGCTGGCCCTGCTGCGGCCACCGGAGCTGGCCGCGATCGCCGCGCGGGGCAACCAAGCGCGCGCCTGATCCGGCCACGGCGGGGAACACAGTGCCCCGGCCGCTCATGGGAGGTGAAGCAGCCGGGGCACGCTTTTTGCGGACGACCTCTCTCGTACGCAGTCTCTTGTCTATCAGACATCTCCGCACGGATCAAATTGGCCCCGCGCGGGCTTCCGCATTCTGCGCCACCGAGCGCCGTCGGCGTCGCCAGCACCGGACATGATGACACTTTTACAGAGCAGCGGCCCTCGAAGCAGCGATTCGTCAGGACAGGCGCGTTCCGATTGGCCAGTCAGCCAAGATGCGCCGTTCCTTGTAGCCTCCGCGGCCGACTTCACGACCTATAAGGAGAGCGCAAGACCGATGGGACTTCTTGATGGGAAAGCGGCGATCGTCACCGGCTCCGCCCGGGGCATCGGCCGCGCCACCGCGGAGCTGTTCGTCAGCGAGGGCGCCAAGGTTCTGATCAACGACCTCGACGCAGACGTCGCCGAGCAGGCGGCGAGCGAGATCGACGGCGAGACCGCCGTCTTCAGCGGCGACCTGACCAAGGAGGGCGCCGCCGACGAGCTGGTCAAGGCCGGAGTCGACGCCTTCGGCGCGATCGACATCTGCGTCAACAACGCCGGTTACACCTGGGACGGCGTCGCCCACCGGATGACCGACGAGCAGTTCCAGGCGATGCTCGACATCCACACGGTCGTCCCCTTCCGCGTCGCGCGCGCCCTGGCGCCGCACTGGCGCGAGGCCGCCAAGGCCGAGAGGGGCGAAGACAAGGAGGTCTTCCGCAAGCTGATCAACATCTCCTCGACCTCGGGGACGATGGGCAACGCCGGCCAGATCAACTACTCGGCGGCGAAGATGGGCGTCGTCGGCGTGACCAAAACGCTGGCCAAGGAGTGGGGCCAGTTCAAGATCAACGTCAACGCGGTCGCCTTCGGCTTCGTCGAAACGCGCCTCACCGCCGCCAAAGAGGAGGGCGGCGAGATGACCGCGCCGGGCGGCGAGAAGATCGAGCTCGGCATCCCCGAGCAGATGCGGGCGATGGCCTCGGCGATCATCCCGGTCGGGCGTCCGGCGACGCCGGAGGAGGCCTCCGGCCCGGTGCTCTTCCTCGCCTCGCCGCTGGCGAACTATGTCCACGGTCAGGTCCTCAACGTGACCGGCGGGATGTTCGGAGGGATGTACACCTGAGCCCGACGGCGACCGAGGGCAGGCCGCACCGCTACCTCGAGGTGGCGGACCGGATCTGGCCTGCCCTCATCCGCGCCGCCGGATTGCACACCTGGCTCTACCGGGCGACCGGGGGGCGGGTCGGGCATGACATCCCCGGGGTGCGGGGGAAGATGCTGCTGCTCGACCACGTCGGGGCGAAGAGCGGGACGAAGCGGACGGCGCCGCTGCTCTACTTCGCCGACGGCGAGGACGCGGTGATCGTCGCCTCGAAGGGCGGCTACGCGAAGCACCCGGCCTGGTTCCACAACCTGAAGGCCAACCCCGACACGACGGCGCAGATCGGCGACGAGCGGCGCGCGGTCCACGCACGGGTCGCGACGGCCGCCGAGCGCAAGCGCCTCTGGCCGGTCGCCGAATCGATGTGGAACGGCTACGCCGACTACCAGGAACACAGCGGCGAGCGCGAAATCCCGCTGGTGATCCTCGCACCGCGTTAGTCCTTCGGGCGGCGCTCCTCGGCCACCGGGTCGCCGCCCTCGTTGGCGATCGCCTCGGGGGGCCACGGTCCCGCCCAGTTGTCGCGGGCGCCGTCGATCGTGATCGTCGTGCCGGAGAAGAAGTCCCCGGCCGGCGAGGCGAGGTAGGCGACGAGCCAGGCCATCTCCTCGGCCCGGCCGGCGCGGCCGATCGGGATCGAGCGCTCGAGGTTGT
>DATFMX010000082.1:0-3268 GCA_035266685.1 Solirubrobacterales bacterium
CGGCTGCGGTCGAGGGCTCTATGCCACTCCGCAAGCAGGGACTCGCGCTCGCCCGCGCCCAGCCGCGGCTCGTACCTCGCCGCCTCGCGCCACATCGCGGCGACCTCGGCGGCGCTCCAGCGGCTGGTCGCGATCCCGGCCAGGTAGGCGGCGCCTAGCGCCGTCGTCTCGGCGATCTCCGGGACGACGACCGGGGCGCCGAGCACATCGGCCTGGAACCGCATCAGCCACTGATTGGCGACGGCGCCGCCGTCGGCCTTCAGCTCGCCGATCCGCTCGCCGCAGGCGGCCTCCTCGGCGCGCACCGCGTCGACCGTCTGGTAGGCGATCGCCTCGAGCGCCGCGCGCGCCAGGTGGGCGCGACCGCTGCCGCGGGTGAGGCCGACGATCGTGCCGCGCGCGTAGGGGTCCCAGTGGGGCGAGCCGAGCCCGGTCAGCGCGGGGACGAAGTAGACGCCGTCGTTGCCCGCGAGCGAGGCGGCCAGCGCCTCGCTCTCCCCTGCCTCGCCGATGATCCCCAGGCCGTCGCGCAGCCACTGCACGGCCGCGCCGGTGACGAAGATCGAGGCCTCCAACGCGTAGGCGGCGTCCTCGCCCGCGCCGCAGGCGACCGTCGCGAGCAGGCCCTCGGCCGGTGCCGGCGCCGCGGCGCCGGCGTGCAGGAGGACGAAGCTGCCGGTGCCGTAGGTGTTCTTGGCGCTGCCTGCCTCGAGGCAGGCCTGGCCGAAGAGCGCCGCCTGCTGGTCGCCGGCGACGCCCGCGACCGGCACCTCGCCGCCGAACTCGCTCGTCGTCCCGTAGATATGGGCCGAGGGCAGCGGCTCGGGCAGGCTCGCCGGGTCGACGCCGAGCAGCTCGCAGAGCTCCGGGTCCCAGGCAAGGCGGCGGATGTCGAAGAGCAGCGTGCGCGAGGCGTTCGTGTAGTCGGTCGCGTGGCGGCCGGTCAGCTTGAACAGCAGCCAGGAGTCGACCGTGCCGAAGACCGCATTCGCCGGCAGCTCCGCGTTGCGCAGCAGCCACTCGATCTTGGTGCCGGAGAAGTAGGGGTCGATGACCAGCCCGGTGCGCTCGCGGACCAGCGGCTCGTGGCCGGCGTCCCGCAGCTCGTCGCAGCGCGCCGCGGTGCGGCGGTCCTGCCAGACCAGCGCCCGGTGCAGCGGCTCGCCGCTCGCCGGGTCCCAGGCGACCACCGTCTCGCGCTGGTTCGCGATCCCGATCCCGTCGAGCTCGGCCCCCTGGATGCCGGCGTCGGCTATCGCCTCGCTCGCGACCCGCCGCGTCACCGCCCAGATTTCGCCCGCGTCATGCTCGACCCAGCCGGGCCGCGGGAAGTGCTGCTCGAACTCCGAGTAGGCGCGCCCCGCGACCCGTCCCTCGGCGTCGAAGACGAGGCAGGTCGTCCCCGTCGTCCCCTGGTCGATCGCGAGGATCATGAAAAGTTCCGGTGCGCCTCTCGACGAGCAATGTACACCCGGGCGAAGTCGCCGAGCTGGCGGGCGCGGTGGGCGAAGCCGGAGATGGAGCGGCCACTGGCGCGGTGCGAGAGGTCGAGCTCGTACTCGCGCAGGCGGCAGCCGGCGCGCACGGCGTCGATCGTCATCCCGATCTCCATCCCGTAGCCGCCGGCGAAGGGCAGGGTCGCGCGCAGCGCCTCGCCCCGCAGCGCCCGCTGGCCGGAGATCGGCGCCTCGGCCTCGAAGCCGCAGCGGCGACGAATCGCCCAGCGGGCGAAGCCGAGCGCGAGGCCGAAGCCGCCGCCGACGCGGCGGCTGAAGGCGGCGACCGCGACATCGCACTCGCCGCGCCCGACCGCCTCGACCAGCGGCGCCAGCGCCGCCGCCGAGCCGGCGAGGTCGCCGTCGCAGAGGAGGACCAGGCCGGGCGCGGGGTCGGCGCTCAGCGCCGCCTCGGCGGCGGCCGTCACATTCGCCCCCTTGCCGTGTGGCCGCCCGCGGCTCACCACCTGCGCCCCGGCCGCCATCGCGACCTCCGCCGTGCCGTCGGTCGAGGCGTCGTCGGCGACCCACAGCGCCGCCCCGGGGAAAGCGCGCCGCAGCGCCGCCACGGTCTCCCCCACCCGGTCCGCCTCGTTGCGCGCCGCTACGATCACCGCAAGGTCCTCCATGGCGGATATTGTCCCCGCCCATGGCGGACATCGAGGCTCACATCACGGGGAACGTCTGGAAAGTCGAGGTCGCGGTCGGCGACGAGGTCGAGGACGGGGACACCGTCGTCATCCTCGAGTCGATGAAGATGGAGATTCCGGTCGAGGCCGAGGACGACGGCACCGTGAAGGAGATCCGCTGCGCGGAGGGCCAGTCCGTGAGCGAAGGCGACGTCCTCGTCGTCTTGGAGTAGCGGCTTGGACGAGCGGCTCGCCTCGGGCAAGCTGATCCTCGACTCGCCGGCCGAGGCGGTCGTCCGCATCCGCATCTCGAATCCCAAGCGGCGCAACGCCCTCGACCACGAGATCCTCGACGCGCTGGCGGAGACGCTGCCGCGCCTCAACCGGGGGATCGAGACCCGCTGCGTGATGATCACCGGCGCGCCGCCCGCCTTCTCCGCCGGCTACGACCTCGCCTCGATCCCGCGCGAGACCTTCGAACGCGACGCCGAGGCGCTCGTCGCCCACCCCTTCCACGACGCGATGGAGGCGCTTGCCAACCACCCCTGGCCGACCGTCGCGGCGATCAACGGCCACTGCCTCGGCGGCGGCCTCGAGCTGGCGATCACCTGCGACATGCGGATCTGCGCCAGCGGCGCGAAAATCGGCATGCCGCCGGCCAAACTCGGGCTCGTCTACGGCCACATCGGCCTGCGCAAGTTCCTCGACACGGTCGGGCTGGCGCGGACCAAGGAGCTCTTCCTCACGGGGCGCAACATGCCGGCCGAGCGGGCCGAGCAGATCGGGCTCGTACACGAGGTCGTCGACGCCGCGTCCTTCGAAGCCGCCTCGATCGCGCTGGCCGAGGGGATCGCCGCCAACGCGCCGCTCTCGATGCGCGGCAACAAGCGGGCGATCGAGACCCTCAACGACAACCCGACGCTGAGCGAGCAGCAGGAGAGCGGCCTGATCGCCCTGCGCGAAGCCTGCTTCGCCTCCCAGGACCTGCGCGAGGGCGTCGAAGCCTTCGCGGAGAAGCGCCGGCCGCGCTGGCAGGGCCGGTGAGCAGGCTTTGTCGGGGCCTGGGGGCATCTGCCCGAGTTCGTGGTGTGAATTTTTTCATTTGGGTGCTGACATGACACAGCAGGTACGCCAGCCTGACGG
>DATFMX010000083.1:0-4773 GCA_035266685.1 Solirubrobacterales bacterium
GCACCTTGGCCGAGACGGCGCTTTCGTGGTCGGTGATCAGCGTCACCTGCGAGGAGCCGCCCTGAGTCGAGGCGACGATGCCGACCAGGCCGTCGCCGCTGATCACCGGGTCGTCTGCCTTCACCCCGTCGCCGGAGCCGACGTCGAGCGTCGCGGTCGAGTTCCAGACCGTGGGAGAGCGACCGATCACCCGCCCGGTGACCGGTTCGTAGGCCGATTCGGCGAGCGGCGGGTCGCGGTCGAGTTCGACCAGCTTGCGCAGCTGGGTGTTTTCGGAGAGCGCCTCCTGCCCGGCTACGGCCTGCTTGCGGGCGCTCGCCAGCTCTTCCTTCAGCTGGCTGTTTTCGCCCTGGGCGGCGAACGTCTTGTCGAACCAGCCGACCATGTCTCGAGCGGGCTTCAGCGCCCGGTCGGCAACCGTCTGCAGCGGGCTGAAGACCGCGCTGACGCCACTCTGCACGCTGCCCGAGCTCTGCCCGTAGGTGACGGTGAGCAGCAGGAAGGAGCCGATGATCAGTAGTGCGAGTACCGCCCTACGGCGGCGTACTTGCTTGCGGTACACGTATAGAGCCTAAGTCTTGTGCTTTATATGAATGGGAGCTAAGCGACACGGGCCTTCCCCGTGGTCATCTTGCTCGCCCGGTGAATCGTCTCGAACTCCTCCAGCGAGATGCCGGAGCCGACGGCCACGCAGGTCAACGGCGACTCTGCCAGCTGACAGGGCATCTGGCACTCGTCGCGGAGGCGCTGTTCGAGGCCTTGCAGCAGCGCGCCTCCTCCGGCAAGGGTAATGCCTCGGTCCATTATGTCCCCAGCGAGCTCCGGCGGCGTGCGGTCGAGCGTGTCCTTGACCGCGTCGACGATGTGAACGATCGTTTCGTCGAGCGCCTCGCGAACCTCGGCCGAGCCGAGCGTGATCGTCTTCGGCAGTCCGGAGACCAGGTCACGGCCGCGGATCTCGACCTCGACCTCCTCGGGCAGCGGCGAGGCCGAGCCCGCCTCGAGCTTGACCTCCTCCGCCGTCTGCGTGCCGATCGCCAGTTTGTAGTGCTGCTTGCAGTGGTGGACGATCGCCTCGTCGAGCTCATCGCCGCCGACCCGGATCGACTGCGAGACAACGATCCCGCCGAGTGAGATCACCGCCACCTCGGTGGTGCCGCCGCCGACGTCGACGATCAGCGAGCCGGTCGGCTCGGCGACCGGCAGGCCGGCCCCGATCGCCGCCGCCATCGGCTCCTCGATCAGGTAGGCCTTGCGGGCGCCGGCCGAGAGGCAGGCCTCCTCGACCGCGCGCTTCTCGACCCCGGTCACGCCCGAGGGCACGCAGACGACGACGCGCGGGTGGGCGAAGCGGTTGGAATGGACCCGTTTGATGAAGTGACGCAGCATCTCTTCGGTCACGTCGAAGTCGGCGATCACGCCGTCCTTGAGCGGCCGGATCGCGGTGATCGTGCCCGGGGTGCGGCCGAGCATCCGCTTCGCCTCGACGCCGACCGCGTGTACCTGGCCGTTGCGCGAGTCGATCGCGACCACCGAGGGCTCCGAGAGCACGATGCCGCGACCGCGCACGTAGACCAGCGTGTTCGCGGTTCCGAGGTCGACCGCCATGTCGCGGCCACCGAGCCCGGTCAGGTAGCTGAAGATGCCCATGTGTGCAATTTGGAGGAAATGACCGCGGAATCATCCCAGATGGCCATAGCGCGCCTGCGAGCTTAATCTGTATCCAATTGACACATCGGCGTACTGAAACCTATAATCAGCAGCGCTGGGGCTATTCAATAACGGCTGAAGGTGGCCTCCCAGCGACATTTGCGAAGCGACGGAACCGCCGGTGCAAGACCGACCAGATTCAAGCGAGGCCGACGAAGAGCGCCGGAAGGTCGTGCAAGATCAGTTGCAGAGGTCGCGGCGACTGGAGAGCGTCGGCCAGCTCGCAGGCGGCATCGCCCACGACTTCAACAACATCCTCGGCGTGATCATGAACTACGCCGAGTTCGTCGCCGACGAGCTGCCGCCCGACTCCAAGGCGCAGGGGGATGTCGAGGAAATCCGCCGCGCCGCCGAGCGCGCCGCCGCGCTGACCCGCCAGCTCTTGATCTTCAGCCGCCGCGAGGTGGTCAAACCGGAAGTGCTCTACCTGCGCCAGGTGGTCGACGACCTGGAGAACCTGCTACGGCGGGCGCTCGGCGAGCGGGTCGAGCTGGAGACCCGCTATGGCCCCGAGCGGCTGCCGATCGAGATCGACCCCGGCCAGCTCGAGCAGGTGCTGGTCAATCTCGCGGTCAACGGCCGCGACGCGATGCCCGAAGGCGGCCGCCTGGTGGTCGAGGTCGATCTCGCCGAGCTCGACGAGGAGTACACCTACATGCACCCCGGCACCGCGCCCGGCCGCTACGTGCTCCTCAAGGTCTCCGACACCGGCGTCGGCATGGACGCCGAGACGGTCGACCGCATCTTCGAGCCCTTCTTCACGACCAAGGACGACGGCACCGGGCTCGGACTGGCGACCGTCTACGGGATCGTCACCGGCGCCGGTGGGCGGCTCGACGTCTACTCGGAGCCGGGGGTCGGGACGACGGTCAAGGTCCACCTGCCGGTCTGCGAGAACGGGCCGGCGATCGCCCGGCCGGCCCTCGGCGCAGCGCCCAAGGGCAAGGGCGAGGTCGTGCTGGTGGTCGAGGATGAGCCCGACGTACGGCGGATGGCCGAACGGATCCTCGGCAAGGGCGGCTACACGGTGGTCGGGACGACCGAAGGGGCGCGGGCGATCGAGCTCTGCCGCGGCGAGGAGCAGCGGGTCGACCTGCTGCTGACCGATGTGATCATGCCCGAGATGCTGGGCACCGAACTGGTCGAGCGGGTGCGAGAGATCCAGCCCGCGATGCGCGTCATCTACATGTCCGGCTACAGCCACGAGGTGCTGGCGCCGGAGGCGCTGGCCGAGAACGGCGACAGCGCCTTCATCGAGAAGCCGTTCAGCGGGCGGGCGCTGCTGGGGGTCGTGCGCGAGCTGCTCGACCGGCCGACGGCGCGGGCGCCCGGGTGAGGGATGACTGGGAGCGGGCAAAAGCGGCAGCGGCGAGACCGCATCCTGGCGACCGACGACCGGCCCGAGATCCTCCGTCTGATCGAGCGCTCGCTGAGCGGGCGCTACGAGTGCGCCTTTGCCGGGAGCGCCGCCGAGGCGCGCGAGAAGCTCGCGAGCGAGGACTTCGACCTGGCGCTCTGCGACATCCAGATGCCGGGGGATTCGGGGCTCCTGCTGGCCGGCGAAATCACCAAGGAACACCCCGAGACGGCCGTCGTGATGCTGACCGGAGTCGACGATCCGGAGGTCGCCGAACACGCCTTCGCGGTCGGCGCCCATGGCTACCTGGTGAAGCCTTTCTGGTCGGGCCAGCTGCTGATCACGCTCGCCAACGCGCTGCGCCAGCACGCGCTCGAACTGGCCGAGCGGCGGCGCCACGAGGCGCTGCTCGGTTCGGCCGAGGAAAAGACCGAGGCGCTGCGCCATGAGCTGATCGACGCCCAGCGGCGGGCGATCGCCGACCTTCAGGCCTCGCGCCAGGAGACCGTCGAACGGCTGGCGCGGGCGGTCGAGTCGCACGATCTGGAGACCGGCCGGCACGTACACCGGATGGCCTCGGTGGCGGCGCTGCTCGGCTCCCGGCTGGGTCTCGACGCGAAACGGGCGGCGCTGCTGCGCACCGCGGCGCCGATGCACGACGTCGGCAAGATCGCCACCCCCGACGGGGTGCTGCGCAAGCAGGGCGGGCTGACGGCGGAAGAGCGGCGCCTGATGCAGGAGCACACGACGGTCGGGCACGAGATCCTCGCCGGCTCCGACAGCGAGCTGCTGAAGATGGCAGCGGACATCGCCCTCACCCACCACGAGTGGTTCGACGGCAGCGGCTACCCGCAGGGGCTGAAGGGCGAGCAGATCCCGATCGAGGGACGCATCGTCGCCGTCGCCGACGTCTTCGACGCGCTGCTCAGCGACCGTCCCTACCGGCCGGCGATGAGCCTCGACGAGATGACCGCGCTGATCGTCGCCGAGCGCGGCGCCCACTTCGACCCGGCGGTCGTCGACGCCCTGCTCGACAACCTCGACGAGGCGATCCGCCTACGCGGCTGAAGCGCCCTCCAGCAACTCCGGCGCCAGCTCCGCCAGCAACCCCACCGGCAGCCCCACGACATTGGAAACGCTCCCCTCGACCCGCTCGACCAGCGTGGACCCGAGCGTCTGGATCGCGTAACCGCCGGACCGTCCCCGCCACTCGCCAAAAGCCACGTACCGCTCTTTTTCGGCATCGCTGAGCTGCTTGAAGACCACGGTCGTGCTCTCCAGCCCACTCCTCTCTTTGCCGTCGACGAGCACCACGAGCCCGCTCATCACCAGATGAGCTCGACCACTCATGCGATCGAGGTATTCCCGCGCCTCGAGCTCGTCCGCGGGCTTCCCAAGTGCCCTGCCATCGAGAACCACATCGGTGTCGCAGGCGACGACCACCCCGGCCCGCTCCACGGCTCGCGCCTTCATCCGGGCGTTCTCGACCACCTCGAACTCCGGATCGCCACCCGTCAACTCGTCGACCCCGGGAACGACGACGTCGAACTCGATCCCGAGCTTCCGCAGGATCTCCCGCCTCTGCGGAGACCCGGATGCGAGCGTGACCTTCAGGACAGCTCGGGGAACCAGATGCCGATCTCGCGCTCGGCCGACGCGTCGGAATCGGACCCGTGGACCATGTTGAAGGTGACCTCGAGCGCGAA
>DATFMX010000084.1:0-9887 GCA_035266685.1 Solirubrobacterales bacterium
GACGACGGTGAGGACGCGCAGCGCCGCGCGGCTCTCCTCGGCCAGCGCTCGCGCCCGGGCGAGCGCCGCTTTCGCTTCCGGCGTGCCGTCGTAGGCGACGGCGATCGTCGCGAACGGCGCGTGGCCGTTGCCGGCGTAGCCGCGCGGGGCGACGACCGCCGCGCAGAGGGCGCCGTGCAGGACGCCCTCGGCGACGCTGCCGATCAACGCCCTTCCGACCGCGCCGCGGTGCGGCGAGCCGAGCACGATCGCGTCGGCGCCGCCGGCTTCGGCCACATCGGTGATCACGCCCGCCGGCGAGCCGCCGCCGAAGGCGCGCGTCTCGACCTCAAGGCCGTCGAGCCGCTCGCGCGCCTCGTCCAGCAGCGGCTCGGCCTGCTCGGCCGCGTCGCGCTCCAGCTCGGTGAAGCCGATCGGCAGCGGGGCATAGGGCATGACGGCGACGATCAGCGCACTGCTCTCCTCCACAGACCCGAGGACCCGCGCCAGCTCGAGCGCGTCGCGTCCGCCCTCGCTCCCGTCGTAGCCGACCAGCAATCTCATTGCACGCATCATGGGTCGGCGCGGGTGGGGTCGGCATCGGGAGAAAGCCGCAGGCCCGGTGTGGGGGTCCCCTGATGGAGGCGCCTCCGTGCGGGCCTAGGCTCGGTTGATGAGCATCAGTGTCGTTGAGGGGAACCGTGAGCGGGAGGACCGCGAGCGGGTCCTGATCGCCGGCGGCGGCGTCGCGGCGCTCGAGGCGGCGCTGGCGCTGCGCGAGCTGGCCGGCGAGCGGCTCGCGATCGAGCTCTGCTCGCCGCGCGGCGACTTCGTCTACCGGCCGTTCGCCGTCGGCGAGCCCTACGGCGCCGCCAGCATCCTGCGCTACGACCTCGACGCGCTGGCCGCGCGGATCGGCGTCTCCTTCCGGCTGGGCGGTGTCTTCTCCGTCGACGCTGCCAGCCGAACCGCGACGGTGCGCGACGGCGACGAGATCCCCTACGACCACCTGCTGGTCGCCTCCGGCGTGCGCATGCTCTGGGCGGTGCCGGGCGCCGTCACCTTCTGGGGGGTCTCCGACGAAGGCGGCTTCGGCAACGTCGTGCGGCGGCTGCGCAGCGGCATGCTGCGCGACGTCGTCTTCACGATGCCCGGCGGCAGCAGCTGGGCGCTGCCGCTGTACGAGCTGGCGCTGCTCGCCGCCGCGGTGCTGGCCAAGTCCGGGATCGCGGACGCGCGCCTGCGCGTGGTCACGCCGGAGGACGCGCCGCTGGAGCTGTTCGGCCGCGCGGTCGGGGTCGAGATGGGGGAGCTGTTGCGCGAGCGCGGGATCGAGGTGATCGGCGGCGTCCACCCGGTCGCCTATGAGGACGGGCGGCTCAGCGTCGCGCCGGGCGACCCGATCGGGACCGAAGCGGTGGTCAGCCTGCCGCGGCTCGAGGGCCGGCGGATCGACGGCCTGCCCACCGATCCGGACGGCTTCCTGCTGGTTGACGAGCACTGCCGCGTCGCCGGGGCGCGCGACGTCTACGCCGCCGGCGACGTCACCTCCTTTCCGGTCAAGCAGGGCGGGATCGCGACCCAGGAGGCGGATGTGGCCGCGGAAGCGATCGCCGCCGCCGCCGGGATCGAGATCGAGCCCGCGGCGTTCGACCCGGTGCTGCGCGGGACGCTGTGGACCGGCGACGAGCCTCGGTACCTCTACGGCCGGCCGGCCGGCGGCCACGGCGAGGTCTCGAAGCTGAGCCGCCAGCCGCTCTGGCCCGAGCCCGACGGCAAGATCGTCGGTCGCTTCCTCAGCCCCTTTCTCGACGGCACGCCCGATGTGACGAGGCGCACCGTCAGCGGCTGATCCGTGCATGATGCCGGTGTGCGCGAGGCAGACGAGCAGGCGCTGATCCGCCGCTACCGCGGCGCCCGCCGGGACCGCGAGCTGGCTGTGCTGGAGGGCTTCCACGCGCTCAAGCACGCGCTGCGCTTCGGCGCCGAGGTGCTGGAGGCCGTCGCGGTCGACGGTGGGCGGCTGGAGGAGCTGGCGGCCGAGCTGGCGCCGGACCTCGCCGGCTCGCTGGCCGAGCGGACCGCGCCGGTGTCCGCCGAGGCGATGGCCCAGCTCGTGCCGCAGGCGCCGCGCACCGGGGTCGTCGCGCTCGCGCGGCGGCCCGAGGTCGACGTCGCCGCGCTGCTCGCCGACCCGCAGCCGCAGCCGCTCGTCCTGCTCGAGGACCCGCGCACGATGGGCAACATGGGCGCCTGCGTGCGCGTCGCCGCCGCGGCGGACGCAGCGGGTGTGCTGACCACGGGCTCCAACGACCCCTGGCACCCCGACGCGGTGCGCGCCGCCGCCGGCCTGCACTTCGCCCTGCCCGTGGCGTCCCTGGAACCTTCCTCCCGCATAGCGGCAGAAAGGGGCCAGTCGTCAGTCGAGCTGGCGGCAGGTGAGCGGTCGTTGATCGCGATCGACCCGGAGGGCGCCGACCTGCGCCCCGCCGAGCTGCCGCCGCGGGCGATCCTCGCCTTCGGCAGCGAGCGATACGGGCTCAGCGACGAGCTGCTCGCCGCCGCCGACGCCCGCCTCGCGATTCCGATGCGCGCCGGCGTCTCCAGCCTCAACCTCGCCACCGCGGTCGCCGCCGTGCTCTTCGCGCAGCGTGAAACTACGGATGCTGCAGGCAGGAACGGCGATTAGCGTGCGGAATGAGCAAGTCGCAACCCACCCCTGCCTCACCTGACCGAAAGGACGACCTTTGCTGCCGTTCGCAGATATCAACCTTGGCGAAGCCCTGCTCCTCGCCCTGGAGATCTTCTTCTTCGTAATCTGGATCTGGATCCTGATCACGATCCTCACCGACCTCTTCCGCGACCACGAACTGTCCGGCTGGTGGAAGGCGGTATGGGTGATCTTCCTCGTCCTGATCCCATTCCTGACGGCGCTCGTCTATTTGATCGCGCGCGGCAACGGGATGCGCGACCGAACGATCAAGGCGCAGGCGGAGGCGAAGCAGCATTTCGACTCCTACGTGCGCGAGCAGGCGCATTCGGGCTCGACCGCCGACGAGCTGGACAAACTGCACGCTCTGCAGGCGAAAGGCGCGATTTCGTCCGAGGAGTACGAGAAGGCGAAGGCCAAACTCCTCGCCTAGTTCGTCGACGGGCCGAAGACGCGACCCGGGGTTGCGTCTTCGGCCCGTCGGCCCTCGCTGCCAGGGCGATTTCTCCTGCAAGGCGGCTGATTCTGCAACGGGAGTTGCAGGTTATTAGCAAGTCTTCACATTCTTTAGACGACTTCGCTACCTTGCGACGCTGATGCGCGTCCTCCCCGGCTCTTCCCGGTGGCTGCTGCTCCCCGCCGCCCTGCTTCTGCTGGCGCTCTGCCTGGTGGCGAGCGCGCCGGCGAAGACCCTGCGGGAAAAGCTCGACGCGACGCAGGGCAAGCTGAGCAAGGTGCGCGAAAGCCAGAGCGCGCTGGCGACGACGATCGCCGAACAGAACCGGGCGATCGACTCGATGCTGGGCGAAGTCTCGCGGCTGCGCCAGGAACAGCAGGCGCTGGAAGCCGAACTGACGAAGAAGCAGGACGAGCTCGACGCCGCGACGGCGAAGCTGGAAGCCGAGCGCCGTCACCTCGAAGTCGTGCGCGAACGGCTGCAGCGGGCGCTCGAGCTGCTGCGCGAACGGCTCGTCTCGATCTACGAGGCGGGCAGCCCGGATGTGGTCAGCGTGCTGCTCGAAGCCGAGACCTGGTCGCAGGCCAGCGTGCGCGCCGAATACCTCAGCCGCGTGCAGGACTACGACGACTCGGTCGCCGACCGGGTCAAGGGGCTGCGCGACGAAGCGCAGGCCGCGGTCGACCGGATGGCGGCGATCCAGGCGCAGTTGCAGCAGGCGCGCGATGAGATCGCCGCCAAGGAGAAGGAAGCCGCCGACGCCAGCGCCGAAGCCGCCGCCCGCTTCGCGCAGTTGAAGCAAGCGCAGGCGCAGCGCCAGGCCGACCTGGAAACGCTCGAGTCGCGCGAAGCGGCGCTCAGCGACAACCTGGCGGCGATCTCAGAACAGCTCGCCAGCTCCGGCTCGCCGGGCCCGACCGGCTCGCCGGCGCCGCTGACCCCGGGACAGAGCGCCGAATACATCTCCGAAAGCCAGGCGAGCGTGCCGAGCAGCGCCCCGCCGGCGATCCAGGCGGCGATCGAAGCCGCCAACTCGATCGCCACCACCCCCTACATCTGGGGCGGCGGCCACGGCTCGTTCAGCTCTTCGGGCTACGACTGCTCGGGCGCGGTCAGCTTCGCCCTCAACGGCGGCGGCTTCCTCTCCAGCCCGCTCGACTCGACCGGTCTCGAGACCTGGGGCGACCCGGGCCCGGGCCAGTGGATCACCGTCTACGCCAACTCCGGCCACGCCTGGATGATCATCGCCGGCCTCGCCTTCGACACGGTCGGCGGCCCCGGCCCGCGCTGGCACTCCTCGCCGGTCGACAGCCCCGCAGGCTTCATCGCCCGCCACCCGCCGGGCTACTAGAGATAGCTCGGGCGCTCGACGCCGGGGAGCAGGCGGTCGTCCGGCCGCGGCTCGCCGGCGGCGAGACTGAGGTCGATCGTGCCGGCCCAGATGGGTAGCTCGTAGTCCTCCTCGTCGTCCATCGGCCCGCCTTCGCGGACCTTGGACGAGGCCTCGTCGAGCGGCAGGCGGAGGACGCCGGTCGCCTTCAGCTCCTGGGCCGTCGGCGGGCGGACGTCGTCCCAGCGGCCGGGGATCAGCTTCTCGGTGAAGGCCCTCAACGCCGTCGCCTTCTCCTCCGGCGACTCGACCGGCTCGGGCCGGCCGAAGACGACGGCGGAGCGGTAGTTGACCGAGTGGTGGACGGCGGAACGGGCGAGCACGAGGCCGTCGATCAGCGTCGCCGTGAGGCAGATCTCCGCCTCGCGGGCGCGGCGCAGGGTCGGGCTCGCGGACGAGCCGTGGATGTAGAGGTGGTCGCCGTCGCGAGCGTGCAGGGTGGGGATGACGACCGGGTGGCCGGCGGGGGCGACGCTGCCGACATGGGAGACGATCGCCTCGTCGAGGATCGTCTCGAGCGTCGCGCGCTCGTAGCTCGCGCGGCTGGGCATCCGCGTCACCTTCGTCCTCGGCCTGGCTGCCATCGCGTCCCTCCCGATCTGTTACAGTACAAATCTGCCTTCTGAACTGACACAGTATCGGATCACGGGCGAGGGCGCGGCGGAGATCGCGGCCAGCATCGAGCGTGGGATCGAAGCCGGCGAGCTGAAGCCGGGCGCGTCGTTGCCGCCGGTGCGCTCGCTCGCGTCGCAGCTCGACGTCAGCCCGACCACCGTCGCCGCCGCCTTCAAGCAGCTGCGCTCGCGCGGGCTCGTCGTCACCCAGGCGCGCAGCGGCGCCCGGGTCAGCTGGCGCCCGCCGGTCGCCGGAGCCTGGTCGGGCTTTCAGATGACCGAGGGCGTGCGCGACCTGGCGAGCGGCAACCCCGACCCGGCGCTGCTGCCCGACCTGGCGCCGGTCCTGCGGCGGATCGAGCCGCCGCGCCAGCTCTACGGCGGCGACCCGGCGGACCCGCTGCTGCTCGGGCGGGTGCGGGCCGAGCTCGAGCGGGAGGGGATCGAGGCCGCGGAGCTGGCGGTGGTCAGCGGCGCGCTCGACGGGGTCGAGCGGGCGCTGGCGGCGCGGCTGCGCCCCGGCGACGCGATCGCGGTCGAAGACCCGGGCTTCGCCGGCCTGCTCCACCTGCTGCGGGCCAACGGCTACGCCCTGCGACCGGTCGCGATCGACGAGCGGGGGATGACCCCGGCGGCGCTCGCCCGGGCGCTGGAGGAAGGCGTCGCCGCGGTCGTCCTCAACCCGCGCGGCCAGAACCCCACCGGCGCCTCGCTGGACGAGGAGCGCGCGGCGGCGCTGCGCGCCGTCCTCGACCGCCAGCCCGACGTCATGGTGCTCGAGGACGACCACCTCGGCCCGATCGCGGGCACCCTCCGCGTCAGCCTGACCGCCGGCCGCCGACACTGGGCAGCCGCCCGCTCGCTCGCCAAGTCCCTCGGCCCCGACCTCCGCCTCGCCGTCCTGGCCGGCGACCCGCACACGATCAACCGGGTCCGCGGCCGACAGATGGTCGGCCCCGGCTGGGTGAGCCACCTGCTCCAGCGCACCGCGGCGGAGCTGCTGGCCGACAAGGAGGTCGGCCGCCTGCTGAAGCGCGCGACCAAGACCTACGCCAAACGCCGCGAGGCCCTCGTCTCGGCACTCGCCGAGCGTGGAATCGACGTTCAGTCGCCGAGCGGCCTGAACGTCTGGATCCCGGTCCCGGACGAGACGGCCACCGTCCAAGCTCTCCAAGCCGAAGGCTGGGCGGTAATGCCCGGTGCCCCATTCCGCCTCCAGGCCGATCCAGCCATTCGGGTCACCATAAGCTCACTGGAACAAGCCGACGCGGGGTCCTTTGCTGATGCTTTGGCGGCAGCTCTCGAGCCGCCCACACATACTCGCGCCGCTTAGGCGACCACGGCGCCGGTCTCGACCGGCCGCCCTTCGTCGCGCCAGGTCCCGACCCCGCCGTAGGCGACGTGGATCGTCACGAAGCCCTCGCGCTGCAGCACCGAAGCGGCGAGGCCGCTGCGTTTGCCGCCCTTGCAGATCGTCGCCAGCGCGCGGTCGCGCGGCAGCTCGTCGAGGCGGCGAGCCAGCTCGCCGTAGGGGATGTGCAGCGAGCCCTCGATGTGGCCGTCCTCGTACTCGCGCGCGCCGCGCACATCGAGCACCAGCGGCGGCTCGTCACCCTCCATCAGTCCCGCCAGGTCGCCCGGCCCGATCGGCTCGATCCGCTCGACCGGCCGTTCCTCGGCCCGCCAGGCGCTCATCCCGCCGCCGAGGAAGCCGCGCACCGCGAGCCCGACCGCGGCGAGCAGCTCCGCCGCCTCGAGCTCGTTGCCGTCGGAGGCGGCGACGACGACCACCTCGCCGTCGGGTGGCACGACCTGGGCGACCTTCGTCGCGAAGCCGGTGTCGTAGCCGGAAGCGCTGATCGCGCCGGGGATGTGGGCCTCGTCGAACTGCTCGTTGGTGCGCGAGTCGACCGCGTAGGCGCCGGCGGCGATCGCCGCCTCGAAGCGCCGCGGGGTGAGCCGCGCCGGGGCGCCGATCGACTCGACCAGCGGCCCGCGGTTGAGCGCGACGATGTGCTCGATGTTGGGTGGCCGCTCGCCGATGCTGCTCACCGCGTCGTCGATGAAGTCGGCTTCGTCGGCGATCGCCAGCGCCCGGTTGTGGCGGCGCTCGAAGCCGATCGTCGAGGAGGTCTTGAGGTCGATCCCGGAGCTGCCGCAGAGCGAGCCGCCGAGGTGCCCCGGCCAGACCTCGACCTCGTCGGGCAGCGAGAGCAGCCGCTCGTGCAGCGAGCGGAAGATCCCGGCGGCGCCCTCGCGCGGCTCGACCGCGAGGTCGGGGCGGGCGACGTCGCCGACGAACAGCGAGTCGCCGCTCAGCACCGCGACCGGGTCGCCGCCGCGCTCGGCGTCGCGCAGCAGGAAGGAGGTGTGCTCGGGCCGGTGGCCCGGCGTGTGGACGGCCTCGATCGTCACGCCCTCGCCGAGCGCCAGCGTCCAGCCGTCGGCGATCGGGTCGTGCTCGTACTCGGCCTCGGCCAGCGCGCTGACATGGATCGTCGCCCCGGTCGCCCGCGCGAGGCGTCCGTGCCCCGAGACATGGTCGGCGTGGTTGTGCGTCTCCAGCACGTGCTCGATCCGCACCCCGTGCAGGCGGGCGAGGTTGAGGTAGGGGTCGATGTCCCACTGCGGGTCGATTACCGCGGCGACGCCGGCCCCCGAGTCGCCGACCAGGTAGGAGGCGCAACCGAGGTCCTCGTGGATGATCTGGCGAAAGAGCATGGCGTCTGAGTTTGCTGTGGAACGTTGAAGGGGTAGCGTTCCCGTCAAGCGTAGCGGCCACGGAAGGAGTTCGATGGGAGCCGAAGAGGAAACTTTGCTGGAGCGGGAGCTGACCGAGCTGCTCGAGGTCGAGCGCTTCGAGCCGCCGAGCGAGTTCGTCGCCAGGGCGCTGCTCGCCGACCCGGCGGTGTACGAGGAGGCGGCGGCCGACCCGCAGGCCTGGTGGCTGCGCCAGGCGAAGGAGCTGCTCGACTGGGACAGCGAGCCGAGCGAGGCGCTCGACGAGTCCAACCCGCCGTTCTTCAAGTGGTTCGCCGACGGCGAGCTGAACGTCTCCGCCAACTGCCTCGACCGGCATGTCGCCGCCGGGCTCGGCGATCGCGTCGCCTACCACTGGCGCGGCGAGGAGGGGGAGGAGCGCGACCTCACCTACGCCGGGCTGCTCGCCGACACGCAGCGCTTCGCCAACGCGCTGCGCGACCACGGCGTGCGCAAGGGCGATGTGGTCGGGATCTACCTGCCGATGATCCCCCAGGTCGTCGTCGCGATGCTCGCCTGCGCGCGGATCGGCGCCGTCCACAACGTCGTCTTCGGCGGCTTCTCGGCCGAGGCGGTGCGCGAGCGGATGGAGTTCTCGGAGGCGAAGGCGCTGATCACCGTCGACGGGGCGCGCCGCAAGGGCAAGACCGCGCCGGTCAAGGCGCGGGTCGACGAGGCGATGGGCGGCGTCGGCTCGATCGAGACGATCTTCGTCGTCAAACACAGCGGCGAGGCGTGCGAGATGCGCGAGGGCCGCGACGTCTGGTTCGAGGACGCGATGGCGGCGGCCGACGCCGAGTGCCCGGCCGAGCCGATGAACGCCGAGGACCCGCTCTACATCCTCTACACCTCGGGCTCGACCGCGAAGCCGAAGGGCATCCTGCACACGACCGGCGGCTACCTGACCGGCGCCGCCTTCACCCACCGCTACGTCTTCGACCTGAAGCCCGAGGAGGACGTCTACTGGTGCGCCGCCGACGTCGGCTGGGTCACCGGCCACTCCTACATCGTCTACGGCCCGCTCGCCAACGCGGCGACCAGCGTGATGTTCGAGGGCGCGCCCGACTACCCGGACAAGGACATCTGGTGGGAGCTGATCGAGCGCTACGGGGTGACGATCCTCTACACCGCGCCGACGGCGATCCGCGCCTGCATGAAATGGGGCGCCGAGTACCCGGCCCGCCACGAGCTCGGCTCGCTGCGGCTGCTCGGCTCGGTCGGCGAGCCGATCAACCCAAAGGCCTGGCTCTGGTACCACAAGGTCGTCGGCGGCGAGCGCTGCCCGATCGTCGACACCTGGTGGCAGACGGAGACCGGCCAGATCATGATCACGCCGCTGCCGGGGGTCGTCGCGACCAAGCCGGGCTCGGCGACGCTGCCGCTGCCGGGAGTCGACGCCGCGGTCTTCGGCGAGGACGGCGCGCCGGTCGAGTCCGGCGCCGAGGGCCTGCTCGTCCTGCGCCGCCCCTGGCCGGGGATGCTGCGCACGCTGTACCGCGAGGAGGAGCGCTTCGTCGAGACCTACTTCGCGCGCTTCGGCAAGCAGACCTACCTGGTCGGCGACGCGGCGCGGCGCGACGAGGACGGCTACTTCTGGGTGCTGGGGCGGATCGACGACGTGGTCAACGTCTCCGGCCACCGGCTCTCGACCGCCGAGGTCGAGTCGGCGATCGTCTCCCATCCGAAAGTCGCCGAGGCGGCGGTGATCGGGCAGAGTGACGCCGACACCGGGCAGGCGATCTGCGCCTTCGTCACGCTCGAGGGCGACCTCGAGGGCGACGACGCGATGGTCACCGAGCTGTCCGAGCATGTCGCCGCGCGGATCGGCAAACTGGCGCGCCCGAAGCGGGTGATCTGGTCAGGCGACCTGCCGAAGACGCGCTCCGGCAAGATCATGCGCCGCCTGCTGCGCGACATCGCCGAGGGCCGCGCCCTGGGCGACGTCACCACGCTGCGCGACCCCGACGTCGTGCATGA
>DATFMX010000085.1:0-2028 GCA_035266685.1 Solirubrobacterales bacterium
GATGGACGCACACCTCGAGGACGCGGTCGCCAAGGGCGCCGAGGTCGTGCTCGGCGGCTCGCGCGCGAGCGGACACCCGACCGACCTCTACTACGAGCCGACCGTCGTGACCGGCGTCGGGCTCGACACGCTGATCAACCGTGACGAGACGTTCGGCCCGATCGTCCCCCTGATCCGAGTCGGCTCGGACGAGGAGGCGCTCGCCGCGGCGAACGACTCGCATCTCGGGCTCCAGGCGTCCGTCTACACGTCGAGCCTCTCGCGGGCCTTCCGCTACCTCGACAACCTCCGCGTCGGCAACGTCGTCGTCAACGACTCGACCGACTACTGGGAGGCCCACGAGCCGTTCGGCGGCGCAGCCGGGACGAAGACCGGCTGGGGCCGGATCGGCGGGCGCTACACGATGCTCGACATGACCGACCTCAAGACCGTCGTCCTCGACGTCGGCGGCGGCCTCCAGTAGCTATTTGCCCCGGAAATAGTGTGGTTCCGTCCGAGGGGTTGGCGACGCTTCCTGTGCGAGTTGGTCGAGCCGGGAGGTGGCGTGATGCTGCGTTTGGTGGGCGAGCAGGTCGAGTCGCTGTTCGACGAGGCGTTGCCGATCGAGGTGCGGGAGCTGCCGCCGGATCTGGCGCGGCTCGATGGGTTGTTGAGCGATCCGGCGCTGTTGGCGCCGATCGCGGCGTGTTGGGAGGCGGCGGGGCGTGATCGGGGGCGCCCGACGATTGCGATGTCGCTGTTTGTGCGGCTGATGGTTGTCAAGCAGCGATCTGGGTGGGGCTATGAGACGTTGGTGCGAGAGGTCTCGGATTCGCTGCATTTGCGCCGCTTCTGCGGCCTGTCGTTGACGGCGTCGGTGCCGCACGAGTCGACCGTGCGGAAGCTCGTCCGCCGCCTCGGCGCGGACGTCGTTGACGAGCTGACGCGGGCACTGGTTGCGAAGTCGACCCGCGAGCGGCGGTTCAGCGTCCGCGCGATGCGCTGCGATTCGACGGTCGTCGAGGCGGATGTGCGCTGGCCTTCCGATGCCGGCCTGGCCGTGGACGCGACGCGGCTGCTCGCGCGCGAGGGCGCCCGTGCAGCAGCCGTGGTCGGCGCCAGCGCTCACCGTGTGCGCGACCGCAGCCGTGCTGCTGGCCGCCGGCTGCGGCTGATTGGCCGCACCGTCGGACGCCGGCTTGGCCAGACCGGTGGCGTGCGGCAGCAGGTGCTCGCGCTGACCGATGAGGCTGGCGAGCTGGTGCGCCGCTCCGTGCGGGAGGCGCGCCGGCTTGCTGCGCAGGCGCGCGCGTCGGCGCGCGGCCGCGGCGCGCAGCGCAAACTCGCTGCCGCTCGCCGTCTGGAGGAAGCCGCCGATCGTGCCGAGGCGATCGTCTCGCAGATCAAGAAGCGGCTGGCGGGCGAACGGATCACCGACCGGGTCGTCTCGCTTGCCGATCCCGACGCGCGGCCGATCGGCAAGGGCAAGCTGGGCAAGCGGTACGAGTTCGGTTACGTCTTCCAGCTCGCGGAGCTGACTCCGAACACGCGGCGCGGTGCGCGCGGACTGATCCTCCCTGCCGCGAGCCGGATCGGATCACCGAACGAGAGCGAGCTGCTGCCCGCGACTGTCGCTGAGCTCGCCCGGCTGCGACTGAAACCGCGAGAGGCCGCCTTCGACGGCGGCTTCCCGGTCGAGGCCGCCAATGCGGCGCTGCCCGATTGCGCCGTCTTCATCGCCGGACAGCAACAACCGAGCTCGCGCAGACCGCGGAAGCGGCTGGCCAGCTACAGGGTCGGCTGCGAAGGCCGGATCAGCCACCTGAAACGCAGCTACGGGATGCGCCGCAGCCGCTTACGAGGACACGCCGGCGCACGCACCTGGGTCGGTTGGGCGATCCTCACCTACAACCTCGACACCCTCGCCGTCCAGACCACCTGACAGACTCCGCAGCGCTCGCACACCTCGAGCACCAACTCGCAGAAACGGCCGCCCACGGGCGGCCGTTTCACTTCTCGCGCCCCGAGTTCTTCCGGGGCAAATAGCTA
>DATFMX010000086.1:0-5111 GCA_035266685.1 Solirubrobacterales bacterium
GTACACCCCACTGCATTTGAGAGGAGCCGATCGAAGAGCTCGGTGAGCGTGTCGGCGTCGCCGTCAAGCGAAATCGGGCTCTATTGACGTTTCCGTGGGTGAAGTAAGCAGGTGAAAAGGAGGCGCACGCCGCTCCACGCCTAGGTTTCCGGCTGTCAGAAGGCTGGAAATCGAAAGGAGTGGCAACGACGTGCGCAAGGAAAGGGTATGGGCACGCCTGCTCGGGTTGGAGCGGGCGGTCGTCGAGAGCGTGGAGATCGACGGCAACGGGCAGGTAGTGGCGGCGGTCAGACCGCACCATCGCGAGCGAGATCGCTGCGGTGTCTGCGGCCGACGATCCCCGGGTTTCGACCTCGGCGAGGGACGGCGGCGCTGGCGGGCCCTGGACCTCGGCACGACGATCGCCTATCTGGAGGCCGATGCGCCGAGGGTGCGCTGCCCAGAGCACGGCGTGGTCGTGGTCGCGGTTCCCTGGGCGCGCCACGGCTCGCGCTTCACTCTCGCCTTCGAGCAGCAGGTCGCCTGGCTGGCGGTGAACACCTCGGGCAGCGCGGTCGCTGAGCTGATGCGGATCGCCTGGCGCAGCGTCGGGGCGATCTGCGAGCGGGTTGCCGCCGAGGCCGGGCGCGATGCCGATCTGCTCGCCGGCCTTGAGCGGATCGGCATCGACGAGATCAGCCACCGCAAGGGCCACCGCTACCTGACCGTCGTCGTCGACCACGACACCGGAAGGCTCATCTGGGCGGCGGCGGGACGAGACAAGGCGACCGTGGAGGCGTTCTTCGATGCGCTCGGGGAGAAGCGCGCCAAGCAGCTGAAGCTCGTCTCCTGCGACATGGCGGGCTGGATCGAGGCGGTGCTGGCCGATCGCTGCCCGAAGGCCAAGCGCTGCGTCGATCCCTTCCATGTCGTGCAGCTCGCCACCGAAGCGCTCGACGAGATCCGTCGCGAGGTCTGGAGGGAGGCGCGCCGCCAGGGTCAAGCCGATGCGGCCCGCGAGCTCAAGGGCACCCGCTACGCCCTCAGGAAGAACCCCGAGAACCTGACAGCCCGCCAGCAGTCAAAGCTCGCCGACGTAGAGCGGCTCAACCGGCCGCTCTACCGGGCCTACCTGCTGAAGGAGCAGCTGCGCCAGATCTACCGCCTGCCGGCGCGGAAGGCGATCGCCCTTCTCGAGGAATGGCTCTCTTGGGCGCGGCGCTGTCGCCTCACGCCCTTCATCAAGCTCGCCCGCACGATCACCGCGCAGCGCGAGGGGATCCTCGCCGCGATCCGCCACGGCCTCTCCAACGAGCTGCCTTCACACTGCACCTCCTTCTGAGGTTTCGGTGGCGATCCCGCCGCAGGCCTCGGTGACGCGACCCGGCTGATCATCGCAGCCGCCGGCGACGGCCGCGACTGGTGCCTGCTTGCAGCGCCGGTCCCGGGGCGGGCTCTGTCCGGGGTGGTAGACGTGGGCGCCGCGCCCGTCGATCCGCCGCCCGGTGATCTCCCCTCGGCGCTGCCAGCGTTTGATCGTGCCGGTCGTGACGCCGAGCTCGGCGGCGATCTCCTCAAGCGTCAGCATCCCCTGGGCGCGCAGCCGCTGGCGCAGGTCGGGGATCCCGCGCAGCCGGCAGAGCTGGGTCAGCGAGGGGACCGTGAACGGCTTGCCCCAGCCGCCGAGGAGACCACGTCGGTTGAGGATCTCGACCGCCTCATCGTAGGGATGCTCGGCGAGCAACTCGTCGATCAGCTCGATCGTGCCGGCCGGCGTGGTGTGCGCCTCCCACGCGCGCAGCGGCCGGGGGACGGTGAGCGTGTGGCAGGCGCCGCCGCTCAGGCGGACCTGCGCTGTGATCTGCTCGTCCTCTCTTCTCAGGGTGACGTCGGTGACGAGCAGCCGGATCAGCCGCTTGCGCTCACGCATCGGGGTTTGGGGGTCCTTCCAGAGCGCGGGGAGATCGGCGGCGAGCGCCTGGATCCGCGCCTGCTGCTCGTCGGTGAGCGGGACGCTCCCGGACCGCTTCTCCTCCTCGTAGGCCTCCCGCGCTTCCTCGAGCTCGCGCAGCTTCTCGTTCCAGTCGGCCTCGAGCGCATCGGCGACCAGCCGGTTGGTCGGGTCCACGGCGAGGTAGCGTCGACGGGCGGCATCGGCGGCGTGGCGGGCGCGCTCGACGTGGGCGGCGCGGATCCGATCGGCCTCGTCGGCCCGGGCGGTGAGCTCCTCGGAGACCCGCAGGGCGGCCTCGATCGCGAGCGGGGAGAGCTCTCTGAGCACCAGCTCTGAGACGGCGCGATCGAGCGCGGCACCCTGGATCGCCTGGCACGATGGGGTGGCAGTCGCGACCCCCTCGCGCTGACAGTGGTAGTCGGGTACGAGCTCGCCGCCCCGGCGCTTGTGGTAACCGACCGTCATCCGCTTGCCGCAGACGCCGCAGATCGCGAGGCCCTGAAGCAGCGCCGGCCCCTCGCGGGGCGGGCCACTTCGGCGCTCCTCGCCGCGAGCCGAGGCGTTGCGGGCGAGCGTCTTCTGGTTGCGCTCCCAAGTGGCGAAGCTGATGTAGCCGGGGTGGGCGTCGGGGATCAGCACCGTCCACTGATCGCGCGGCTTGAGTTCAGTCCGAATGCGGCCGTCCGGGTCGGCCGCCTGGCGCTTGCGGCCGTAGAAGTAGGCGCCGGCGTAGCGGGGGTTGTGGAGACAGGACAGAACCTGGTCTGTGCGCAGCGGGCGCCAGTAGAGCTCACCGGCGTGGGCGCCGCCCTGATGACGACCGGGGAAAGTCAGCCGCCGCTCTCGGAACGCCTTGACCACCGCCCGCGCCGAACCGGTCGCCTCGAAGGTCTCCAACAGTTGCTCGATCGCCCCGCGGACGCCGGCGTCGGGGTCGAGCACGACGTTGCCGGCGGCGTCGTATATGAGCCCGACCGGGAGCCGGACGCGGAGCTCCCCGCGCGCCGCCTTGGCCAGGATTCCGCCCCGAAGGCGGGCGCGGATGAAGTGCAGCTCGGCCTCGGAGATCGTGCCCTTGAGGCCGAGCAGCAGCCGGTCGTTGATCGCCTGGGGGTCATAGAGGCCGTCCTCGTCGCAGATCAGCGTGCCCGAGAGCGCGCAGAGCTCCAGGAGCCGATGCCAGTCGGCGTTGTTGCGCGCAAGCCGCGAGCACTCGAGCCCGAGCACGACCCCGGCCTTGCCCAGCGACACATCGGCGACCAGCCGCTGAAAGCCCTCGCGGCCCTGGGCCCCCGAGCCGGACAGCCCCTGGTCGTCGTCGATCACGACCACCCGCTCGACGGGCCAGCCGAGCGCCACCGCCCGGCCCCGCAGGTCGTATTGGCGTCGCCCCGACTCGGTGTTGTTCGCGACCTGGTGGAGGCTCGATTGGCGCACGTAGAGGTAGGCGTCGCGGCGCAGGTGCTCGGCTGACACCTTGGTCTGGGCGTCGGTCTCCCGCCGGGCCTGGGTGATCGGACTCTGCTCGCTCGGCACGGTTTCGATCCTCAGGCGGCGTGGGCGAGCGCCATCTCGCCGAGGACGGCGACGATCTCGCCGGCCTCCGGTAGGGCCCGGGGCTTCGCATCGCAGGGCGGTGCGGGCACCGGAGCGCCTGCCACCGGACCGGGCGCCCCCGGGTCACGGGTCACCGGGGCGAGCGCGGCGGCTGTCTCGATCCACGCCGCCATCCCCCGCGCTCGGAGCACCGCGTGCCCCGAGCGGAAGCCATCCGGGGCGCCGCAGCTGACCGCCGCGCGCAGGCGCTCGTAGCCGGCGGCGAGCGCGGCCGGATCGGGGCGGGGGTCTCGGTCGCCGCTAGCCACTTTTCGGGCCCCGCTTGGCGGCCTCCCGACGGGCAAGCGCGCGCTCGATCGAGCGCGGGTGAACCTCGAAGCCGAACCGCTCCGCCACCCGGCCGGCGAGCGCTGCGGACCCGAGCGAGGGATCGGCCTCGAGTTGCTCTTGAAGATCATCGAGCACCTCGTCGGTCAGCTTGTGGGCTTCGCGCGGCCCCGGCTTTCCGGGCACGAGCCCCTGAAGCCCCCGGTCGGCGAGCGCCGCCCGGGCGCCGTAGTAGGTCTGCCGCGAGAGCCCGAAGGCGCGTGCCGCGGCCGCTGCCGTCACGCCCTCGGCCTCGACCCGGCGGACCATCTCGTACTTGACCTGGACGAGGTCGCGGGGATCGAAGAACTCCTCCGATCGGAACTCCTCGTCGGTGACCGTCTCCGGATGCGGGTTGAGCGTCCGTGAGCGCTGAAGCTCATCTGCCTTGTCGTCGTCCGCTGCTCCTCGTGCCATCTGCGCCTCCAATGTGAGTGTTAGGAGAATTATGCCGTCCCTATCGGACGCACTCGCGAGTTAGCTCGCTTAGCCAGTTTCTAACCGCCCCTGTTTTCCTTCTCCAGAGGCGGTCCTTCCAGGATCGCGTGGCCAGCCGCAGCGCAATGCCGGCTGCATGTCTCGGCATAATTCCGCTGACGCTCACGGCGTAGTCTCCTTGACGGCAGCCGGAGCTCTCTCGCGCTGGACGCTGAGGTCGGCGATCAGCTCGGAGAGCTCGATCAGGGACGCAAGGTGGAACGGTGCGCGCCCCGCCGAGACGACCACGAACGGGTCGGGCGCGACCGCGTCGGTCCACTCCGCGGGCAGGGAGCCCAGCTCGCCGGCCTCGTCGTGGAAGTAGACGCGGTCCTGCCGCCAGTTGCGGCGGCGCTTGACGAACTCGAACTGCTGACCGGCCAGCGGGTGGAACGGGTGCGTCACCCGCACCCGCAGCGGATCATCCGGATCCGCGGCATTGCGCGCAGTCGACGGTGCTGTCGAACGCACGGGTGGAGGCGATCAACACCCAGATCCGCCTGATCGCCCGCCGCGCCTTCGGCTTCCATTCACCTCAGGCGCTGATCTCCCTGGCGATGTTGAAGCTCGGCGGATTGTGTCCGCCTCTGCCCGGCCGAGTCACCGTCACGTGACCCACGGAAACGTCAATAGAGCCCGAAATCGGAGGGCCCTTCACGAGAATCAATTCGACGCCCTGCGCCGCTGCCTGCGCGGTCCAGGTGCCGAAGCAGCGCCCGACCAGCTCGCCGAGCTCCACGCCCTGACGATGGACGGCGAGATCACCGGGTTCGATCGC
>DATFMX010000087.1:0-13241 GCA_035266685.1 Solirubrobacterales bacterium
CTCGAGTCGCTCCGGCCGCTGGCTCGGGTGCGGGCAAACTGGCCCGTGAAGTGTCCTCGCTGCAGGCCTCGCTGCTCGGCAAGCTGCACGCGGAGATGGAGGGCGCGGACGCGGCGCTCTTCGCCTCCGCAGCGCAGAAGCTCGCCGAGGAGTTCGGCTCGGTCACCGCGACGGCCGTCGGCACGCTGTGGGAGGGAGGAGTCGAGGCGCCACCGGTCGAGGAGGAGCACGCGAGCCTCTACCGCCCCGGCCAGATGCGCCGGCGGCTCGAGCAGCTGCTCGAGTGCCAGCGCCGCTACGAGCAGCCCTTCGCGCTCGTCGTCTTCGACGTCGAGGGCCCGGGAACCCGCGAGGACGACGGGGCCGGCGGTCGCCAGACGGCGCTCGCCGTGGTCGGCGCGGCGCTCGGCGAAAGCGTCCGCCTGGTCGACGAGACCTTCCGCCTGGAGGAGGACGCGCTCTGCGTGCTGGCGCCTGGCCAGAGCACCGTCGGCGGCGTGCAGATGTCCGAGCGGCTGCTCGGCGCGCTGGACGAGCTCGAGCGCGCCGGCGGACTGCGAATCGGCATCTCGGCCGGCGTAGTCGCCTGTCCCGAGCACGGCAACGAAGCCGACGAGCTGCTGCGCAAGGCCGACGAGGCGATGTGGCGCGCCCGCGCGGTCGGCCAGCCGGTCGGCGTCGGCGCCCTCGGCAGCTGACAATTCCGTCACGGGCTGACGGAATATCCGTCAGTAGCTGACGGAAATTGCAGCCAGGCCTCCCATTGTGCAAGATAGAGGCCTCCAATTGTGCAGTTCAACAACTGACAATTCCGTCACTTCCTGAAGGAAATTCCGTCAGTAGCTGAAGGATCTGTCAAAATCAAGCGCCGATGATCGATCGTAGGGCCCATGAGTTGGTGGTCGAAGCGGCGGAGGACTCGCGCGTCGTCCTCGTCGTCGGACCGCGTCAGGCCGGTAAGACGACGCTGGTTCGCGACCTGGCTGACGGGTCGCTCCCGCGCTCCTATGTGACCATGGATGCGGCCAGCGTGCGCCGCGCCGCCGCCGAAGACCCCGTCGGCTTCATCGCCGGCCTCGATCTCCCGGTCGCGATCGACGAGATTCAGCGAGCGCCCGACCTGCTGCTCGAGGTGAAGCGGATCGTCGACCAGGATCCGCGTCCGGGTCAGTTCCTCCTCACCGGCTCGGCCCGAGTGCTCTCCTTGCCTCGGGTCGCCGACGCCCTCGTCGGCCGGGTGGAGAGCGTGACGCTCTGGCCGATTTCGCAGGCCGAGGTCGAGGAATCGAAGTCCAATCTGGTCGACGCGCTGTTCGCGGCCGAACCGCCGTCGATTTCCGGCGCGAAGGAGGGCCCCGATGCGTGGCTGACAAGGGCACTGGCGGGAGGACTGCCCGAGGCGCGGGAACGAGAGGAGGGCAGGCGCCGCGATGCCTGGTTCTCCTCCTATTTGGAGACGCTCGTCGAGCGCGACATTCGAGACCTCTCCGAAATAAGAGCCGTCGACGAGGTGCCCGCACTCCTGGCACTTCTCGCCTCGCGCGTCACTGGCCCGCTCAATATCGCCGCGCTCGCCGCCGACCTGCGTATCTCGGAAGCGTCGGCCCGCCGCTACCTCGCTCTTCTGCGCGCCGTCTTCGCACTTCTGCGAGTTCCCGCCTGGCGCAGGAACCTCGGTCGCCGGGCAACCGCCGCGCCCAAGTTCCAGCTCGTCGACTCCGGCCTCGGTGCGCACCTGCTCAGCCTCGACCGCGAGAGGCTGGCGGCAGACGAGTCGCTCACGGGTGGGTTATTCGAGGGATTTGCTCGCATGGAGCTGGTCAAGCAGGCGGAGTGGAGCAAGGCCCGCCCCGGCGTCTTCCACTTCCGTACGCGAGGCGGCGCCCGTGAGGTGGACGCCGTGCTCGAGCGCAGAGGGGGAAAGGTGGTGGGAGTCGAGATGAAGGCCTCCGCATCGCTCTCGCGGCGCGACTTTCGAGGCTTGGAAACCTTGCGCGAGGAGCGCGGCGACGCCTTCGTCGCCGGCGTCGTCATCCATGCGGGCGAGCAGACGTTGCCGTTCGGCGACCGGTTGTGGGCATTGCCCGTCTCCGCTCTTTGGCGCTAGGCGGCGCCTTGCAAGATCGCTGACAGATTCCCGGAATCTGTCCATAACTGGTGTAAACCCGGAAATCCGGTGCCAGAATGCTGCGCATGCCGGGAATTCGAACCAATGCCGCTGCCGAGGTGCTCGGGGTCAGCCCCAACACGCTGCGAAGCTGGGAGCGCCGCTACGGCTTCCCGGTGCCGCGGCGAACGCCCGGCAACCACCGCAACTACGAGCTGGTCGAGCTGCAGACGCTGCGCGACGCGCTCGCCGAGACCGGCAACATCTCCTCGGCGATCGAGCTGGCGCGCCAGCGCCAGGAGGCGCCGGCCAGCGGCGGCAGTCTGCTGATCGCCTTCCAGAACTTCGACGAGGACGCAGCCGACCGGTCGGTCGAGCAGAGCCTCGCCGTGCGGCCCTTGGAGCGAACGGTGGAGGAGCTGCTGCTGCCTGCCGTCGACGAGCTCGCCGCCGACCCTGAGCGCCAGGCCGAGCTCGAGTTCGCCGCCCGTTGGGCGACCGGCTGGCTGCACGGCGCCCGCCGCCTCGCCTCGACCGCGTCGCGGCCCGCCGGCATCCTGCTGCTCGACTCGAGCCGCGGCTCCGACCTCGAGGCGGTCCACGCGCAGGCGCTCGACCTCGCCCTGCGCCGCGCCGGCTTCCGCGTCCTGATGCTCTCCGACGAGTTGGGAGAGCCGCGGATGGAGCGCGCGCTCGGCGCTCTCGAGCCGACCGCGATCGTGCTCTGTGGCCCCGGGGCCGACACCCCCTCTGCTGTGCAGCTGGTGCGCAAGATCCGCGAGGCCGGCTTCGACGCGCCGCTCTACGGCTTCCGCGCCACCGGCCTGATCGGGGATGCGATCCCCAGCGCCGGCGAGCATCCCAGCCAGGTGACCGGGATGCTCAATGCCGACCTGCGCCGCCGCGCCAGCCAGGCGTTTGCCTGACCGGCGCGGGGCAAAGGCGATCTCCTAAAGGCCGGAGATCGCTTTCAGCGCGGCCTGCTTGACCACGCTCGGCAGCGGCGCGAAGTCCAGCGCGGCGCCGTATTTCTGACCGATGGTCACTGCGTATTTGGCAAATTGCCGCAGGAAGCCCTTCTGGCTGGCGTCATGCGGAACGATCCCGTAGGTGAAGGTCGAGATCGGGTAGGCGGTCTTCGCCTTCTTCGGTGGGTTGGTGATGCTGATTTTGTTGTTCGCCGGAACCTTCTTGACCACAGAAGCGGCTGCCGCGATGTTGCTCAGGTTCGGGAACTCGAACCGTCCGGCCTTGTTCTGGATGGCTGCGGCTCCCAGGCCGGCCGCGACCAGGTAGGAGGCCGAGATGTAGCCGATCGAGCCGTTGGTCGAGGTGACCGTCGAGGTGACTCCGGAGTTGCCTTTGCCACCGACGCCCGCTGGGAACTGGACGCTGGTCGCGGAGCCGACACTCTTCTTCCACGCTCCGCTCACCTTCGACAGGTAGTCGGTGAAGGCGTAGGTGTCGCCGGAGCCGTCGCTGCGGAAGACCGGCGTGATCGTCATCCCGGGCAGGTGGGTCTTCGGGTTCAGCTTCTTGATCTTCGGGTCGTTCCACTTGGTGATCTTGCCGAAGTAGATGCCGGCCAGTATCGAGCCGGACAGGTTCAGTTTCTTGACCCCGGGCAGGTGGAAGCCGACTGCGACTCCGGTCAGCGCCCAGGGGATCTGCACGCAGCCGCCGCAGGCACCCGCCTGTTCGGGGGTAAGTGGTGCGTCGGAGGCGCCGAAATCGACGGTTCGGGCGGTGATCTGGGCGATACCGGCGCCCGAGCCGACCGATCCGTATTTGACCGGGATGCCTTCTTTGATTTCGAAGCCGTTGATCCAGTTCGCCATGAGCGGGGCGACCAGCGATGAGCCGGCTCCGGTGAGACCCGCGGCGGAGGCGTTGGCCGCTCCCGTCGCCATGACCAGGACAGCCGCGATGGCCACCCCAAGCAACCTGATGCGATTCAAGAGAGTTCCTTTCGTCTTTCGTACTAGTTGGGTAGCGGTACTTTGGCCATCACTCACGTGCAAACTTGTTATCTACCTGTTTCACACTTGTGAAAATCGGGATAAAGGCCTGTTTCTCGGCGAAGATGTGATCTAGGCTGCGCGCCGATGAGCGACCGGATCGGCGACGGGATCCTCTACGGCCTCTGTGCGCTGGCCGCGTTGCTCGGCGTCGTGCTCCTGCTGCTTGTCGGTTACCAGGTGGTACACGGTGCGAGCCCGGCGATCTCGAAGTTCGGACTCGGCTTCCTCACGCACACCACCTGGCAGCCGAACTTCGGCGTCTACGGCGCCGGCTCGGTCCTCTTCGGCACGCTCGTCAGCTCCCTCGTCGCGCTGGCGATTGGCGGCCCGGTGGCGGTTGCGATCGGGCTCTACCTCAGCCTGCTGGCGCCGAAGGGCGTGCGCGGCGTGATCTCGCCCCTGGTCGAGATGCTGGCGGCGATACCCAGCGTCATCCTCGGCTTCTGGGGGATCCTCGTGCTGGCGCCCTTCGTCCAGTCCGACGTCGAGGCGTGGCTGCACGACACGCTCGGCTTCATCCCACTGTTCGGCCCGCCGCAGACCACCGGGGCCAGCATCTTCACCGCCAGCCTGATCCTGACGATCATGATCGTGCCGATCGTCGCCTCGATCTCGCGTGATCTCTTCCTTGCCGTCCCCGGCGACGTCCAGGACGGCGCCAGCGCGCTCGGCGCCACCCGTTGGGAGGTCGTGCGCGGGGTCGTCCTGCCGAGCACCGGCTCGGGCGTCGTCGCCGCCTCGCTGCTCGGCCTCGGCCGGGCGCTCGGTGAGGCGATCGCGGTGACCCAGGTGATCGGCGCCGGCTCGGCGATCAAGGCGTCGCTGTTCGAAACCGGCGACACGATGGCGGCGCGGATCGCCAACCAGTTCCCCGGAAATCTCAACGCGCTGCACGAATCCTCGCTCTACTACCTGGGTGCGATCCTGCTGGCGATCGGCCTGCTCTCCAACCTCTTCGCCCAGTGGATCGGCCGGCGCTTCGAGTACGCGGGGGCGACGAAGTGAGCTCCGCCGAGGCGGGATTCGCGGACGCGGCCTTCGACCCGACCGCGCCGCTCGTGCCCAGCGGCAACCTCGGCCGCCGCCGCATCGTCAGCAAGCTCGCCGAGTACGGCGCCACCGGGGCCGCGGTGCTCGCCGTCGCCGTGCTGGCGATCGTCGTCTACACCGTCGTCGCCCGCGGCGCGCCGGCGCTCAGCTTCGAATTCCTCTTCACCGGCGAGCCGACGGGGATCGGCCCGGCGATCGTCGGAACGCTGATCATCGTCGCCCTCGCCACTGCGGTGGCGATGCCGATCGGCATCCTGATCGCCCTCTACCTGACCGAGTTCGCCGCCGGCGGGCGGATCGACCGGGTCGTGCGGATGAGCCTCGACCTGATCAACGGCCTGCCCTCGATCGTGATCGGGCTCTTCGTCTTCGGCCTGTTCGTCTACGGCCGGCCGCAGTTCGCCTTCGCCGGCTCGGTCGCGCTGGCGATCATCGAGCTGCCGCTGATCGCCCGCGGCAGCCAGGAGGTGCTGCTGCTCGTCCCGGTCAGCCTGCGCGAAGCGGCGGAAGCGCTCGGTGTCAGTCGCTGGCGCACCGTGCTCGGCGTGATCCTGCCCAGCGCCCTGCCCGGGATCCTCACCTCAACCGTGCTGGCGGTGGCCCGCGCGGCCGGCGAGACGGCGCCGCTGATCCTGCTCAGCTCGGTCTTCGACGGTCGTCATGTCAGCCTCAACCCCGCCGAAGCGTTGCCGAACATCCCGGTGACGATCTTCAACCTCTCCGAGGAAGCGAACCCGGAAGGCTTCGCCCGCGCCTGGGGTTCGTCGCTGGTGCTGTTGGCGGCGATCCTCTTCGCCAGCCTCAGCGCCCGGGCGCTGCTCTCCCGCAGTCGCGCGAGGATGGATCGATGAGCGCTCCGCGGGTGAGGATCCAGAGCGGTCCGCCGGCCGCGCCGCCGGGCGTCAACGGGGTGCTGCGGCGCGAGACCGGCCTCGAGGCGGTCTTCGAGGCGCGCGACGTCTCCGTCTTCTACGGCCGCAAGCGGGCGTTGACCGGCGTCGACCTGCGCATCCCGCGCAGCCGGATCACGGCGCTGATCGGGCCGTCGGGCTGCGGCAAGACGACCTTCCTGCGCAGCCTCAACCGGATGAACGACTCGGTGCGGGGCTTCCGGCTCGAGGGCCAGGTCCTCTACCACGGGCACGACATGTACGCGGGCGACGTCGACCGGATCGAGGTGCGGCGGCGGATCGGCATGGTCTTCCAGAAACCGAACCCGTTCCCCAAGTCGATCTACGACAACATCGCCTGGGCGCCGCGCAACCTAGGCATGAAGCGCGGTCTCGACGAGCGGGTCGAGAAGGCGCTGCGCGGCGCCGCGCTCTGGGACGAGGTCAAGGACCGCCTCAAGGACAGCGCGCTCGGTCTCTCCGGCGGCCAGCAGCAGCGACTCTGCATCGCCCGCGCGATCGCGATCGAACCGGATGTGCTGTTGCTCGACGAGCCGGCCTCGGCACTCGACCCGATCGCCACCGCCTCGATCGAGGAGTTGATGCACAGCCTCAAAGGCCGCTTCACGATCGTCATCGTCACCCACAACATGCAGCAGGCGGCGCGCGTCGCCGATCGCACGGCCTTCTTTAGCCTCGAGACCAGCAACGGCGAGCCCTCGGGCACGCTGGTCGAGTTCGCCGAGACCGGAAAGATCTTCTCCGGCCCCGACGACCCCCGCACCCGGGACTACGTCAGCGGTCGCTTCGGCTAGGCGCCCGGATCATTGGCGAAGGATGGCGTCGCTGGAGACCTGCTCGAGCAGTGACTGTCCGCACTGCCAGCAGAAGGTGGCGCCGCTGGAGTGGGGGGCGCCGCAGCTCGCGCAGCTGCCCGCCGTGCCGGTCTCCTCGCTGCGCACGATGCGTTCGACCTCGCTCAGTTCGGCGTCGGCGTCCTGCAGGGCGACCGCCCGTTTGACCAGCAGCTCGACCTTCATCCGGTTGCGCACTGCCATCTCGTAGGTCAGCCCGCCGAGGTCCCACTGGAGCTCGGCGACGCGGGCGATCAGCTGGTCGCGGCGCCGTTCGAGATCGATCTTCGTCTCGTCGGGGGTCATTCGCCGAAGAAGTTGCCGGTGAATTCGCCGCCTTCACAGCCGGCTTCGCCGCTCTTGCACTTGTCGCCGGGCTTGACCGTCGCCGGCGGCAGGTCGACGTTGCCGGCCGGCTTCAGCACTTCTTCCGCGGCCGGATGCGCTTCGGATTCCTGCAGCGCCTTCTGCTTCTGCTGCTTGGTCTTCGCCTTGGCCGCCTCGCCGCCGCTGGTCGACTTGCCCTTGGAGCTGGCGGCGGTCGCTTCGCCGCCGGCCCCGCCGACCGTGATCACCTGCGGCGCGGCGGCAGTCTGCGCGACTTCGTGGCTGCCCGAGTGACCGATCAGCACGCCGATGCCGAGCGCCAGCAGCAGCGTGCCGATGCCGGTTATCAGCGCCGCGTTGGGGGAGATGCCGCTGCGCCGGCGCTTCGGCGGCGGCGGGGGCGGCGGCTGCCGCGCCTGCTTGACCGCTTCCATCAGCACGACCGCGTCCATGAAGGGCAGCCGCGGGTCGCCGCGCCGCTGCCCGCACTCGAGGCAGTAGCGCTGGTCGCTCGCCATCGGCGCTCCGCAGGACCCGCACACCTCCAGCTCCGCCGAGACCGGGGAGAGATCGGGCTGCGGGACGGAGCTGAGAGAGACGTCGGTCACTCTTCAGCGATTGTCCTCAGCCCCCGAGCACCGGTGTTGCGTGGCTGTGAACGAGTGGTAACCAGAGTGTTAAACGCCGTACTCTGGATCTTCACAACACGGTGTGTTCTTAGGGTGAGACTTCACCGGGTTGAAGGCGAGTGACGACGACGACCGCGGGCTCGGCGAGCTGTCGGGCGAGGACCACGATCCCTGGTGGTTCATGCCGACCCCGCAGGTCGCGGCAGTCGCGGTGATGGCAATGCTGACCGCGGGCGTCGTGATCGGCTCGGTGACGAGCCCCATCGCCCGCAGTTACGGGGTCGCGCCGATCGTGGTCGAAGAACTGGGCGGCGCCGAACCGCAGGCCGAAGAAGCGGCGGAGACTGCGAGCGCGGAACCGAGCTTCGTCCCCGAAGCGACCGCCTACGCGGCAACGGCCGGAGCGCCGCCGGTCGCGCCGGCCGAAGCGCCCGCGCCGCCGGCCGAAGCGCCGCCACCGCTCGAACTGCCGCCCGAGCTCGAAGAAGAAGCGCCGCCGCCCGAAATCAAGCACGTGTTCCTGATCGTGCTCGACGGGCACGGCTACGAAGAGGCTTTCGGCGAGGAATCCGCAGCGCCCTACCTGGCAAGGACGCTGACCGAAGAAGGCAAGCTGCTCGCCAAGTACAGCCCGGAGGCGCCGAGCGAGCTCGGCGAAGAAGCCGAGGCCCTACCCGAACAGCTTGCGAGCGCGGAACTCACCTGGAAGGCCTACGTGGAGGCGCCGGCGATCGATGACGGCGCCGCGCCGGCGGAAAGCTGCCTGCCCAGCCCCCGCGACCCGTTCGCCTACTTGGCCGGGCTTGCGGAAGGCGCGGAATGTCCCGAACCCGATGAAGGCGAAGCCGACCTCGACCAGCTCACGCCCGACCTGGAAAAAGCCGAGACCACCCCGAACCTCTCCTACGTCTTTCCCAACGCCTGTCACGACGGCAGCGAAACGCCGTGCGCGCCCGAACGGCCCGCGGGTCTCGGCGCCGCCGATGGCTTCCTCGAAGCCGTCGTCCCGCAGATCGTCGCCTCTCCCGCCTATGAAGAGGAAGGCGGGCTGGTCGCCGTCACCTTCGACCGCGCGCCGCAGGAGGGCGAAGCGGTCGGGATGCTGCTGATCTCGCCCTACGTCGCCGCGGGAACGGTTGACGAAACCGGCCTATACGGACCGCTGTCGTTCCTGCGAACCGTGCAGGAACTGCTTGGCCTCGAACCGCCCGAAGACGCTGTGGAACCCGCGGTGCTCGGCTTCGGCGCCAGCGTTTTCGACGCCTCGCCGGAAGAATCGACCGTGGCCGCGAAGAAATGACACCGCGGTCGAGCTTTTGACCGCTATGCGACCTAAACCTCGACCGCGCTAGTCCAGTAGGCGCGCGGGTTAAGAACTGGTCACTTCGGCCGGTTCCGACGGCGCCGTCTCGCTGATCCCGTAGCGCTCGTGCAGTCGCCGCAGCGGCGCCGGCGCCCACCAGTTCCACTTGCCGAGCAGCTCCATCAGCGAGGGTACGAGCAGCGCCCGGATGATGCTGGCGTCGATCAGCACCGCGAGCGCCGTGCCGACCCCGTTCTCCTTGATGAAGATGATCTGCGAGGTGGCGAAGGCCCCCATCGCGACCGCGAACAGCAACGCCGCCGCGGTGACGATCCGCCCGGTCCGCTCGAGCCCGATCGCGACGCTCTCGGAGTCCGAGGCGCCGTTGTCGCGTGCCTCCTTGATCCGCGAGAGCAGGAATACGGCGTAGTCGGTGGAGAGGCCGAAGGCGACGGCGAACAGGAGAATCGGCATCGTCTGCTCGATCGCGCCGGAGCTCGAATAGCCGAGGAAGCCTTCCAGCCGCCCGTCCTGGAAGATCAGCACGAGCAGGCCGAAGACGGCGCTGAGGTTGAGGAAGTTCATGATCAGCGACTTGATCGGCAGGATCACCGAGCCGGTCATCAGGAAGAGGATCGTCAGGGTCGAGACGATCACGATCGCGAGCACGATCGGCAGATGAGTGAGCAGGCTGCTCTGCAGGTCGATGAAGTCGGCGGTGGCGCCGCCGACCAGCGTCGTCGTGCCGGGTGGCGGCTGCAGGTCGCGCAGGCGCCGCACCGTGGCCTGGCTGGCGCCGGAGACGAACGGTTCGGTGGAGACCACCTGCAGCGCCGTCACATCGCCCTTCAGCGGCTGTGGCCGCCCGACTTCGGCGACGCCGTCGACGCGCCGCACCCGCGCGGCGACCTGGGCCGCCGCCTGCGGGCCGCCGCCTTCGACGTCGATCCAGATCGGCGTCTCGCGGTAGGGCGGGAATTCGTCGCTGACCCTGTCGTAGGCCTGGCGGGCGCTCGCCGACTCGGGTAGCACGGTCGGGTCGACGGTGTTGAACTTGATCCCGAAGAAGGGCAGGCCGAGCACGATCAGGAACAGGGCGCTGAGCGTCGCCACGGGCAGCGGCCGGCGCATCACGAAGCGCGAGAGCCGGTACCAGAAGCCGCTCTCGTCGGGCCGCGCATCGGCCTCGGCGCGGCGGCGCAGGAAGCGCGGCGAGAGCGCGTTGACGCGCGTGCCGAGCAGGGTCAGGACCGCGGGCAGCACGGTGAGGGAGATCAGCGCCGCGAAGAGCGCGACGAGGGCGCCGCCGAGCCCCATCGAGTAGAGGAAGCGCTGCGGGAGGACGAGCAGCGAGGCGAGCGCGGCGGAGACCGTCAGCGAGGAGAAGAGCACGGTCCGCCCGGCGGTTGCCATCACCCGCCGCATCGCCGCCAGCCCCGGGCCGTCCTTGGCGATCTCCTCGCGGTAGCGGGAGACGACGAAGAGGCTGTAGTCGATCGCCAGCCCGAGGCCGAGCGCGGTGGTCAGGTTGAGCGCGAAGATCGAGATCGAGCCGACCTCGCTGGCGAGGCGCAGGATCAGGAACGTCCCGACGATCGCCAGTCCGCCGATCATCAGCGGCAGCACCGAGGCGACGAGGCTGCGGAAGAAGAGCAGCGAGAGCAGGAAGAGCAGCGGGAAGGCGAGCAGCTCGGCCATCCGCAGGTCCTTCTCCACCTGCTTGTTGACCTGCTCCTGTGCGACCGCGGCACCGCCGACGACGACGCCGGGCTCGCTGGAGAGTCGGTCGGCGATGTCGGCGCCGGCCGCCTGCCAGGCCTTGTCCTCGGTCGGCTTGACCGCGACGGCGAAGTAGGTCGAGCGGCGGTCGTGGGAGACGAAGACGGGGGAGCGGGTGTCGTAGTAGCCAGTCACCGAGGCGACGTCGCCGCGACGGCGGACGGCGCGCTCCAGCCGCTCGACGCGACGGCGGGTCGCCGGGGATGAGATCGGCGCGTCGGAGACGACGGCGAGCACGGCGGGCACGCGCAGGCCCGCGTCGGTGAGCTGGTCCCTGGCCTTCACCGCCTCGGTGGCGGGGTCGTCGGCCCCGTAGGGGTCGAGACGCGAGGCGACCGAGCCGCCGAGCGCCCCGGCGAGCAGGAAGAAGGCGATCGCGAAGAGGCCGACGCGGCGTGCATTGCCGTCGGCCAGGCGGGCGAGTGAGTTGAACATCAGCTGCTCCCTTTCTCGGTGGTCGGCGCGAGCAGCTCGGACTCCATCCGCTCGCACCAGTCGGCGAACCATTCGTTGAACTCGATCCCCATTCGCAGGACCATCGGTGGGTAGGGGTCCTCGATCACTTCCTTGCGCAGCTCCATTGCGCGCAGGCGCTCGACCAGATCGAGCCGCATCTGCCGCATCGAGCGCAGCGTCTCCACCGCCTCGGCCGGTTTCAGCGCGCCGGAGAAGAAGAGTTTGAGCAGGCCTTCTTCGCGCATCTCGGTCGTCTCGGGCGGGCGGCGCAGCCAGTCCTTCAGCTCCGCCTCGCCGTCGGCGGTGATCGCATATCGCGTCCGCTTGCGGTCGCCGGTGGACGCGTCGATCGCCTCGACCAGCCCGGCCCCGGCAAGCCGCTTCAGCTCCGGATAGATCTGCCCGTAGCTGGCGGCCCAAAAAAACCGCGTCGAGTTGTCAACCGCAGCCTTGATCTCATACCCCGACCGCGGCCCGCCCCGAACCATCCCGAGAATCACATAGGCAGTAGAGCTCAGCTCCATCTCGCCTAGATATATCGCTCAGATATATCTAGAAGTGTGACCTGGCGCACACATAGTCGCCTTTTCTGTAGGGCGAGCCGGGATAAGATGTCCGATGACTCGGCTCAGGCGCACGGCCGATGGCGAGATCGCCTCGAAGACCTTTGCGGAGAAACCGCCTTCGCTGTTTCGGGGGTCCGTTCGGCCGCTTGAACAGCTTTAAGTACCTATAAGGTACCCCTCGATTCTCATGCAAAGACCGCCCCCAGCGGCGGGAGACGGGGGAGAAAATGGCCCACCGGGCACTTATTTACAGCGTGCGCATCCACAGGAAATGGAAGCCGAACGACTTCATTGAGTTTGGGGACCTGGAAGATGAAGGGGTCTATCTCGGGGATGTTCTGCACGAAATATTCAGCAACAATTTCCTAGCGACCCACGACAACAAAATCCTGCTTGGCGAGTCGGCCAAACTCATAGGGGTCGACGTTCAGACTAGCTTCCGTAGCGGGGACGGTGGATACGGCGCAGACATCGAGGACGAGAATCACAATCTCCTCCTCCGACAGCTCCCGGAACACACCCAGCTTCTCCCATGCGGCGCTCTCTTCAGGTTGCCGAAAAACCAGCAATACGGTTGGTGGGCCGTCCACGAAAACAACGGCCGCAGCATCAAAGGCCTGATCGAAGGCGAGCTTCAAAGCCAGTTTCGGGCGCGCTACCCGGACCTGATGTTGGAGATCAATCCCTGGGTGCCCAGCAACGTTCTCACGGAGGCGCTGGCCCAGAATCGCCTGGAGACCGTGCGCCTCTTCAAATACGGGGCAGCGTCGGATTTCAAGGATGCCGACCAGTGGGTCCGCGAGGAAGCCAGCCCGCAGATTGAGCTTCGGATCAGCGCCCGCGAACATGCGGAAAAGCTCGTGCCTGGACTCGCGAAGGCCGCAGCAGAAGGCGACAAAGGGGCCTTCGGCAAGGTCATCGAATTTGAGAACCTAAAATTTGACATGGCCAAAGTCGAGGTGGAACTGGACAACGGCTCATCGCGGACGTTTGAGCTTCTTGGGCCGCCCGGTGGCCACCCGTTCGCCGCCGACATCGCGCCGAGCGAGACGCAAGGAATCCCGGACACCGAGAGCTTGTTTGAAGAGCTGGGAAGGGTCATCACGGAGATGCAATGAAGGCCGATCCACGAGAGATAGTACGTGCCCACTACGGCACCCTCGTCGACAATCGAACTGGGCGGACGCGGCCTCTCGACCACCTTGCCTTTGAGGGCCTGCCCTTGGCTGTCGGATTGGCCTGCCTTTTCTTCGGCGCCC
>DATFMX010000088.1:0-11314 GCA_035266685.1 Solirubrobacterales bacterium
CGGGGGCAAGCAGAATGGAATCGTCTTCCACGACGGTACCCTTGCCGAGGGAATGCAAGTCGCCATCGATGCCGTGAAGCATGGACACCGGGAGATGATCGAGGGATGGAAAAGGCGGTAAGGAGCTACAGCTACCGAGGCCCGGTCGGGGCGACCTCTCCGGCCGGTCGGGCGCTGTCCGAGGCGCTCGACCTTGTCATGGAGGGACGGTCACCCTATCCAGACAAGTCCACTTTCATAGATGCCGACAAGCCTGAGACGAACCGAGAGGTCAGGGGCGCGGCCAGGGAAGGTCAACACGCGGTCGTCGTCTCGCCGGGCGGCGGCACCCGCGTCATGTCCCCTGAGGAGGTTCTTGCCGAGGACCACGACGCGGCTTGACGCGCTGGGTTCGCCGGCCGCTCCGTCCGGCTCGCCCGGGCACGACTATCCTCAAACGTCAGCGATGAGCGGCGCGAATTCCGACATAGTCGTGATGAAGTTCGGTGGCACCTCGGTCGCCGGCGCGGAGGAGATCAAACGGGCCGCGCGGCGGATCGTCGGCGCGCGCGAGGCCGGCAACCGGGTGGTCGCGGTGCTCTCGGCGCGCGGCAAGACGACCGACGAGCTGGTCGCGCAGGCGCTGGAGATCTCCGAGCGGCCGGTGGCGCGCGAGATGGACATGCTGCTCTCGACCGGCGAGCGGATCTCCTGCGCGCTTGCCGCGATGGCGATCCACGACATGGGCCATGAAGCGATCTCGCTGACCGGCTCGCAGGCCGGGATCGTCACCGACTCCTCGCACACGCGGGCGAAAATCATCGACGTTCGCGCCGAGCGCATCCGCGAGATGCTGGAGAAGGACCGGATCGTCCTCGTCGCCGGCTTCCAGGGCGTCTCCACCGACAGCCACGACGTCACCACGCTCGGCCGCGGCGGCTCCGACACGACCGCCGTCGCGCTCGCGGCGGCGCTAGACGCCGCCGTCTGCGAGATCTACACCGACGTCTCGGGCATTTTCAGCGCCGACCCGCGGATCGTCCCCGACGCGCGCAAGCTGCCGTTCGCCTCCTACGAGGAGATGCTGGAGATGTCGGCCTCGGGGGCGAAGGTGCTGCAGCTTCGCTCGGTCGAGTACGCGCGCAACAACGGCGTGCGGATCCACTGCCGCAGCAGCTTCGAGGAGGGGCCAGGTACCCTCGTGGTCAGCGAAGCCGAGAGCGAGAAGGAGACCGTGGAGCAACCGTTCGTAACCGCAGTGACCCATTCCGACGGCGAGGCGCGCGTCACGCTGACCGGCCTGCGCGACGAGCCGGGCGTCGCCGGGCGGATCTTCACCGCGCTCGCCGACGCCGGGATCAACGTCGATGTGATCATCCAGAACGAGCCGGTGGGCGACGACGCGCTGGCCGACCTCTCGTTCACCGTCGACCGCTCCGACCTGGCCGCGGCGACTGACACGATCTCCGCCCTCGACGTCAGCCAGGGTGTGCGCAGCGAAGAGCGGATCGGCAAGGTCTCGATCGTCGGCGCCGGCATGCGCTCCCACCCGGGCGTCGCCGCCAAGGTCTTCGCGGTGCTCGGCGACGAGCGGATCAACATCGAGATGATCTCCACCTCGCCGATCAAGATCTCATGCGTCATCTCCGCCGACCGCGTCCCCGACGCGGTGCGCGCGCTGCACAGCGCCTTCGAACTCGGCGCCGGCGCCGTCAAGGCAGAGGACCCGATGGGCGACCAGCACCGTCCCGCTGTGGGCAGCTGAGCACCGTCATACTCGGCAGATGACGGGCGATGGATACAGGGTCGGCGTGCTGGGCGCGACCGGGCTGGTCGGGACGACGATCCTCGACCTGCTGGCGAGCCGCAGATTTCCGCTCTCCCAGGTCGTCCCCTTCGCCTCCGAGCGCTCGGCCGGCAAGGCGATCGAGTGGGGGGAAGAGGAGCTCGAGGTCCAGGCGCTGAGCGAGGACTCGATCCAGGGGCTCGACATCGTCCTCTCCTCGGCCGGCGGCGCGGTCAGCGCCGAGTGGACGCCGAAGCTGGTCGAGGCCGGCGCGGTCGTCGTCGACAACACCAGCTACTGGCGCATGCACGACGAGGTGCCGCTGGTCGTCGCCGAGGTCAACCCCGACGACCTCGCCGCTCACAAGGGGATCGTCGCCAACCCCAACTGCTCGACTATGCAGATGGTCGTCGCGCTGAAGCCGCTGCACGACGCGGCGGGAATCGAGCGCCTCGTGATCTCGACCTACCAGGCCGTCTCCGGCACCGGCAAGGCGGCGATCGACGAGCTGCGCGAGCAGTCGCGGGCGGTGCTCGACGGCGGCGAGCCGGAGGCCTCCGTCTACCCGCACCGGATCGCCTTCAACGCGCTGCCGCAGGCCGGCAGCTTCGCCGACGGCGACGACCACACCGACGAGGAGCGCAAGCTGATCAACGAGACCCGCAAGATCCTCGGCGACGCGGCGATCCGGGTCAGCGCGACCTGCGTGCGGGTGCCGGTCGTCACCGGCCACTCCGAGGCGGTCAACGTCGAGACCCGCGAGCCGCTGGAGCCCGAGCGCGCCCGCGAGCTGCTCGCCGCGGCCCCGGGCGTCACCGTGCTCGACGACCCCGGCGCCGGGCGCTACCCGATGGCGGTCGAGGCCGCGGGCCGCGACGACGTCTTCGTCGGCCGCATCCGCCGCGACCCCGGCAACGAGCGGGCGCTCGACCTCTGGGTCGTCTCCGACAACCTGCGCAAGGGCGCCGCGACCAACACCGTCCAGCTCGCCGAGCTCTTGATCGAGCGCGACCTGCTCGGCTGACTCAGTTCAGCGGGTCGGTCCAGCGCAGTCCGTCGAACCGCGCGAAGTCGTTGTCGTGAGAGCAGAGTTCGGCGCCGTGCTCGATCGCAAGTGCTGCCAGATGGGCGTCGCTCGTCAGGTTGCCGCCCGTGCTACCGATCGACTCGAGCAACTCGCGCAGGTGGGTTGCGTGACGATCGCTTGGATGGACGACCGTGGCGACCGGCGCGCCGAGCCAACTGTCGACGTACTCAAACGCCCCGGCCGTCGAGAGTGGGCTCGAAAAGGCAGCCGGGCTGGTCGAGATGCGGATAAAGCCGACCAGGGCCAGCCAGGCGAAGCCAACTTCCTCGGTGCCCGATAACGCCTCCTCGAGCCAACTCCGGGCTCGCGCGCAGTGAGGCGAGGACTCATCCGTCGTGTAGACGAGCAGGTTGACGTCGGGCAGCTTCACTTGCCGAGGCGCATCTTGCGAATCGTCTCGGCGTCCTCGATTTCGCCCGCGAGCTGAAGGGCCTTGACCAAGTTGACGCCGGGCTTGACTTCCAGGTTCTGGGGAGGCGGAAGCTTGTAGGGCTTCGCCTGCGCCTCGCCCCGCTCGAACCCCCGCCGCACGCTGCTGTTCAAGGCCTCCTTGAACGAGATGCCGCGATCACGTGCTGTTTCCTTCAGCCTTGCCGCGACATCTGGATCGAGCGTGACCGTCGTCCGCATGGAGGCATCATAGCATCAACATAGATGCTGTCATGATGCCTTTCAGTCGCCCAGGTCCTCCGCCAGCACGCCGAAGCGGCTGACCAGCTCGCAGAAGAAGTCGTGGCGGGTGACGATCGCGTGTACCTTGCCGCCGGTCGCGATCGGGACGATCAGCACCCGGTGGTGGAGGAAGAGCTCGGCCAGCTGGGTGTCGGAGTAGTCGTCCTCGACCAGCACGTGGTCGGTCGTCAGCCAGTGGCGGATCGGCTGCTCGGCACAGTTGGAGCGGCGCTCGATCGTCTCATCGACCGAGCGCGAGACCATCGCCGCAGAGGCCAGGTCGCCCATGTAGCCGGGGAAGAGCGCCGCCATGAACTCGCGCTCGCCGAAGATTCCGGCGAAGCTGCCGTCCTTCTCCACCGCCGGCAGCGCGGGCAGGCTGTGGTCGATCACCCGGCGCGCCGCCGGGCCGATCAGCTCGTCGGCGTCGAGCGGCTCTATCTCGCGCAGGGTCTGCTTGACGATCGAGTCGGGCATGCGGTTCCTCCTCAGGTATCCGTCATAGGGCTATGTACCGGATTGCGATGTAGGCCGTGGCGATGGCGATCGAGAGGACGGTCGCCGGCAGCCCGACCTTGAGGAAGGCGATGAAGCCGATCGGGGTTCCCGCCCGTTCGGCCATCCCGGCCGCGGCCACGTTGGCGGCGGCGGCGATCATCGTCGCGTTGCCGCCGAAGCAGGCGCCCAGCGCCAGCGCCCACCAGTAGGCGTCGTCCCCGCCCGTCCCGGCCGTCTGCTGGAGGTCCTTGACCACCGGGATCATCGCCGTCGTGAAGGGGATGTTGTCGACCACGCCGGAGCCGAGCGCCGCGACCCAGGTGATCCCGATCAGCTCGGCGGTGCGGCCACCGCCGGTGACGTCCTTGACCGCGGTCGCGATGTGCTCGATCGCCCCGGTCGCCTCCAGCGCCCCGACCATGACGAACAGCGCGATGAAGAAGAAGAGCGTCGTCCACTCGATGCTGGAGAGCGCCTCCTCGAGGTCGATCCGCGTCACCATCAGCCCCACGGCGGCGCCCGCCAGCGCCACGGTCGCCGGCTCGATGTGCAGCGCCTGGTGGGCGAAGAAGGCGAGCACGGTGAGCAGCAGCACCGGCCCGGTGCGGCGCAGCTCGGCGACGTCGCGGATCGAGGCGCGAGCGTTCAGCTCCATCACCGACTTGCGGTTGCGCTCCTCGACCTGGAGCCGTTTGCGGAAGAAGAGATAGAGCAGCGGGATCACGGCGGCAAAGGTGACGATCACCACCGGGGCCAGGTTGGCGATGAAGGCGTTGAAGCTGAGCCCGGTGGCGCCGGCGATGATGATGTTCGGCGGGTCGCCGATCAGCGTCGCCGTGCCGCCGATGTTCGACGCGATCACCTCGATGATCAGCAGCGGCACAGCCTCGATGTCGAGCGCGTCGGCGAGCAGGAAGGTGATCGGCGCGATCAGCAGGATCGTCGTCAGGTTGTCGAGGAAGGCGGAGAGCAGCGCGGTCGTACCCGCGAGGCTCATCGTCACCGCGAAGGATTTCCCGCCCGAGAGCTGGCCGGCGCGGATCGCGACGAAGTCGTAGACGCCGGTCTGCTGGGTCAGGTAGACGAGGATCATCATCCCGGTCAGCAGCCCGATCGTGTTGAAGTCGACGGACTCGATCGCCTGCTCCTGGGAGAAGTCGCCGACGAACAGCACGACGATCGCCGCGCCGAGCAGCGCCACGTTCGTGCGGTGCATCTTCTCGCTGGCGATGATCGCCAGCACGATGAGGAAGGTCGCTACGGCGACGGCCATTCGCGCCGCAGTCTATGGACGAGGCCGGGCCTAGGCGGGGGCGCCGGCGGTCAGCCGCTCCTCGACCCACTTGGTCGAGGCGATGTGCTTGCTCATCCCGAGCTGCTTCGGCTCGGCGCCGAGCGCCAGGCCGACCAGCTGGGGCAGGTGCAGGACGGCGAGGCCGAGGTCGCGGTTGACGACCTTCGCCGCGTCCGGCTGCTGCATGTCGAGGTTCAGGTGGCAGAGCGGGCAGGGGGTGACCAGGCAGTCGGCGCCGGCGTCGATCGCGTCGCCGACATGGGTGCCGGCCTGGCGCAGCGAGGTTTCTTTGTTCATCGTGATCACCGGGAAGCCGCAGCACTTGCGGGCGCCGTCGTACTCGACCACCTCGCCGCCGAGGGCCTCGATCACCTTCTCCAGGTAGATGTCGCGGTCGGGGTGCTCGTCATAGCCGAGCCGCTCCTTCGGGCGGACGACGTAGCAGCCGTAGAAGGGGCCGACCCGCAGGCCGGAGAGTGGCCGCACGACCTGCTCGGCCAGCCGGTCGAGACCGTAGTCCTCGACCAGCAGCCAGAGGAAGTTCTTGTTGGTGAAGCCGTCCTTGCCCTTGACGTACTCGAGCCCCTGACCGGAGAGCGCCTCGTTGATGTGGGCGCGGTAGGCCGAGTCGGCGTCGAGCCGCTGCTGGCACTCCGACTGGGCGCCCTGGCAGGTCGAGCAGATGTTCATCATCGCCAGCCCGGTCTGCTGGGCGAGCGCGAAGGTGCGGGCGTTGAGCGTGTCGGCGAGCTCCTGGTTGTGCTCGGCGATCACGCCGGCGCCGCAGCAGTTGGCGCGGTCGAGTTCGACCAGCTCGATGCCGAGCTTCTCGGCGGTGAACGCCATCGAGCCGTGCAGCTCGGTGGTGAAGCCGCGCGAGACGCAGCCGGGCCAGTAGGCGAGCTTCATACCTTCTCCTCCGTCTCGGTCTCGTCGGGCTCGGGCTCGACGTCCTCCTCGCCCTGGATGTAGATGTTGAATTCCTCGCGGTGCTCCTCGGCGTGCTTGTAGATCGCCTTGACCTCGTCCTGGGCGGTGCCGGGAAGCTTCGGGTGGACGCCGGGGATCAGCTTCGACAGCGAGCGGGCCTTGCCGCTCTTGATCGCGCGCAGCACCGTGGGCAGCGACTTGCCGAGGCCTTCGAGCGCGCTCCTGGTCGGTTTCAGCTTGCCTTTGACCCCGGGCGCGTAGGACTCCTGCTGGAGCAGCGCCTCGTCCAGCGTCCCCTTCTTCTCGATGATCTTGACGAAGGCGAGCTCGTGGTTGTGGCCGTTGTGGGGGTCGTCGATGCCCTCCTCGCCGGCCTTGCGGCGCAGGCGCATGATCTGGTCCATCGGCGCGACGCCCTTCGGGCAGGCGTCGATGCAGCTGAAGCAGTGGGTGCAGTCGTAGATCCCGTGCGGGTCCTCGGCCAGGTCGTGCAGGCGCTCCTTGGTCTCGGCGTCGCGCGGGTCGCCGACGAAGCGGTAGGCCTTGGCCAGCGCCGCCGGGCCGATGAAGTCGGGGTCGGCCTCCATCGAGAGGCAGGAGGAGACGCAGGCGCCGCACTGGATGCAGGCCATCGACTGGGTGATGTCGAGCATCGATTCCGGCTCGACGATGTACTCGCGCTCGGGCGGCTCGCCGTGCGGCAGCAGCCACGGGGTGACGCGGCGGATCTTCTCCCAGTGGGTCGACTCCATGTCGGTGATCAGGTCCTTGATCACCGGCATGTTGCCCATCGGCTCGACGACGATCGTGCTGTCGCCGTCGCCGACGCTCGCCTGCTTCTCGGCCAGCTCCTGGGCCTCGCCGATCTGGGTCTTGCAGCCGAGCCCGGACTGGCCGTTGATCTTCATCCCGCAGGAGCCGCAGATCGCCGCCCGGCAGGAGCAGCGCACCGAGAGCGAGCCGTCGTCGCGGTCTTTGGCCTGGAGGATGCCGTCGAGGACGGAGAGCGAGGGATCGAGGTCGACCTTGAACTCCTCCCAGTAGGGGCCCTCGCTCGTCTCCGGCTGGTAACGGCGGACTTTCAGCGTGTACTCGGCCATCTAGCGTCGTCCTCTCAGTACTTGCGCTCTTCGGGTTCCCACTGGGTGATCGTCACCTCTGAGTATGAGACGTCCGGCCCCTCTTCCCCCTGCTGGAGGTCGATGTGCTTGAGCCACTCCTCGTCGTTGCGCTCCGGGAAGTCGGTCCTGTACTGGGCGCCGCGGCTCTCCTTGCGCTCCAGCGCGGCGACGCAGGAGCACTCGGCGTTGTCGAGCATGTAGCCGAGCTCGATCGCCGCCAGCATGTCCTGGTTGAAGATGCTGCCCTTGTCGTCGATGTAGGCCGACTCGGCCTCCTGCTTGAGCCGCCGCACGGTCTCCAGCGCCTGCTGGATGCCGGCCTCGTCGCGGAACACGGCGACATGCTTGTCCATCGCTTCGCCCAGCTCGAGCTTGATCTCCGAGACGCGGCGGCCGGAGCCCTTCTCCCGCGCGGCGATCGACTCGATCTGGTCCTGCTCGGCCTCGAGCACGCGCTGGCTGGGGCGCGAGCCCTCCGTCCGCTTGGCGCGCGCCGCGGCGTCGGCGCCGGAGCGACGGCCGAAGATCAGCGTGTCGAGCAGCGAGTTGGCGCCGAGCCGGTTGCCGCCGTGGACCGAGACGCAGGCGGTCTCGCCGGCTGCGTAGAGGCCGGGGACCTCGGTGCGCCCGTCGACGTCGGTCTTGATCCCGCCCATCGTGTAGTGGTTGCCGGGCTTGATGTGGATCGGTTCGCGGGTGATGTCGACCCCGGCGAAGTCCTTGCCGACGAGGACGATCTCGCGCAGCGCCTCGTGGACGCGCTTCTTCGGCACCACGGTGATGTCGAGCGCCACGGTGCCGTCGGGGAAGCCGCGGCCCTCGTTGATCTCGGTCTGCTCGGCGCGTGAGACGACGTCGCGCGAGGCGAGCTCCATCTTGTTCGGCGCGTAGCGCTCCATGAAGCGCTCGCCCTTCGCGTTGAGCAGGTGGGCGCCCTCGCCGCGGGCGCCCTCGGTGATCAGGAAGCCCTTGCCCGCGAGCGTCGTCGGGTGGTACTGGATCATCTCCATGTCCATCAGCTTGGCGCCGGCCCGGTAGGCCATCGCGATCCCGTCGCCGGTGCAGATCAGCGCGTTGGTCGTCGGCTTCCAGACCTGGCCGTTGCCGCCGGTGGCGAGGATCACCGACTTGGCGGAGAAGAGCTGCATCTCGCCGTCAGCGACGTTGCGGGTGACGACGCCGCAGCACTCGCCGTTCTCGTCGAGGGCGAGCGCGGTGCAGAACCACTCCTCGTAGCGGGCGACCGTCTCGGAGTGCTTCATCAGCTGCTCGTAGAGCACGTGCATGATCGCCTGGCCGGTGATGTCGGCGACGTAGTAGGTGCGGGCGGCGGAGGCGCCGCCGAAGGCGCGGGTGCCGAGCTTGCCCTCCGCGTCGCGGTGGAAGGTGACGCCGAGGTGCTCGAGGTGGAGGATCTCCTCCGGCGCCTCTTCGCACATGATCGAGATCGCGTCCTGGTCGCCGAGGTAGTCGGAGCCCTTGACCGTGTCGTAGGCGTGCGACTCCCAGGAGTCCTCCGGGTTGAGCGCCGCGTTGATCCCGCCCTGGGCGGCGTTGGAGTGCGAGCGCACGGGGTGGACCTTGGAGAGGATCCCGACCGACACGCCCTGCTCGGCGGCGGCCAATGCGGCGCGCTGCCCTGCCAGGCCGGCGCCGATTACCAGTACGTCATGCGTAGGCACGGGCGCGGACTCTATAGATGCGAAATCCGAGCACGCAGTCGGATTTCAAACATCCCGCCGACGGGCCTATTTCCCACGATATAGGTGGCAAATAGGCCCGTCGGCCGCTAGAACCAGTTGGTGTCGAGGCGGCGGATCGCGGCCTCGGTGAGGCGGATGCCGTCGGCGACGGTGTCGAAGTCGACGTTCTCGGCGAGGTCGTGCCACCAGTGGTAGTTGGCGGGCTGCTTGAGGTCGGTGCAGCTCGCCAGCACCGCGGTCGGGTAGCCGGCCGCCAGCGGCTCGAGCCCGTCGGTGCCGTTGCGCAGGCGCAGGTTGGGGAAGAGGTGGATCCCGAGCTCCTCCGCCAGGCCGTCCATCAGGGCGAGGGCGCGCGGCGTGTACTCGCGCATCTTCAGGAAGCCCTCGCCGCGCAGGACGAGCAGGTGCGGCGAGCCGAGCGTCTCGAGGCAGAGGAAGAAGCTGCTCTCGCGCGGCAGCTCGCCGAAGTGGCGCTCGCCGTACGCCTTGATCCCCTCGCTGAAGGACTCCTCCGAGCCGACCGAGAGCAGGACGACGCGGGTGCTCTGCGGCGGCTCGGCGAGCAGCCGCTCGGCCAGCGCCAGCAGGGCGACGACCGCGGTGCCGTTGTCGTTGGCGCCGGGGACGACGTCGCGGGCGCCGATCTCGGTCATTGCCGCCGCCGAGCCGAGCCCGAAGAGGACGCCGAGCCGCGAGAGCAGGCGACGGCCGGTCAGCGCGCCGAGCGCCGAGAGCACCGGGCCGGCCAGCACCGGCGCCATCAGCGGCGGGCTGGTGTCGCCGCGCTCGATCAACCCCAGCCGGTCGGCGATATGGGGGAGCTCGGGATGGAAGACGAGGCCGGAGTGGGCGGCGTCGTGGTGGGCGATCAGGACGACCGTGCGCTCGGCGTCGGTCGGGCCGAGCTCGCAGACGACGTTGTAGGTGGTGCGGCGCGGGAGCAGGCGGCGGATCAGCCGCTTGCCGGGCGGGAAGTCGGTCGCCATCCCCGCCGCCGCGGCGCCGCCGAGCGCGCCGCCGAGCAGCCGGCGGCCACGCAGGCCGAGGATCCCGCCCAGCGCGCCGAGCGCGGCGCCGATGCCGAGCGGCCACCAGTAGGTGCCGTGCGCCGGCTCGGCCTCGATCCGCGCCTCGGCGCCGAGCTCGCCGAAGCGCGCGACCAGCCACTCGGCCGCCCGCCGCTCGCCCTCCGACGCCGAGGGGCGCTCGATCCGCTCCAGCTCCTCCAGCCAGGCCCGCAGCCGACCTTTGTCCGCCAATGCCATCGGCCCGCGACCTTAGAGGCTTACCATTGGCAGATGCTCGGCGGCAAGCCGATAACGCTGTTCCACGTGCGCGGCATCCGCATCGCCGTGGACTGGTCCTGGTTCTTCGTCCTCTTCCTCGTCATCCTCTGGGCCTCGAACTTCTACAGCGAACTGCTGGGGGAGAGCGGCTCCGCGACGACGCCCTTCCTGCTGGCGCTGGCCACCGCCGTCGGCTTCTTCGGCTCGATCGTCCTGCACGAGCTCGGGCACGCCTTCGTCGCCCTGCGTAACGGCATCGGCATCTCCAGCATCCAGCTCTGGATCTTCGGCGGGATGGCGCGGATGACTCGCGAAGCGGAATCGCCGCGAACCGAATTCCAGGTCGCGGTCGCCGGCCCGCTGGTCACCCTGGCGCTCGTGGCCGGGCTGGTCGCGATCGGCGTCGCCGCCGCCGGCTGGCACGACTTCAGCCAGGCCGCGCTGGTCGAGAGCAGCGCCTCGACCTCGGGCGTGCTGGCGATGGTCGCCTGGCTGGCGATGATCAACTTCCTCGTCCTCGTCTTCAACCTGCTGCCGGCCTTCCCGATGGACGGCGGCCGGATCGTCAGGGCGGTCGCCTGGTGGCGCACCGGCAACCGCACCTCGGCGACCCGCTTCGCCGCCAACCTCGGCCGTATCTTCGGCTACCTCTTCGTCGCCGCCGGCATCCTGCTCGCCTTCGACGGCTACGTGTTCGGCGGCGTCTGGCTCGCGCTGATCGGCTTCGTCGTCAACGGCTCCGCCAGGGCCGCCACCGCCCAGACGACGATCACCGGCGGGATCAGCAAGCTGCAGGTCTCCGACGTCATGGACCGCGAACCGGTGACGATTCCCGACGAGCTGACGGTCGAGCAGGCCCTCGACGAGTACTTCCTCCGCTACCGCTGGCCCTGGTTCCCGGTCGTCGACGCCGCCCACCGCTTCCTCGGCCTCCTCGAACGCGACCGCGCCGACGAGG
>DATFMX010000089.1:0-2084 GCA_035266685.1 Solirubrobacterales bacterium
GCGTGCTCGGCAGCCTGAGGCGCGAAGAGGACGACGCCCGCCGCTTCGCCCTCTCCCTCGCCGCCGCCCACGCCGCCGGCGCAGCGGTCGAGTGGGAGGCCTTCTTTGCCCCGGCGGCCCCCAAGCGGGTGGCGCTGCCCACCTATCCCTTCCAGCGCGAGCGCTTCTGGCTCGATTCGGCCGCCGACGACCTCGCTGGAGAAGAGGCCCCCGCGCTCGACCGGCTGCGCTATCGAGATCGCTGGGATCCGATCGCGGATCCGCCCACCGCGTCGTTGCGGGGGACATGGACACTGGTCGTCTCGCCCTGGCAGCGCGACGATCCGGGCATCGCGGCGGTCGAGGAGGCGCTTTCGGGTGCCTGCGCCGATTTGGCGCGGGTCGAGTTGGACCCCGGCCGTGCGGCCGTCGGAGACCTGATGGCACAGCTGCCAACCGATGTCGAGGGCGTGCTGTCGATGGTGGCCCTCGATCAGGGGCCGGACTCGAGTCCTTCGGGCGGGGGGAGCGCTCTTACGGCTACCGAAGCGCTCGTTGCGGCGCTCGCTGACGCCGGCCTGGCTCCGTCGCTCTGGCTTGCCACGAGCGGCGTCGTCTCCGTCACCGCCTCGGACGCGGTAACGCATCCCGAACAAGCGCCCGTCTGGGGTCTCGGCAAGACGCTCGGCTTGGAGCAGCCGCGCTGCCTCGGTGGCCTGGTCGACCTGCCTGAACCCCTCGATGCTCGAGCGGCGGAGCGCCTTGTCGGCCTCCTCGGGCGCACCGAGGGTGAGGATCAGGTGGCGATTCGCGATGGCGGGGTGTTCGCCCGGCGCCTGGTCCGGGCGCCGTCCAGTTGCGGCCCCCCGGCGCAGCCGTGGGCGCCTCGGGGGACGGTGCTCGTAACGGGGGCCGCCGGATCGAGCGGCGCTGAGGTGGTTCGATGGCTCGGCCATGCGGGTGCCAAGCACATCTTGCTTGCCGTCGATCCAGGCCAAGGGGCGGAGGAGCTCGAAGCGCTGGATGCCGCGCTTGGAGAGATGAGCGTGGACGTTTCGGTGGCGCCCTGCGATCTCACCGACCGTGAGCAGGTACAAGCGCTTCTCGCGTCCGCGTCCGGTGACGATCCTCTCGATGCCGTCTTTCACCTCGCCGGCGTCGGCGAGGACGCCGCCACAACCGCCATTGCCGGCGCAAGGCACCTGCACGAGCTGACCCGGGACCTCGACCTCTCGGCATTCGTTCTTCTTGCGTCGATCGCGGCGACCTTCGGCTCCCTCGGCAGGGCCCCGGTGGCAGCCGCCGGGGCCTACCTCGAGGCCCTCGCGCAGCAGCGCCGCACACTCGGTCTCCCCGCCACCGTCGTGGCCTGGGGGCCGTGGGCCGGGGCCGGGGATCTGCAAGCCGAGAGCGAGCTGGAACGGCACGGAGTCAGACCGCTGGAGCCTCGGGTGGCACTCGCGGGAATGAGGCAGATGCTCGATGAAGGCGAGACGGCGCTGGTCATCGCCGACCTCGACTGGGAGAGCTTCGCGCCGGCGTTTGCCGCCGCCCGCCCCCGTCCATTGCTCGCGGCTCTCCCCGAGGCCGGCCGGGCCCTCGGTGAGGGCTCGACGGCACGAGAAGACGCCGATGCCGGCGCACTCGCGCTGAAGCTGACCGGCATCGCCGACCAGGATCAGCTCGGGGTCGTTCTCGAGCTGGTGCGTGGCGAGGTCGCCGCCGTCCTGGGGCACGATGCGCCCGCTCGCGTCGAACCCGATCGCGCATTCAAAGACCTGGGTTTCGATTCGTTGGCTGCCGTCGAGCTGCGCAGGCGCCTCGTCATCGCTGCGGGCATGAACCTCCCCGCGGGTGTCGTCTTCAATCACCCCACGGCGCTGGCGATGGCCGAGCACCTGCATGAAAGAGCGCGGGGAGTGGTGGAGCGAGGGGGCGGGATTGCGACTGCCGTTGCGCATGTCGAGCCGATCGCGATCCTCGGCATGGCCTGCCGCTACCCCGGCGGCGTCGACTCCCCCCGGGGGCTGTGGGAGCTCGTCGCCTCGGGCGCCGACGGCATCGCCGAGTTCCCCGATGACCGCGGCTGGGACCTCGAGCGCCTC
>DATFMX010000090.1:0-4952 GCA_035266685.1 Solirubrobacterales bacterium
AGGCTTCGTCGAGCCGCCGCGCCATCGCGCTTCTTCTGGTTGGCCGATCCTGGTCGAAGATTTCCTGGGACATGAAATCTCTCCGTCCTGTAGGGGGCGTTGACATAACACTCGCGCCCCGATCGGACGAAAAACCCGCAACTAGCGAAAATCACCCCCGAGCGCGGTCGAGGTTCAGTCCGCATAGCGGGCGAAAGCTCTACCGCGCTACTGGAGGAAGGCGGCGATCTCGTCGGCGAGCCGTTGCGGCTGGTCGAGCGGGACGAAGGTCGCCGCGTCGGGGATCTCGACCAGGCGCGCGTTCGGGACTTCGTCCCGGAGCCGTTCGGCGTACTTCAGCGGGAAGTACTTGTCACCGGGGGCCCAGGTGAGCAGCAGGGGGAGGTCGGAGCCGCGCAGCTTCTCGGCCGCCTCCAGCGTGTAGCGCTTGTTCATCCCGATCGTGAACTTCTTCGCGTCGTGACGGACGCCCGGGTTGTGCAGCACCGGCGCCGCCCATGAGTCGACGAGATCGGCTGCGATCGGTGTGCGTGCGAACGGCTTGTAGGCGGCACGCGCGACCGCGCCGATGCGTACCGGGGCGAGCATCGCCGGCATCGCTCCCGGGATCTTCGCCAGGGCGGGCATCGTCTTGAAGATCCCCGGCGGGAAGTTCTCGTGGGTGTCGCAGTTGGTCAGCACGAGCCGGCCGATCCGCTCCGGGTGGCGGGTGACGAGGATCTGCGACATCGCTCCGCCCGAGTCGTTGCTGACGATCGTCACATCCTCGAGGTCGAGCGCCTCGAGGAAGCTGGCGATTATCGCGGCGACTCCGTAGGGGGTGAGGTCGGCGTCCGGCTTCAGCGGAATCTGCTGGGAGCCGAGCGGCCAGTCGGGCGCCAGGCAGCGGCAGCGGTCGGCGAGCGCGTCGACGACGCCGTCCCAGAGCCGGCCGTCGACCAGGAAGCCGTGGACGAAGACGACCGGCCTGCCCTCGCCGGCCTCGCGGTAGCGGATCGTCCCCGCGGGAAGCTCCACCTCGCGTCGTTGGTCGGCTGACGCCATGCCGACACCTTACTTCGATGCGGCGCCCTTGCGCCACGACTTGCGCACTTCTCTAGACTTGGACGCGATGAAAGCCGCAATCCACCCCGAGTACCAGCTCGCCCACGTGCATTGCTCGTGCGGCAACGACTTCTACACGCGAGCCACCGTGTCGGATCTGCATGTCGAGCTCTGCTCGGAGTGCCACCCCTTCTACACCGGCAAGCAGAAGCTCGTCGACACCGGCGGGCGGGTCGAGCGCTTCCAACGGCGCCAGGCCAAGCACGCCAAGGCCACCCGCTGAGCGATGGCCGCGGAGACAGTCTCTCCGCAGTCAGACTTGTCCGTCTCCGCTGACGGCGCCGATCCGCTGCGCATGCCCGACGGGGCGCTGGTCGCCAAACGCGACGCGCCGGTCGGCGGTCAGGCGGTGCTCGAGGGCGTGATGATGCGCGGCGTCTCGACCTGGGCCGTCGCCGTGCGCAACCCCGAGGGCCAGATCGAGCTCAGCTCCGAACCGCTGGTGCCGTGGGCGAAGCGCCACCGGCTCTGGCGGGTGCCGGTGATTCGCGGCGTCGTCGCGCTCGGCGAGTCGCTGAAGATCGGCTTCCGCGCCCTGGCGATCTCCGCCAACGCGCAGATGGAGGAGGACGAGCAGGGCGAGAAGGAAGAGATCGGCGGCTTCGTCTGGGGGGCGACGATCGTGCTCTCGATGGCGCTGGCGATCGGCCTCTTCTTCGTCGTGCCGGTCGGCCTGACCAGCCTGATCAAGGACCAGCTCGGCTCGCCGCTGCTCTTCTGGCTGATCGAGGGGCTGCTGCGCACGGGGATCTTCATCGGCTACATCGCCGCGATCAGCCGCCTGCCCGACCTGCGGCGGGTCTTCGAGTACCACGGCGCCGAGCACAAGACGATCTCCTGCTACGAGGCCGAAGACGAGCTCGTCCCCGCGCGGGCGAAGCTCTACTCGCGCCTGCACCCGCGCTGCGGCACCAGCTTCTTGCTGATCGTGATGGTGCTGGCGATCTTCGTCTTCGCGCCGATCGGCCTGCCGGCCTGGTACTGGCTGCTGGCCTCGCGCATCCTCGGCATCCCGCTGATCGCCGGCCTCTCCTACGAGGTGATCAAGTGGGCGGGGAGGAACCGGCGCAAGCGCTGGGTGCGGGCGGTGATGTGGCCGGGTCTGATGCTGCAGAACCTGACCACGCGCGAGCCCGACGAAGAGCAGCTCGCGGTGGCGATCGCCTCGCTGGACAAGGTTCTGGCCGAGGAGATCCCGGCCGCGCCCGGCGAGTCGCCGATCGAGATCGTCGCTTAGGTCGTCCTGGCGGGCGGGTCCTGTCACCGGGTGGGGGTGTCCGGCCTGGCGCTAGGTTTTTCGCCCGGGCAGGTAGCGCCTCTCGCCGAGTCTCAAGCGAAAAACTAACGCCGCTGCCGTCCGGACACCCCCTTCACCGCGCCACCCGCGGGAGGGGCGCCTATGGTTCACGATTGTGATTGACGCGCTTATCGAGCAGGTCGCGGCCAGGTTCTCCGAGCTTGAGCGGGAGATGTCGGACCCTGGGGTCATTTCCGACAGACAGAAGTATGCGGAAGTCGGGCGGGAGTACCGGGAGCTGCAGCCGGCGCATGAGCTCGCGGTCGAGTACCGGACCTTGAGCGGTGATCTGGAGGGGGCTCGGGAGCTGCTCGAGGAGGGCGAGGACGAGGAACTGCGGAAGGTCGTCGAGGAGGCGCCGGGGCGGCTGGAGGAGCTGGAAGAGGAGATCCGCCTGGCGATGGTCGAACGCGACTCCAACGACGCGAAGAACGTGCTGGTCGAGATCCGCGCCGGGACCGGCGGCGACGAGGCGGCGCTGTTCGCCGGCGACCTCTACAAGATGCTCACCCGCTACGCCGAAGAGCGCGGCTTCGCGACCGAGGTGCTCTCGCAGTCGGCGGCCGAGGTCGGCGGCTTCAAGGAGGTCACCTTCGCGATCAAGGGCGAGGGCGCCTACTCGATCTTCAAGTACGAGGGCGGCACGCACCGCGTGCAGCGGGTGCCGGAAACGGAGTCGCAGGGCCGCATCCACACCTCGACCGCGACCGTCGCGGTGCTGCCCGAGGCGGAGGAGGTCGAGGTCGAAGTCGACCAGAACGACCTGCAGATCGACGTCTACCGCTCCTCCGGACCGGGCGGGCAGTCGGTCAACACGACCGACTCGGCGGTGCGGATCACGCACAAGCCGAGCGGCATCGTCGTCTCGATGCAGGACGAGAAGTCGCAGCTGCAGAACCGCGAGAAGGCGATGCGGGTGCTGCGAGCCCGGCTGCTCGAGCGCGAGGTCGCCGAGCAGCAGGCGAAGGTCGCGGCCGAGCGCAAGGCGCAGGTCGGCAGCGGCGAGCGCTCGGAGAAGGTCCGCACGTACAACTTCCCCCAGGGCCGCGTCACCGACCACCGGATCAAACACACGTCGCACAACATCGAAGGCGTCCTGGCCGGGGGGCTGAACGAGTTCACCGACGCCCTTGCGGCCGAGGAGAAGCGCCAGCGGCTAGAGGCCGCCGCGGCTTCCGCCGCCTGAGCGTGGCTGAGGCGGCGACCGCCGGCAGTGTCCGCGACGCCCTGGGCGGGGCGGTGGACGCGCTTGCTGCGGCCGGGGTCGAGTCGCCGCGGCTCGACGCCGAGCTGCTGCTCACCGAGGCGACCGGTTGGGACCGGGCGCGGCTGGCGGCGGAGCCCGAGGCGGGGGTGCCGGCCGCTGCGGCGCGGCGCTTCGGTGAGTTCGTGCGGCGGCGGTTGCGGCGTGAGCCCGTTGCGTACATCCTCGGCCGCAAGGGGTTCCGGCATATCGAGCTCGAGGTGGATCGGCGGGTGCTGGTGCCGCGGCCGGAGACCGAGCTGCTGGTCGAGCTGGCGCTGGAGCTGCGACCGCGGCGGGTGCTCGACATGGGCACCGGCTCGGGCGCGGTGGCGCTGGCGATCGCCGATGAGCTGCCGGGCTGCGAGCTGCTCGCCACCGACACTTCGGATGCGGCGCTCGAGGTCGCCCGCGCCAACGCGGCACGCCTCGGGCTCGCCGAGCGGGTCGAGTTCGAGGCGACGATGCTGCCGCTGGAGCCGCCGCGGCTCGACCTGATCGTCGCCAACCTGCCCTACGTGGCGGAGGCCGATTGGGGGGCGCTGGAGCCCGAGGTGACCGAGTGGGAGCCGCGCGAGGCGCTGCTCGCCGGCCCCGACGGCCTCGACGTGATCCGCGCCGCGGTCGCGGTCGCGGCGACCGTCGCGCCGTCGCTGGCGCTCGAGGTCGGCGCCGGGCAGGCGCCCGCGGTCAGCGAGCTGCTCTTCGCCGCCGGCTTCGCCACGGTCGAGACGCGTCCCGACCTGGCGGGCATCCCGCGCCTCGTCTGGGGGCGGAAATGACCACGCGACCTGCATCGAGTCCCTATTTGGGGTTCGATGCAGGTCGGATGAGGTGGAAGTGACTGAGGTCGTCGCGATCGAGCGCGACGGGGCGGAGGCCGCGCGGACGGCGCTGGAGCGGACGATCGCCTCCGGTGGCGTCGCCGTCTTCCCCGCCGACGGGCTCTACGGCCTCGCCTGCGATCCGCTCGACGCGGCGGCGATCGGGCGGATCCACCGGATCAAGGGCCGCGACGACGGCAAGCCCTCCGCCGTCATGTATTTCTCGCCGCTGGCGATGCGCGAGCTGGTCGAAGGGCTCGGGCCGCGCACCCGGCTGGCGGTCGGCGCGCTGCTGCCCGGTCCGGTGACGCTGGTCGTCGCCAACCCGGAGGGCCGTTACCCGCTCGCCTGCCGCGAGGACCGCGCGCGGCTCGGCGTCCGCCTGATCGGCGGCCCGCTGGCCGGCGCGATGTGCCCGCTCCTGCAGACCTCGGCCAACCTCAGCGGCGAGCCCGCCCCCGGCCGCTTCGCCGACATCCCGCCG
>DATFMX010000091.1:0-27431 GCA_035266685.1 Solirubrobacterales bacterium
TCGAGATCGTCATCGGGAACCAGGAGAGCTTGAGCACGAAGAGGAACTGGCCGACCAGCTCCTCGCCATAGGGGTACGGCGGACGCACGGCGGCGGCGATCGTCCGCGCGGTGAGGATCATCATGCTCCCCGTCTGCTCGAAGAACGAGCGCAGGGGGAGCGCTGCCCGCATTAGAGTCTGTGCCGCCACAGCCCTACCGGCAGCTCATCGCCGGGGTCGATCGCAAACGGGTTCAGCTCATGCGCGGCCTGCTGTGCCATTCAGGCGGCACAGTAACCCGAGTACTCTATGTCAGTCAACTGCCACAGCGATACAGGCCCCGCGGCGAATCGACGAGCCGCGGCCTGAAGACGCCGCAGAGGCCGCCGGTCCAGCGGCGCCTGTCGCGGCGCAGCAGCAACCCGTAGCGCCGTCCGGTTCCGCGAGGCAGCCCGCAGGCGGATGACTGCCTGGCGCTGCGAACCGAGATCGTCCGACCGCGGCGGATGCCCGAGCCGCGCTTGTAAACCCGCTGCACCCGGTAGCGATAGTCGGCCCTCAGCCGCCCCCTCGGGACGACCTTCACCAGCTTGCCGACGATCGCGGCATCGGCGCGCGTCATCGCTTGCGACGGCGGCATGCGCACGCAGGAGCATGCCTGGGCGCTCCCGGCAAAAGCCAGGGCGCCCAGGATGACGATTGCCACCGCAATCGATAGGCGCCTCGAACCCACTCTCACACTGTAGAGAGAAACGCCGAATTTCACAAATCGGCGGCGTTACGGCGTCAGGACGATCTTCAAGGCTTCGCGCTGGTCGTAGAGCTCGTAGGCCTCGGCGGCCTGGTCGAGCTTCATGTGGTGGGTGACGAGCGGCGCCGGGTCGAGCCGCCCCGCCTCGAGCAGGCCGAGCACGCGGTCGACATGGGCGATCACGTTGGCGAGCCCGAGCCGCAGGGTCAGGCCCTTGAGCCAGGCGAGCCCGAGCGGCACCTCGCCCTTGCCGGCATAGGCGCCGATCCCCGAGACCGTGCCCGCGTCGCGGGCGAGGCTGACCGCCATCGCCAGCGGCCCCGGGTCGCCGACCGCGTCGACGACGACGTCGACGCCGCGCCCCGCCGTGGCGGCGCGCACGGCGCGCTTCGGCTCCTGCTCGGTGAGGTGCAGCGGCTCGGCGCCGAAGCGCTCGGCCATCGCCAGGCGCTCCGCCACCGAGTCGATCGCGAAGACCCTGCTCGCCCCGGCGGCGACGGCGGCCTGCACGGCGCAGAGCCCGACCGGGCCGAGGCCGAGCACGGCGACGCTGTCGCCCGACTGCATGCCGGCGTGGGCGACCGCGTGGTAGCCGGTGCCCATCACATCCCCGGCGAACAGCGCGACCTCGTCGGACATCCCCTCCGGCACCCGCCGCAGGGTCAGGTTTGCCCGCGGCACCAGCAGCTGCTCGGCCTGGGCGCCCTGCAGGTTGCCCAGCTTCGAGCCGTGGCCGAAGGTCTGGCCGCGCTCGCAGCGGTGGTAGTCGCCGCGCAGGCAGGAGGCGCAGGTGGCGCAGGCGGTGTGGAAGCAGCCGAGCACCCGGTCGCCGGCGGCGACCCGCTCGACGTCCTCGCCCGCGGCCAGCACCGTGCCGACGAACTCGTGGCCGATCGTGAAGCCCGGCTCGACCGGCACCCGGCCGTGGAAGATGTGGAGGTCGGAGCCGCAGATCCCGCTCGCCTCGACCCGCACGACGCAGTCGTCGGCGGCGACCAGCTCGGGATCGTCCTTCTCGTCGACCCGGACCTCGCCGGGCGCCTGGAAAGTAACGGCGCGCATCGGCGCGAACCGTATCGCCGACCGCGCCGTAGAGGTTTGGACCGCTATCCGGCGAAAAGCTCGACGGCGCTCAGCCGACGCTTACGCCGGCGACCTGGAAGCGACCGGCGTCGGCGCCCGGGCTCGCGGTCTCGGCGATCCGCGCTTCGAGCGCCAGCTCGCGCTCGAAGTCGGCCTCCTCGCCGTGGCGGAAGGTGATGTCCTCGCCCTCGAGCAGCTCGATGAAGATCTCGACGAAGCGCGCGTCGAGCTGTTTGCCGGAGACCCGGCGCAGCTCCTGGATCGCCTCATAGCTGGAGGTCGGCGTGCGGTAGGAATCGCGGGCCGTCATCACATCGTAGGTGTCGGCAACCGAGATGATCCGCGCCAGTTCGGGGATGTCGTCGCCTTCGAGGCCGCGCGGGTAGCCCTTGCCGTCGATCCGCTCGTGGTGGGCGAGAATGATGTCCGCCACCGGGCCGTAGCCGTCGAGCGAGGAGACGACGCGCGCTCCCTGCTGCGGGTGGCGGCGGATCAGCATCCAGTCTTCGTCGGTCAGCGGCACGTTCGCCTTCAAGATCCGGTCGGGCAGGATGAACTTGCCGATGTCGTGCAGCAGCGCCGCGATGTGGACCAGCTCCTCCTGCTCCTTGGAGAAGCCGGCGCGCTGGGCGATCGCCCGCGAGTAGCGGGCCACCGCGGCGCTGTGCCGGGCGGTCATCTGGTCCCGCAGGTCGAGCGTGCGCAGCAGCGCGCTCAGCATGCCGACCTGGAAGCTGGCCAGCTGCTTGCCGCGCACCTCCAGCTCGCGGGCTCGTTCCTGCGACTTGATCAGCGCGCCGAGCAGATACTGGAAGGTGACGAGCACGATGCCGAACAGGGCGACGCCCGCGAGGCCGACCTGGGTGTAGACGAAGGCGACGCCGACCGCCATCAAGCCCGCGGCGAACTCCGACGGGAGCAACGGGATCATCCCCTCGACAACCCGGGGGATCATCGGGCTGCGCTCGACGTAGCTGGTGTAGCCGCCGATCATGGCGACGTTCATCAGGATCGTGCAGGCGAAGGCGACGAAGACCAAGACATAGAAGCCGAGATCTGCCGACGTCGTCCCGGAGACGACAAGAAGCCGGTGGAAGGCCACCCCCACCACCAGAGGAAAGGTCGTGAAGGTGAGGACGTTGACGAGCAGGTCGGGGAACGGTTCGCGATGGCGCACCCAGCCGATCAGGATCGAGACGACTCCGATCAGCGCGGCCGGCGCCCCCCCGAGGAAGGCGATCGCGGTGATCAGCGCGAGGAAGTTGGCGGAGATCTTCAGCCGCGATTCCGTTTCGATCGACATGATGTCGCTGAACGCCGAAAGCGCCAGCAACGTGCCGAGAAGCGCCCAGTCCCAGGTGCCTCTCGGCACCGCCCAGGCAGCCGCCGCGACCACCAAGAAGAGGGCGCTCACCATGAGCGCGATGATCAACTTGCTGGGTCGCTCGTTCTGCATGGATCGTGGCTGGGTGGCGCCCGCGCACCTTGGCCTGACACCCGGCCTTCGCCTCGCGGACGATCACGCGATCGGCAGCCAAAACCGACGGCGCTTGATACATCACAGTAGACGCTGCCGGTATCCGGGGCAAGCGCCCTGGACCACCTGGCCAATACCTTGCATTTCCGCAAATAGCGGAACTGCGGCGCGGCCCCTCCGCCTGCGGGTCCTTAAAAATGCAAAAGGACGCCATTGGCGCCCTTTCGCAAACCACTGCGGCACCGATCGAGAGTGCCGCTCAACTGAGAAGGTTTTTTTAGCGCTTGAAGTACATGTTTCACATCCCTTTCGTCGAAGCCCGGAGACCCCAATGCACAAGTTTGCGCGTAGGGCCGTCTTGCTCTGATGGCAAGTTTGTAGCACAACTTGCCGAAAACCTATGCATCTGCAACGAAACTTGTGCATAAACATGTGGGGCTTACAGACGAAAAATGGGTAATCCAGGGCTAAGAGACCCTCTGAGGCGTCCGGCCTTCCGCCGCCTGGCGATCTCGTTCGCGGTCAACGAGATGGGCGACTGGCTCGGGATCGTCGCCCTCTCGGCGCTCGTGTTCGAGCTCACGCACAGCGCGATGGCGTCGGCCTTTCTGTTCATCGGAACCGGCTTCCTGCCGGCTCTGCTGAACCCGTTCCTCGTCGCCCGCCTGGAGCGACCCCCGCCCCGCTTCGTGCTGCCCACGATCTATGCCCTGGAGGCGACCGCCTTCTGCGCTCTGGCGCTGCTGGCCGCCCACTTCTCGCTTCCGGCGATAGTCGCCGTCGCCGCCGTCGACGGAACCCTGGCCCTGACCGGGAAGACCCTCACCCGCGCGGTCACCGCGACGATGCTCGAGCCACACGGCGAACTGCGGGCCGGCAACGCGGTGCTCAACATCGCCTTCACCGGCGGCGCCGCGGTCGGCCCGGCGCTGGGCGGCCTCGTCATCGCGGGCGTCGGGACGCAGGCGGCGCTGCTGCTCGACGCCGCCTCTTTCTATGCGATCGCCTGGATCGTGCTGAGCGCGCGACCGCTGCCTCAACCTCAACCGGAAGATGAAGTGAGCCTGCGCGAGCAGGTGCGGGCGGGGCTCGACTACATTCGCCGCAACCGGACGCTGCGGCGGCTGATCGCCGCCGAGGCCACGGCGCTGGTCTTCTTCTCAGCCGCGGTGCCGATCGTCGTCGTCTACGCGAACGAAGCGCTCGGGGTCGGGGATGCCGGCTACGGGCTGCTGTTCGGAAGCTGGGGCACCGGAATGGTCTTCGGCAGCGTCATCTTCGCCCGCCTGCGGCGTGCTCCGCTGCCGGCGCTGCTCTTCTTCAGCACGCTGGCGATCGGCGCCGGCTACCTCGGGCAGGCGGCGGCCCCGAGTCTCCTCATCGCCTGCGTGACGGCGGTGCTCGGCGGCGCCGGCAACGGGATCCAGTGGGTCGCGATGGTCAGCGCCGTGCAGGAGCTGACCTCGCCCTCGATGCAGGCCCGGGTGCTGGGGACGCTCGAATCCTCGGCCTCGGCGACTCCGGGCATCGGTTTCGTGCTCGGCGGGCTGATCGCGGCGGGTTGGAGCGCCAGGGGGGCATTCCTGGTCGCCGGGGTGGGCGTCATCGCGGTCGCGATGGCCGCAGCCATCACCCTGGGCAGGAATTGGCCTCTGGAGCAGGGAAAAGAACGTCCAGGGAGCGTTGACGCCGCCGACGAGCTTATGGTGGAGTTAATTCCCGCAGAGGCCCTGCCCAGTCTAGAACGGAGGTCGTGACGTGAGGAAGCTGCAAGCAGCGCTGGTCGTCGCCGTGCTGACCATGGTCGCCATAGGTCTGTCTTCATGCGGCGGCTCGAGCGGCAAGGAAGGCGGCACCCTGACCGGCAGCTACGCCTCCTTCCCCGAACTCGATCCGGCGCTCTCGTATGACCAGGAAGGCTGGACGGCGATGTACGACACGTACCTGCCGCTGCTGACCTACAAGCACGCCAGCGGCGAGGAAGGCGCCGAAGTCGTCCCGGCGCTCGCCGAAAGCCTGCCGAAGATCACGAACGGCGGCAAGACCTACACGCTGACGCTGCGCAAGGGCCTCAAGTACTCCGACGGCACGCCGGTCAAGGCCTCGGACTTCGCCTCCACGGTCGAACGCATCTTCAAGCTGAACTCGCCCGGCTCGCCGTTCTACGAAGGCATCGTCGGCGCCGAAGAGTTCGCCAAGACGAAGAGCGGCGGCATCTCCGGGATCACCACCGACGACGGCAGCGGCAAGATCGAAATCGAGCTGACGCAGCCGCGCGGAACCTTCACCAACGAGCTGGCGATGCTGTTCGTCGCGCTGCTGCCGCCCGACACGCCGGCGAAGAACCTGACGACCGAACCGGCGCCGGCGACCGGCCCCTACGAGATCGTCAACGTCGAACCGGGCAAGGGCTGGTCCTACGTCCGCAATCCGCAGTGGGCGAAGAGCAACGACAAGGCGATCCCCGAGGTGCCGAGCGGCCATGTCGACAAGATCGACATCTCGCTCGTCCGCAACAGCGCCACGCAGGTAAACGAAATCGAACGCAACCAGAAGAACTGGATGCAGACGCTCGTCCCGGCCGACCAGTACGCCAAGGTGAAGAGCAAGTACGAAGGCAGCCAGTTCCGGGTCGAGCACCCGATCAGCACCTACTTCTTCTGGCTCAACACCGAAGAACCGCCGTTCGATGACGTCAGGCTGCGCCAGGCGGCCAACTACGCGGTCGACAGCGCGGCGCTCGAACGGATCTACGCCGGCTCGCTTGCGGCCTCTCACCAGATCCTGCCCGAAGGGATGCCCGGCCACGAAACGTTCGACCTCTACCCCCACGACATGGCCAAGGCCAAGAAGCTGTTCGCCGAAGCCAACCCGTCGGATCGCAACATCACCGTCTGGACCGACAACGAAAGCCCCAACGACAAGGCGGGCGCCTACTACGCGGGCGTGCTCAACGAAGTGGGCTTCAACGCAAAGCTGAAGACGATCAACGCCGACAACTACTTCGGGATCATCGGCAACCTCTCGACCCCGGACCTCGACACGGGCTGGGTCAGCTGGCTGCAGGACTACCCGCACCCGAACGACTTCTTCCAGCCGCTGCTGGACGGCGAAAGCATCGCCCCGACCTACAACACGAACACCTCGCGGATGAACGATCCGAAGCTGAACGCGAAGATCGCGCGGCTCGGCAGCGAAGAGCTCGGGCCCAAGCAGGAAGACGAATACGCGCAGCTGGACCGCGAATTCATGGAACAGGCGCCGATGGCGCCCTACGGCAGCATCACGACGTCGACCTTCGTCGATGACGAAATCGACCTCGAAAGCGTGATCTACAACCCGACCATGGGTCAGGACCTGACCAGCTTCCAGTTCAAGTAATGGAGGGCCGCAGCCCCTGGTATCTGGCGTACCGGCGGCTGCGGCGCAACCGGCTTGCGCTTGCCGCGGCCGGCCTCTTCGTCGCGATCCTCGTCTTCGTCCTCGCGGCGCCCCTGTGGGCGAGCGACGTCGCCCACACGACGCCGAACGCCAACCACACGCTGGAGAAGGTGAGGGTCGGCGACGAGCTGCGTGAAGTCGTCAACCCGGAAGGCAAGCCGGTCGGCCCGCTCTGGTTCGGCGCCGGCGGCAGGTTCTTCCTCGGCGCCGACGGGACCCTCGGCCGCGACGAGATGGTGCGGCTGATGTACGGGGGGCGGATCTCGCTGCTGATCGGCTTCGGCGCGACGCTGCTCGCGACGCTGATCGCGACGGTCCTGGGACTGCTCGCCGGCTACTACCGGGGCTGGGCCGACGCGGTGATCTCACGCACGCTCGACGTCGTCTGGTCGTTCCCGGTGACGCTGCTGGCGATCGCGCTCGGCCTGGCGCTCGCGGTCGGCGGCCTGCGGATCGGGCCGCTGCACCTCTCCGGCAGCTCGATCTGGATCCCGATCCTGATCATCGGCTTCGTCTACACCCCGTACCTCGCCCGGCCGATCCGCGGCCAGGTGCTGTCGCTGCGCGAGCAGGAGTTCGTCGAGGCGGCGGTCGCCCAGGGCGCCGGCCCGCTGCGGGTGATGTTCGGCGAGCTGCTGCCCAACCTCGCCTCGACCCTGATCGTCTTCTTCGCCCTCGGCGTCGCCAACAACATGCTGCTCGAGGCGACCCTCTCCTTCCTCGGCGTCGGCGTGCAGCCGCCCAACGCGTCGTGGGGCTCGATGATCGGCGGCGGCTTCGAGCTGATCACCACCGCGCCGCTGCTGACCGTGATCCCCGGCGCGATGATCCTGCTCACGGTGCTCTCGGTGAACGTCTTCGGCGAGGGCCTGCGCGACGCGCTCGATCCCAAGTCCAAGGTCCTGCTCGAGGCCCACGCCGGGACGCCCGAGCCGCAGGGGACGGCGGTCTGATGGGCCGCTTCATCGCCAGGCGGCTGGTCGGGACCGCGCTGGTCCTCTTCGCCGTCTCGGTGATCGTCTTCCTGATCTTCAACGTGATCCCCGACTCGAACCCCGCGCAGAACATGGCCGGCAGGAACGCGACGCCGACGCTGGTCGCCGGCATCGAAGAGGAATGGGGCTTCAACGACCCGCTGCCGCAGCAGTACGTGACGATGATGCGCAAGGTCTTCAGCGGCGACCTGATCTCCTACGAAGGCCGCGAAAACGTCGACGAACGGATTCTCGAGGGCGTCCCCGCGACCTTCTCCCTCTGCATCGGCGCGGCCGTGATCTGGATGTTCTTCGCGATCCTCTTCGGCTACCTCTCGGCGCGCAAGCCCGGCGGCCGGCTCGACCGCCTGCTGACGGTCGTCTCGGTGACCGGGATCTCGGTGCCGGAATTCTGGCTCGCGGCGGTCTTCCTCAACTACCTCGCCTACAAGCTCGGGCTCTTCCCCTCCGGCGGCTACGTGCCGCTGAGCGAAGACCCGCTGCAGTGGGCCTACCACCTGATCCTCCCCTGGACGACCCTCTCGATCCTCTACATCGGCCTCTACAGCCGGGTGCTGCGCTCGAACATGCTCGACGCGCTCGGCGAGGATCACGTGCGCACGGCGCGCGCCAAGGGCCTCTCGGCGCGGCAGGTGATGACGGGGCACGTGCTGCGCAACTCGCTGGTCCCGATCGTCACCCTCTTCGGCCTCGACTTCGGCGCCCTGCTCGGCGGCGCGATCGTCGTCGAATACGTCTTCAACCTCAACGGCATCGGGCTCTACACCTTCGAATCGCTGATCAACCAGGACCTGCCGCCGGTGATCGCCGTGGTCCTCTTCGGCGCCTTCTTCATCGTCCTCTTCAACGCCCTGGTCGACGTCTTCTACGCCTTCCTCGACCCGCGGGTCAAGCTCGGGAGCTCGGCGCGGTGAGCGAGCCGCTGCTCAGCGTCAGTGACCTGCGGGTCGGCTTCGTCACCGAAGGCGGGCTCGTGCAGGCGGTCGACGGCGTCTCCTTCGAGCTCGCGCCGGGCGAGGTGCTGGCGATCGTCGGCGAGTCGGGCTCGGGCAAGAGCGTCACCGCGCAGACGATCGTCGGGCTCACCGGCTCGCCCAACGCGCGGATCGAGGGGTCGATCCGGCTCGGCGGCGCCGAGCTCGTGGGGGCCGGCGAGCGCGAGCTGCAGCAGGTGCGGGGGGAGCGGGTCGGGATGGTCTTCCAGGACCCGATGACGTCGTTCAACCCGGTCTACCGGATCGGCAGGCAGCTGACCGAGGCGATGCCGGCGCACCGGCCCGAAGTCAGCAGGGCCGAAGCGCGGGCGCGGGCGATCGAGCTGCTCGGCTCGGTCGGGCTGCCGAGCCCCGAGCGCCAGGCCGGCCGCTACCCGTACGAGCTCTCCGGCGGCATGCGCCAGCGGGCGTTGATCGCGATGGCGCTGATGCTCGAGCCGGAGATCCTGATCGCCGACGAGCCGACGACGGCGCTCGATGTGACGATCCAGGCGCAGATCCTCGATCTGCTGCGCCGGCTCAACCGCGAACGCGGCCTGGCGACGATCCTGATCACCCACGACTTCGGCGTCGTCGCCGAGATGGCCGACCGGGTGCTGGTCATGCACAAGGGCAGGATCGTCGAGCGCGGCGGCCTCGACGAGGTCTTCTACTCGCCGCGCGACCCCTACACGCGCAAACTGCTCGGCGCCGTCGTGCGGCTCGACCAGGCGCCGCCGCTGCGGCCGAGCCAGGGCGCGGCGCCGCTGCTCGAGGTGAGCGGCCTGGTCAAGCACTTCCCGGTCAAGCGCGGCCTGCTGGTCGACCGCGAGGTCGACCGGGTGCGCGCCGTGGACGGCGTCAGCTTCAGCGTCGCCCGCGGCGAGACGCTCGGCCTGGTGGGCGAGTCGGGCAGCGGCAAGTCGACCCTCTCGCGCACGATCCTGCAACTGCTCGAGCCGACCTCGGGCTCGGTGCGCTTCGACGGCCGCGAGATCGCCGGGCTCTCGCGGCGCCAGATGCGGCCACTGCGCGCGCAGATGCAGATGGTCTTCCAGGACCCCTACGCCTCGCTCAACCCGCGCAAGCGGATCGGCCAGATCGTCGGCGAGCCGCTGCGCATCCAGGGGGTCCTGTCGGGGCGCGCGCTGCGCGCGCGCGTGCATGAGCTGCTCGAGCGGGTCGGCCTCTCCACCGCTCACTACCAGCGCTACCCGCACGAGTTCTCCGGCGGTCAGCGTCAGCGGATCGGCATCGCGCGGGCGCTGGCGCTGGAGCCGAAGCTGGTGATCGCCGACGAGCCGGTCTCCGCGCTCGACGTCTCGATCCGCGCCCAGATCCTCGACCTGCTGGCCGAGTTGCAGGACGAGTTCGGCCTCACCTACGTCTTCGTCGCCCACGACATCGGCGTCGTCCGCCATGTCTCCGACCGGATCGCGGTGATGCACGACGGCAAGATCGTCGAGCAGGGGCCGGCCGACCAGGTCTGCGAGCGTCCGTCGGACCCCTACACGAAGACTCTGCTGGCAGCGGTTCCGGTGCCCGACCCGCGCGAGGCGCGGGCGCGTCGGGCATCATCCGCCCCGTGACCCTGCCGCTCGCGCCGCCGCTCAAGCCGCAGCTCGCGCTGACCCGCAAGGAGCTGCCGCGCGGCGAGCAGTGGGCCTACGAGCAGAAGCTCGACGGCTTCCGCGCGATCGTCTTCGTCGACGGCGGGCATGCCTACATCCAGTCGCGCGGCGCCAAGGACCTGACCCGCTACTTCCCCGAGCTGAGCTTCGCGCCGGGGCGCTACGTGCTCGACGGCGAGCTGGTGATCCGCGACGCCGAGGGCAAGCTCGAATTCGACGCCCTGCAGCAGCGCATCCACCCGGCCGAGTCGCGGATCGCGCTGCTCTCGCGCGAGATCCCCGCCCACTACGTCGCCTTCGACCTGCTCGCCGAGGAGGACGAGGCGCTGCTGAAGACGCCGTTCGGCGAGCGGCGCGCGCGGCTCGAGGCGCTGGCCGCGCGCAGCGGGGTCGAGACGAGCGAGCTCAGCCCCGACCCGGCGCGGGCGGAGGAGTGGCTGCGGCGCACCGAGGGGACGATGGCCAAGCAGCTCGACGCCGTCTATGAGCCCGGCAAGCGCAGGGGGATGGCGAAGGTCAAGCGCGAGCGCGAGATCGACTGCGTGGTGCTCGGCTGGCGGCCGGGCAAGGAGGAGGGCACCGTCGGCTCGCTGATCCTCGGCCTCTACGACGGCGACACGCTGCGGCCGGTCGGCCACATCTCCGGCTTCAAGGCGGCGGAAAAACGGGCGCTGCCGAAGCTGCTGGCGCCGCTGGAGACGGGCGAGAGCGGGACGGCGGAGCCGAGCCGCTGGACCGGCGAGCGCGAGCTCGAGTGGGTGGCGCTGCGGCCGGAGCTGGTGATCGAAGTGGGCTACGACCATGCAGCCGCGGGAAGGATCCGGCACGGCGCGCGGTTCCGCAGGTTCAGGGACGACAAAGACCCCAGGGAGTGCAGCTTCGACCTCTTGGACGAAGGGTGATGCTCACCGGACGGCCTACGCCAGCTTGCCCTCGATTACGTAACGCAGCGCCGCGACTACCTGTTCGGGGGTGCGGGCCGTGCCCTGGGCGGCGCGGTCGACCTCCTTCAGGGCGTGGTCGAGTTCGGGATCGTGCAGGGTGACGTAGGGCTTGCCCAGCGCGGCGGCGTAGCCGGCGTCGAAGGCGGCGTTCCACTGGCGGTACTTGTCGCCGAAGCGGACGATCACGACGTCGGCGGCGCGGATCAGCGTCTGCGTGCGGATCGCGTTGACGCCGGCGCCCATGTGGTCGCGCCAGAACGGCTCGCTCTCCTCGCCCAGCGTCCCCACCCCGGCGTCGTCGGAGGCGGCGTGGTCGGTGACCGGGGCCGTGAAGGAGACCGGCAGGCCGGTGTCGCGCGCTCCGGCTTCGATTCGCTCGCGCCAGTCGGAGTGGATCTCCCCGGCCAAATACACCCGCCAGCTGCGGTCACCCACCGGAGTGCTCCTCGAAGTGCTTGCTCAGCATCGTCACCTGGCCCTGGTAGTTGGAGCCCAGGTCCGCGCCGTAGAGGCGCTCCGCCGGCGCGCTGGTGCGCTCCAGCGCCAGCTTGCAGACCGGCTGGCGGTGTTCGACCATGAACGAGACGTCGCGCGCCCGCACCTCGAGCGCGGCGCGGCTGCCGTGGTGACCGCCAGCCGGGTCGTAGCCGAAGCCCGGGTCGAAGAAGCCGGCGTAGTGGGTGCGCAGCTCGCCCGCCGTCGGGTCGTAGGCCATCATCTCGGCGGCTATCTGCGGCGGGATGCAGACACCCTCGGCCGAGAGCAGCAGGTAGAAGATCTCCGGCTCGAGCACGATCCGCCCGCCCGGCTCGGGATAGACGGGGTCCCAGTAGTCGGTCCAGCGGTAGGCGCGAATCCGCGAGAGGTCGATCGGCAGGCTGTTCTTCTTCGCCCGGTAGCCGACGATCCGGTCGCCCGGCCCGGAGAGGTCGACGCTGAGGAAGAGGCCCTCGGCGAGCGCCAGCTCGGACTCGCGCAGGGCGTGCGAGTCGAGGTAGAGCAGCGGGAACTCGTCCTGCAGAGCGCGGATCTCGGCGTCGCCGAGGCGCACCTCGCCGCGCGCCAGGCGCAGCTGGTTGAGCGAGAGGCCGCTGCGCACCTGGATCGCGAAGGAGCGCGGAACCACCTCGAGGTAGAGCTTGCCGCGGTAGCCGGGGCGGATCTCGTCGAAGCGGTGGTGGCGGTCGGTGAGCACCCGGGTGAAGACGTCGAGGCGGCCGGTCGAGCTCTTCGGGTTCGCCTTGGCGCGGACGTCGTCGGGCAGCGCCAGCTCCTCCAGCAGCGGCACCAGGTAGGGACGGTCGCGCTCCAGCACGGCGCCGTCGCGCAGGTCGACTTTCTGGAAGGCGAGCCCCTCGATCTTCTCCTCGACCGTCGAGTCGACGTCGGGCAGGAAGCTGCAGCGCAGCGCCCACGCGTGGTCGCCGAGGCGCAGGTCGACGCTGGCGGGCTGGATCGCCTCGGGCAGGATCCGGTATTCGCCCGAGCTCAGCCAGCCGGCCTCGATCGCCCCGCTCAGGGCCTGCGAGGGGAAGACGCCCTCGGCCGCCGTCCGGCGCGCTTCGCTCGTCGCATCCCCCGCCGCTGCGCTCGCTTCGCTCATCCAGCCGAGATTATCCGGCGCGCCTCGGCGACGCCGAGGTACGGGGAGAGCGCAAATTCGGCAAGTTCCGGGAAGAATTGGCTGAGGCGGGCGCCTTCGCCGGCCAGGACCCGGCGACCGATCAGCGAGGCGATCCCGCCGATGACCGCCTCGTCCGTGGCCAGCGCCGCCGGGCCCGTGCCCGCGGTGGGCGGCGCGCCTTGGCGCAGATAGGGGACGAAGCTCTCGACGGCGCGACGGAAGCGCGCGCAGACGTCAGGACCGGCGCAGAGGCCCTCGACCAGCAGCAGGTTGGCCTCGGCGGGCGCCGCGGACAGCGCGGCGAGCGCCGCCTCCAGACCGGCGCAGACGCTCTCGGCCCAGCCCTCGCGCGCGCCACACGCAACCAGCACATCCGCCCGCAGGCGCTCGAGGGCCGCGTCATAGGCGGCGAGGAAGCAGTCGTCCTTGCTCTTGAACTGGTTGTAGAAGTCGCTCTTGGAGATCCCCGCCTCGCCGGCGACGGCCGAGACCGTGGTGCCCGCATAGCCCTTGCTGTCGAGCACGGCGGCGACCGCGCCGAACAATCGGGCGCGCTGGTGTTCGGCGATGTACTTGCGGGAAAGGCCGTGCCGCCCGCGGGGTAGTTGCGTCATGCAGTACTAAAGTCTGCCAACGCTGAGTGTTTCCCGCTGGCCGACCGGGCCGGTGCGGCGCTTTGCTCAGGCGCTCAGGCGCTCAGGCCGAGGCCAGGTACGGCGCCATCATGAACTCGCTGAGTTCGGGAAGCAGATCCTCAGCCCGCTCGGCCTCGCCGCGGCGGATCTGCTGGTAGACGATCCAGGACACCCCGCCGACCAGCGTCTCGGCGATCGTGTCGGGAAGCCGATCGTCGTCGGGCAACGCCTTGCGGGTCAGCTCGACGAAGCCATCCACGGCGTCCTCGTAGCGCTTGGTCGCCGTCGGGGTGGCGGAGAGCGCCTCGATCATGCACATCCGGGCGACCGTCGGCTGCTCGGCGACGAAGCCCAGGAAGGCCGCCAGGCCGCCTTCGATCCGCTCCTGCCAATCGCCCTCGGCGTTGGCGCCCCCTTCCTCGACCCTGCGCGTGAGCTCATCGCGAGCCGAGTCAAAGGCGGCGAGGAAGACCTCCTCCTTGCCCTCGAAGTTGTCGTAGAGGGTTTTGCGGGCGACGCCGGCGCGCTTGACGATGTCGGAGATCTTGGTCGCCTCGTAGCCCTGTTCGGCTGTCAGCTCGGCCAACGCGTCCATGATGCGGCGCTGCTTGTGCTGGGCGATGAACTCGCGCGGCAGCGCCGGCCGCAGGGAGCCCGAGTGCTTCGGCGCCTGCTCCCCAGTTCCCGCTTTTCCTCTCGGCGGCATCGACCAAGGATACCCCGGATGGCCGATTTTCCGACGCACGTCGGCAACTTTTGTGGTACCCTTCGGCTGCCTGCACATTTTCTAAAAGAAACGCGTAGGTTCCTTTATGACGGAGAACTCGCCGGAGAGGGTAATGCTGAGCAGGGAGAAGCTGGCCGATGCGGTCGGCGACCGCTGGTCCGATGCCGAATTGGGTGAGGCGCTTGCGCTGCTGACCAGGGCCGACGGCCGCTTCCCGGCCGGCGTGCGGACGCTGCCGGCCGATCTCGTCAAGGCGGTTCAGCGCGAGCGGCTGCTGGCCGCGATGATCGACGCGAGCGTCGATATCGGCTACAACACGCTCACGGTCCAGAACGTGCTCACGCGGGCGGGGATCTCGCGGCCCACCTTCTACGAGCAGTTCGAGGACAAGGAAGACTGCTTCCTCGCGGCCTTCGACGCGGCGGCGGGACGGATGCGGGGGCGGGTCGACGCGGGGATGGCCGAGGCGGGGCCGAGCTGGCGGGACCAGCTGCGCGGCGGGCTCGTCGGGCTGCTCGGCTTCGTCGCCGACGAGCCGAAGGAGGCGCGCGCGGTGATCGTCGAGGCGCGCGCTTCGACCCCGGCGGGCCTGAGGCGGCGCGACGAGATGCTCGACCGCTACGCCGCCTGCATCGACGCTTTGGTCAGGGAGGACCTGGAGGAGCCCCCGTCGGCGATCGCCGCCGCCGGGGTGGTGGGAGGAATCGAATCGGTGCTCTACACGCGCCTGCAGAGACGCGAGACGGCGGAGCTCGGCGAGCTGCTCCCCTCGCTGATGTATTTCGCCGTCCTCGCCTATGCCGGCCGCGAGGCGGCCGGCGACGAGCTGGACGACGCGGCTCTCGCCTAGTCCCTGCGTTTGCGGCGTTTGCCGGAGCGCTTATTCGGACGGGCGGCGAGCCGCAGCGTGCGCTCGCCCTCCTTCTCGACCGCTTCTCCCATCGCGATCTGAAAGGTCGCCAGCAGGGCGCCGGCGGCGAGCGGGCGCATCCGTTCGAGCGCCTCGCTCATCCAGGGCCATTCGCCCTCCGGCCGGCCGGCGCGGTCGAACGGCTGCCAGACCTCCGTGACGAAGAGGTCGACGAAGGCGCGAGCGACGCCGTCGGCATGGCGGCGCAGCTTCTCGGCGGTTTTCAGAGCCCCGTCCACGCCGATGCCGAGCTCGGCCAGTTCGGCGGCGGCGCGCAGAAGCTGCGGGCTGATCACCTCGATCCGGCCGTCGGGCAGGGCGCGGAAGATGCCGAGCTTTTCGGCCCGGCGGCGCAGTTTTGCGTCCCCCGCTTCAGACCAGATCGCGGCCAGCTCGTCGGCCTCGACGATCTCCGGCGCCTCGTCTTCGAAGGGGGCGCGCAGGGCGCGGGTGAAGTCGAAGATCGCGGAGGCCGAGCCGTCGCCGCTGTCGAGCACGCGCCGGATCGCCTCCAGGTTGAGCCCGTCCGCCTGCATCTCGCGGGTCAGCTCGATCCGCGCGACATGCTCCGGGCCGTAGTAGCCGGTGCGCCCGCGGACGGTCGGCGGCGGCAACAGGCCCCGGGTCTGGTGCGCGCGGATGTTGCGCACCGTCATCCCGGTGCGCTCGGCCAGCTCGTGGATCGTCATCTCGCTCTCGGCGGATTTGGAGCCCTTTTTGCCGCTCATCGCGGCAATGGTATGCCTAAGGCGAGAGTCAGGAGGCGAGCGTGAGGCGCTGCCCGTTCATCTCCGCTGCCGCGTCGGAGCAGAGGAAGGCGATCGCCTCGGCGAGGTGCTCGGTGGGGGTGAAGGAGGAGAAGTCGCCCTCGGGGTTCTGCTCGCGCATGCGCGCGGTGAGGATCGCGTCGACGACGACGATGTTCGCGGTCGCGGCGGCGCCGGCGAAGCCGTCGGCGAGCGCCAGCGTCCAGGCCTCCGCCGCGGCCTTGGCGGCGGCATAGGCGGCATTGCCGTTCGAGGGCGCCTGCGCCTGCTTGGCGGAGACGAGGACGAAGCGGCCCTGCGGGCCGGCGAGCAGGGCGTCGTGAAAGGCGCGCGTCGTGTGCTGCACGGTGCGGATCAACAGCTCGTGCAGGAGGTCCCAGTCGGCGAGCGGCGCCTCGTGCAGCGGCTGCCCACCGCGCCAGCCGCCGACCAGGTGCAGCAGCCCGTCGACCCGCCCGAAGCGCCCGAGCAGCGCCGCGCACCAGCCCCGCGTCGCCTCCTCGTCCAGCAGATCGACCGCCCGTCCGTCCCAGCGCTCACCGGGAAGCCCGAGCCCCTCCCCCAGTTCGTCCAACCGCCCCTGGTCCCGATCCGTCCCGGCGACGGTGGCCCCGGCCGCGGCAAGCCGCTCGGCCACCACAGGCCCGAGCCCACCGCCGATCCCTGCGATGACGTAGACCCGGCCGTCGAGGCTAAGGCTCATATGGGGGAGAGAGGATTCGAACCTCTGTAGGCATAGCCAACTGGTTTACAGCCAGTCCCCTTTAACCACTCGGGCACTCCCCCAGGAGGGTGATCGAGTTTATCGGCAGCTCATGTCTCGACGCCGAGGCGGGTGGCCATCTGCTCGTTGAAGGCCTTGAGGGCCGACATCGGGCGCATGAAGACGGTCAGCTCGGCGACCTTGCCGTCGGCGTCCAGCTCGAGGAAGTCGATGCCCTCGAGCTCGCGGTCGCCGACGCGGGCCTTGAAGCGCAGGGCGACGGTGTCGCCCTCCGCCAGCTCGTCGGTGTAGCGGAAGTCCTCCAGGGTGGCGACGACATGGGTGAGCACGCCGAGCACGATCTCGCGGCCCTCGAAGCCGCGGAAGAGGATCGGACTGTGCAGGACGACGTCCTCGCGCAGGACATCGGTCATCGCCTCCAGATCCTTGTTCTCGGCGGCGAGACGGAAGGGGTGCGGGGCGGCCATCAGCGCGGCACCATCATTTTGCGAGGGGCTCCAGGACGAAGAGCGCGATGTCGCGGTCGGTCCGCGCCTCGTATTCGTCGAAGCCGGAGTACTGCACGTTGTGGCGTCGCCAGAGGTCGGCGCGCTCCTCGCCCTCGGCGACGCGGGCCCGGACCGGCACTCGCCTGCGCCCGACCTCGACCTCCGCCTCCGGCGTCGCCTTGAGGTTGAGCGACCAGGCCGGCGTGCGGCTGTGGCCGGCGTTGGAGCCGATCACGACGTAGCTCTCGCCGTCGGCCAGGTAGACGACGGGCGCCGTGCGCTGCTGGCCCGATTTGCGCCCCGTGGTCGTCAGCAGCAACACCGGCGCCTCGTTGACCTTGCCCATCAGCCGCCCGCCCGAGACGCGGTAGAGCGGCACATTCAGCTTGCCCATCCAGCGCAACCCCGTCGCACCAATCATCTGTGACATGCGCGAGTAGAACTTGTCACCGGAAGGCACGACAGAAGTATCTCAGTCTGACGGCGTCCCGGGCCGTCAGGTCAGCTTGCTTCGCGGAGCATCTGCGCCTCCGGCAGGTGCTGCAGTTTCTTCAGCGTGTTGTTCTCGATCTGACGGATGCGCTCGCGGGTCACGCCAAAGGTGTTGCCGACCTCCTCGAGCGTCAGCGGCTCCATCCCGGTGAGGCCGTAGCGCAGCTCGATCACCTGCCGCTCGCGGTCCGGCAGCGAGTCGAGCGCCCGCCGCACCCCTTCCTTCTGCAGATGTTCGCTCGCCTCTTCGAAGGGCTCGGCGACCGTGTCGTCGGCGACGAAATCGCCGAGCTCGGAGTCGTCCTCGTCGCCAACCGGTTTCTCCAGCGAGACCGGCAGCTGGGCGACGCGGAGGATCTCACGCACTTCCCCGAGCGGCCAGCGCAGCTCCTCGGCGATCTCCGCCGGCTCGGGCTCGCGGCCGTATTTCTGCACCAGCTGGCGCTCGACATGCGCGACCCGGTTGAGCTTCTCGACCATGTGTACGGGGATGCGGATCGTCCGCGCCTTGTCGGCGATCGCCCGCGTCACCGCCTGGCGGATCCACCAGGTCGCGTAGGTGGAGAACTTGTAGCCGCGCCGGTAGTCGAACTTCTCGACCGCCCGGATCAACCCCAGCGAGCCCTCCTGGATCAGGTCGAGGAAGCTCAGCCCGCGCCCCAGATAGCCTTTCGCGATCGAGACGACGAGGCGCAGGTTGGCCTCGACCATCTGCCGCTTGGCGATCATGTCGCCGCGCTCGATCCGCTTCGCCAGTTCGACCTCCTGGGCCGCGGTGAGCAGGTCGACGCGCCCGATCGAGCGCAGGTAGAGGCGCAGCGAGTCGAGGCTCGGTTCGACCGTCAGGTCGAGCTCCTGCTTGCGCGCGGCGCCGGCCCCGTTGGCCGCCTCGGCGCGCTGTTCCTTGTAAGCGCTGACGCCGTCCTCGGAGATCACTTCGACGCCGTTCTCGACCAGATGGGCGTGCAGGCCGGCGACCTGCTCCTTGGTCACCTCGACCTCCTCCAGTGTCGAGGCGATCTGCTCGAAGGTCAGGTAGCCCCGCTCGCGTCCGAGCGCCACCAGCGCCTGGAGCTCCTGCGGCCCCACCGGCTGCTCGCCCGAATCCTGATTCAGCCCCTGCGGGACCGTCTCCAACGGCTCGATGTCACTGCCTCCAATGCAACCCTGTTCCCCTCCCCGGGGACCGGCCCCAACGCTCCGGCCTCGCGAAGTATAGGACTCGAATGGCCTAGGCTTCCCCCTGCCATGGCAAGCCGCTCGACCGCGCCGCCCTCGACCGCCGCGCCCGATGTGCAGTCGGGGACGCCGGCCACCCAGGTGAGCCTCTCGCGGGTCGGCGTCACCGGAGTCGAGAAGGTGATCCGGGTCAAGGCGAACGGCGAAGAGAACCTCTACAGCGCCGACTTCGAGTGCTTCGTCGACCTCAACCCACGCCAGGCCGGCGTCCACATGTCGCGCTTCGAAGAAGTGGTCGGCGAGGCGATCGACGAGGTCGTGCTCGGCGAGGCGTTCCGCGCCGAGGTGCTCGCCGCCCACATCGCCCAGCGCGTGCGCGAGCGCCAGGGCGGCCTGCGGGCCGCGGTGTCGGTGACAGCCCGCTACCCCGAGACCGTCGAGACCCCCGCCAGCGGACAGCGCACGCAGGAGATCTACGTCCTCTTCGGCACCGCGGTCGACTCGCTGCGCGGCACGCGGACGCTGACCGGCGTGCAGGCGCAGGGGATGACCGCCTGCCCCTGCGCGCAGGAGATGGTCGGCGGGCTGGCCCGCGAACGGCTCGCCGAGCGCGGCTTCGACGCCGAGCAGATCGAGGCGGCGATCGAGGCGGTCCCGATCGCCACCCACAACCAGCGCGGCATCGGCACCCTGCACATCGGCTGCCCCGAGGGCGGTCCGGCCTGGATCGACGCGCCGGAGATGGTGCGCATCGTCGAGCAGTCGATGAGCTCGGAGATCTACGAGTTGATGAAGCGGCCCGACGAGCTCGCCGTGGTCGCCAAGGCGCACGCCCAGCCGCGCTTCGTCGAGGACTGCGTGCGCGAGATGGTGCGCCGGGTCGCCGCCGACTACCCCGACCTGCCGGGCGACGCCTTCGTGATGGCCCGCCAGGAGAACCTGGAGACGATCCACCGCCACAACGTCGTCGCCGAGCGCTACGGCAAGCTCGAAGACCTGCGCGAGGAGCTGACGAGCGGCGAGCACCAGCGCCGCCACACGACGATGCGAGAGTGGCTAGAGGCACCAGCCAGCTAAGGGCCGACGGGCCTAAAACCCACCTATTTCGTGGCTTTTCGGCCCATCGGCGGCTTTGCGGGCTTGCTCGAGCCGCTTGCGCAGTCCGAGGAAGTAGTCGGCGCCGCTGATCACGGTCGCTGCGACCGCCAGGTAGACGAGGACGTCGGCCCAGACCGGCGCCGGGTCGGCGGCGATCAGCGCGATCACGGCGGCGATCTGCAGCACCGTCTTCACCTTCCCCATCCAGCTGGCGGCGATCACGACGCCGCGCTCGGCGGCGATCGCCCGCAGGCCGGTGACCGCGATCTCGCGCGCGATGATCACCATCGCCACCCAGGCCTGCAGGCGGCCCAGCGAGACCAGCGAGATCAGCGCCGCGGTGATCAGGAGCTTGTCGGCGAGCGGGTCCATCAGCTTGCCGAAGGTCGTGATCGCGTCGCGCGAGCGGGCGAAGTAGCCGTCGAGGCCGTCGGTGGCCGCCGCCAGGGCGAAGACGGCGGCGGCGAGCGCGTCCCCGTTCGGCGTCTCCCCCAGCAGCGCCACGACGACGACCGGCACCGCGAGGATCCGCAGCAGGGTCAGCGTGTTGGCGAGGTTAAGCGGGAACATCGGCCTTGGCCGCGCGGGCCTCGGCGTCGCGCTCGGCGAAGTAGGCCTCGCCCTCGATGCTGATGTGCGGCACGAAGCGGCCGATCCAGCCGGGCAGCCACCAGGCGCGCCTGCCGAGCAGCACCATCACCGCTGGGACGAGCAGGCAGCGGACCAGGGTCGAGTCGATCGCGATCGCGACGGCCAGCCCGACGCCGAACTCCTTGACCACCGGGTCGCCGTTGAGCACGAAGCTGGCGAAGACGCAGACCATGATCGCCGCGGCGGAGGTGATCACGCGGCCCGTGTTGGCCAGCCCTTCGACGACCGCCCGGCGCTCGTCGCCGTTCTCCTCGTAGTGCTCGTGCATCTGGGTCAGCAGGAAGACCTCGTAGTCCATCGAGAGCCCGAAGAGGATCGCGAACATCAGCAGCGGCACGAAGCTGACGATCGGGATCGATTCGTCGAGCCCGATCAGCGAGGCGCCCCAGCCGAGCTGGAAGACCGCGGTCACGACGCCGTACGCCGCGGCGACCGAGAGCAGGTTCATCGCCGCCGCCTTGAGCGGCACCAGCAGCGAGCGGAAGGCGAGCAGCAGGACGACGAAGCTGAGCGCGACGACGATCGCGATCATCAGCGGCAGCTTGTCGCCGATCTGCGTCGCCAGGTCGATGTAGCCGGCGGTCTGGCCGCCGACGTAGGCCGCTCCGGCGACCCCCGCCATCGCCCTGGGTATGGCCGTGTCGCGCAGGTTTTCGACCAGGTCGATGGTCGAGCCGTCCCAGGGAGCGGACTTCGAGATCACGGTGAAGACGGCGACGGTCCCCCGTTCGTCGAGGGTCGGCGGGCCGACCTGAGCGACGTCGGCGGCGCCGCCGATCGCCTTCTGCAGGCCCGGCAGCGCCGCCTTCGCGTCCTGCGGCGTGTCGAATTCGGAGGCGATCAGGAGCGGCCCGATCAGGCCGGGGCCGAAGCCTTCGGCGAGCGCGTCGTAGTTCTGGCGCGACGTCGTGTCCTTGGGCAGCGCGCCGATGTCGTTCTGCCCCAGTTCGAGCTGGGTCACCGGCAGGGCGAGGACGACCAGGACCGCCAGCGCGGCGATCGCGGAGCGCCAGGGACGCCTCGAGACCCCCTCGGCCCAGCGCCGCCAGCCGTGCGGCTTCTTGTCGTCGGGGTGGGTCTTGCCGAGCTTGACGCGCAACGAGTCGATCCGCGGCCCCAGCGCCCCGAGCATCGCCGGCAGCAGGGTGGTCGCCGCGCAGACCGCGGTGACGACGGCGATCGCGGCCGTGAAGCCGAGCGTGGCGACGAGCGGGATCCCGGCGAAGGCGAGCGAGCAGAGCGCGATCACCACGGTGAAGCCGGCGAAGACGACGGCTCCGCCGGCGGTCGCCGTGGCGCGGGCGACCGACTCGCGCACATCCATGCCTTCGCGAAGCTGGAGTTTGTGCCTGGTGACGATGAACAGCGCGTAGTCGATGCCGACGCCGAGGCCGATCATCGTCGCCAGGGTCAGCGAGACGCCCGGGACTTCGACCACGTGCTCGAGCAGGCGGATGATCGAGAGCGAGCAGACGAGGCCGAGCATCGCCGAGAGGATCGGCATCGCCATCGCGGTCACCGTGCCGAAGGCGAAGAGCAGGATCACGATCGCGGCGGCGATCCCGATCGCCTCGCTCTGCTCGGTCGCCGGTTTGGAGAGCTGCTGGCCGACGTAGCCGCCGATCGAGACCTCGAGCCCGGCCGCTTCGGCCGGCTTGCCGGCGTCGAGGATCTGCTGGGCCTTGCTCTCGGTCAGGTTGCCGGGGCTGATCCCGAGAAACACCGGCGTGTAGGCGATCGTCCCGCCGCCGCTGACCAGGCCCTTGCCCTGCGCGCCGAGCGGATCGACCGCCGAGTTGACGCCGCCGATCGCCGTCAGCTGCTTCGTCGTTTCGGCAATCGCGGCGCTGTACTTCGGCTGATCGAGCGTGCCGCGCGGCGCCTCGAACGCCATCGGGTTGGACCCGTAGGCCTGCTTCGGCAGGTTCTCTTCCAGCAGTTCGGTCGCCTTGGTCGAGCCGGTGCCGGGCAGGGTGAGGTTTTCGCTCGTCTGGCTGCCGGCGGCGGCGCTGAAGCCGACCAGCGCGACGACCGCGATCAGCCAGACCGCGATCACCGGCCAGTGGTGCCGTGAGCAGAAGCGGCCGATCGCGTAGAGGGGGCCGGTCACGCCGGGATCATCCCCCACCGGGCGGCAGCACGCCGAGGTGCTGCCCGTGCCCGGCGGCGAGCCAGGCGTCGAGGGTGCGCGGCGCAGCCGTGTTCAGCTGCGCCGCCTTGTCGATGTAGAATTCGCGCGCGTCGGTCTCGAGCGCAGTGACGAGGGCGAGGTAGCCGGCCCGGCCCCTCGCCTGGGCAAGGTCGACTTCTTCGGCTTCGCCTTCGCTCTCGCCGCCGAGGCCGCGGATCGCCTTGGTCACATCATCGACGTACTGCCCCTCCTCGGCGCGCAGCCGGCGAGCCGCCGAGCGCCACGCGCCGTTCAGGTAGCTACGCCCCCGGGCGTAGACGCCGCGCAGGGTCAGCTCCCGGCTCAGCGCCGCGTTGAGGATCGCCGCGTCCGCTCCCTTTTCGGGATCGGTCTCGGCGCCGTGGCCGCTCCCGCCGCAACCGGTCACGGTCGGCAGCGACGCGATGACAGCAAGAAGCGCGATTAGGACGGCGGCGCGGCCGAAGCCGCGCCCGCCGTCCAAGCCACCTGCTGACGATTCGGAGCCCACCGGCTCGTGAGCCTATGGGCTGTGGGTGCCGGCGATGCCGGCCAATGGCTATTTCTTCTTCGCCTTGCCTTTGGCTTTCGCTTTTTTGCCCGAGGCTTTGGCTTTGCGTTTCGGCGCTTTTTTGGCGGCTTTCTCAGGCACCTCGTAGCCGAGGATCGCGACTGACATGTTGATGCCGTCCTCCTTCGACTTGGCGAGCCGTTTAACAGCCGAGGACTGTGCTTTCAACACGCCCTTCAGCGCGTCGGCCAGCACCACATTGATTTCGTCCCAGCCCTGCTCGTCGACGACCATCGGCGTCCAGCTCATGTGCCGATCCTCGCGCTCGTCGAACTTTTCCTCCTCGAGCGAGGCCACGACATCGTCGAGGACCATCTGGAAGAGGTCCGCACTCATGCCCTCGCGTGCCGATTTGGGCAGCTCGTGCCAATCGCGGTCCGTCAGGAACGCACGCGAGGTGGCGCGGTAGTAGTGCTCGACCGCACCGCGGCGCGGCTCGGTTTTCACCAGGCGGATGACTTCGTAGTCCTTGAGGACTTTGACGTGGTAGCTGACCTGGCTGAGGCCTTCGCCGAGCTCCTTCGCCAGCTCGTTGGGGCTGGCCATCCGTTCATTGAGGATCGCCAGGATCTCGGCGCGCAGTTCGTGCGCCAGTGATTTGACCAGCGCCTGGTTCACGCCTCGTTTGCTCTTGGCCTTCTTGCCTCTTTTGCTGCGTTTGGGGGTTTTGCTGTTTGCGGGCAAAGCGACTCCTCCGATCGTTGCTGGGTGGCTTAACCACTCCATCCTATTGAACACAAAGCCGGTTTTCCAGCCCATATTCAGACTATTTGCTTCCTATGTGGGAAATAGTGGAACTTTTTCCAGCAATCGCACGGTCGGTGGTCAGCGCTCATTGAGCGCGGGGAGAGCAGAGGACAAAGGGTCATGGAGGGGGTGAAGTAGATGAAGATTGCCGCTTCGGAGTCGGTCGTGCCAATGCTTTCGATCCACAAGGTCGGCTAACGCTCAGGCAGAGAACTCAACTTCTCGGAGCGCCGCCCGCCGTCAGCCACGGCGGGGCTCCACATGATTCAGTTCCGGCCCAATGGGGTCCAGGGCACAGAGCGCAGCCGCGGGCGACTCCCTTCGCGGACTCGAAGCCGAGGTCCACGGCTGCCGCCGCTGCCGGCGCCTGGTCGAGTGGCGCGAGGCGAGCGCCGCGGAGCCGCCGCGCCGTTTCCAGGGCCAGGACTACTGGGCGCGGCCCGTCGCCGGCTTCGGCGACCCGACGGCGCGGCTCGCGATCGTCGGATTGGCGCCGGCGGCGCACGGCGCCAACCGCACCGGCCGCATGTTCACCGGGGACCGCTCGGGGGACTGGCTCTATGCCGCCCTGCACCGCGCCGGCTACGCGAGCCAGGCCGAGGCGACGGACCGCGGGGACGGCCTGCGCCTGCGCGGCGCCTACGTCACCGCCGTCGTCCGCTGCGCCCCGCCGGCGAACCGCCCGGCGCCGGCCGAGCGCGACAACTGTCTGCCGTACCTGCAACGCGAGCTCGCTCTGCTCGACCGCTGCCGGACGATCGTCGCGCTCGGCTCCTTCGCCTGGGATGGATCGCTGCGGGCCCTGCGGGCGCTGGGCGAGGCCGTGCCGAAGCCAAAGCCGCGCTTCGGGCACGGCGCCGAAGCCGACGTCGGCCGATGGAAGCTGCTCGGCTGCTACCACCCGAGCCAGCAGAACACGTTCACCGGCCGCCTGACCGAGCCGATGCTCGACGAAGTCTTCACGCGGGCGCGCGAGCTGGGCGGGCGGAGCTAGAGCTCGTCGGTGTCGCCGGCCTGACGCTCGGCGATGCTCGCCGCCGTCTCGAAGGAGGCCATGACCACCTCGACCGAGATCGGCTCCTCCGCCGAGTCCTTGCAGCGCTCGGCGGAGCGCTCCTGAATCGTCTGGAATCGCTCCAGGGTTCCCTTCATCAGGCGCATCAGTTCGCCCCAGCCACGCTCGTCGAGCCTCAGCCAGGTGCGGCTCAGGTGCCTGTTGCGAGCGTCGAACACCCCGGCGGCGAGGGAATGGGCAAAGGAGCTCGTGATCCGGCGAAGCAGATCTCCGCTGAAGCTGGAGCGGATCCCCCGTGGCACCCGCATCCACTCCTTGTCGTCGAAATCGAGGCCCGGGGCGATCGGCTCGTAGAAGTGCTCGTCGAAACCGCGCCTCTGCACGGTGCGTATGAGACGGATCAGCCCCTTCCCGCGCAGCTTGCGGAAGTGATAGCTGACTTCGGAGGTCTCGATTTCGAGTTCGTTGGCGATTTCGGTCGGGCTTACGACACCGCGTTCGAACAGTGTCACCCAGACATGCCCGCGCAGCGGGTGGGTGAACACTTTCGCAAGTGTCGGGTCGATGACCTGCTTCAGCTTCTTCCCGTCCAGCTTGCCCATGCCAACCCTCCGTTCGTAGCTGTGCTTTCCTGGGTGCGTACCAGCCTAGTACCGGTAGCGGACCCTTCCGTGCAGTTTTCCTCGGGATTACTGCTGAAACTCATTAAAGCAATCAGGCGGTCAACCCCCGGGATCACAAAGGGAAGGCAGAAGATGAACAGACCGAGGATCAAGCGCACGACCGAGCAGATCGAAGCGCCGAACGGCGACCTGTACCTGATGCGCCCCAGCGCCGGCGCCGATGTGCAGATCGAGAACCCCGACCGCGACGGCCGCGACCTGCTCGCCGCGCTCGACGGCTCTCGCGACCGCGGGGCGCTGGTGGAGCGTTTCGGCACAGACGCCGTGGACGATCTGCTGGCGCAGCTCGAGGAGCTCGGCCTGGTCGAGGACGCGGCCGACGACGACCTGATCCCGGCGGCGACGATCGAGCGCTTCGATCGCCAGATCCGCTACTTCTCCGACATCACCGCCGGCCCGCCGCCCTCGCAGTGCCAGGCGCGGCTGGAAAGCGCCCGCCTCGTCGTCCTCGGGGTCGGCGGCCTGGGCGGCTGGTCGGCGCTCTCGCTGGCCTGCTGCGGCATCGGCGAGATGCTGCTGGTCGACGGCGACCGGGTCGAGGAGAGCAACCTCAACCGCCAGGTCCTCTACAGCGAGGCCGACATCGGCCGGCTCAAGGTCGAGGTCGCGGCGGAACGGCTCGGCGGCTTCAACTCGCGCATGCGCCTGGAGACGCTGCCCGAGAAAGTCGACGGCGAAGCGGCGATCACCTCGCTGATCGAGGGCTACGACCTGGTGATCGACGCGGCCGACTGGCCCGCCCACGAAATCGAGCAGTGGTGCAACGGCGCCTGCTTCGCCGCCGAGATCCCCTACATCACGATGAGCCACTTCCCGCCGATCGCGCGGGTCGGGCCGCTGTACGTGCCGGGCGTGACCGGCTGCTTCGCCTGCCAGGTGGCCGCGTACCGGCGCAGCTACCCGATGTTCGACGTCGCGATCGAGCAGCGCCGCGCCAAAGCGTCGCCGGCGGCGACGCTGGGACCGGCGTGTGGGCTGATCGGCGGCCAGGTCGGGCTCGATGTGATGCACCACCTGACCGGCCTGGCCGAGCCCTCGACCCAGGGGGTCGGCCACATCTACGATCTGCGCACGATGGAGGTCGAACGCGAGCCCGTCGTGCCGGAGCCGGACTGCCCCGTCTGCGGGCACCTGTCGACGGCGGCCCCGCGCGGCCAGGGCGAGACGAAGGCGGGGCGCAAGTAGTTCACCCCCGAACGGCCCGCGGTCGAGGTTTCGACCGCTATGCGAATCGAACCTCTACCGCGCCCCGATAGATTGGGGAGCATGTTCGGCCCGACACGGCTTGCCCTCGCCACCGCCCTGTGCGCGGCGGCGATCGGAGGCTGCGGCTCCTCCGGCGACTCGGGCGAGTCGAGCGGCGGCGAACCGACGGCCAGAGCGACGACCCCGAGCGCGCCGCCGGGCTCCTCGGTCCGGAGCTGCGGGAACACCACGGTCGCGGGAACCGAACGGCTGCGGGTGACCGGCGTCGGCTGCGACGTCGGCCGCGGCGTCGTCGCGGAGTGGGCGAACAAGCCCGCCTGCTCGGGCCCAGCAGGCGCGTCGCGCTTCTCCTGCACCGTTCACGGCGACTACCGCTGCCTCGGCGCCGCCGGCGAACGCGGCGTAGCGGTCAGCTGCGCGCAACCCGGCAGCTCGATCTCGTTCCTCGCCCAGCGCGGCTGAGGCCGGTCAACTCGCCCCCGCGACGGA
>DATFMX010000092.1:0-41210 GCA_035266685.1 Solirubrobacterales bacterium
TCTGGCCCAGGTCGTGCAGCTTCTCGGTCGCCTTCACGGCTCGTCCTTTCGCAGTCGTTTCATCTCTACTTCACCTTCGCACGGTCCAATACCCGGCGGGCCGCCTCGGCGACCTTGTCCGGGGTGAAGCCGAACTTCGTCTGCACATCCTTTAGCGGCGCCGAGCTGCCGAAGGTGTGCATCCCGACCCGCTCGCCGTCGGGGCCGACGTAGTGGTCCCAGCCGAGCGTCGAGGCCTCCTCGACCGAGACGCGCGCGGTGACCTGCGGCGGCAGGACCTCGTCGCGGTAGGCCTGGTCCTGGCGGTCGAAGAGCTCCCAGCAGGGCAGGCTGACGACGCGCGAGCGGACGCCTTCGGCGGCCAGCTCCTCGTGCGCGGCGAGCGCCAGGGCGACCTCGCTGCCGGTGCCGATCAGGATCAGCTCGGGCGCGCCGCCCTCGGCGTCGGCGAGCACGTAGCCGCCGCGCCGCAGCCCCTCGGCCGAGCCGTACCGCGAGCGGTCGAGGACGGGCACGTTCTGGCGCGTCAGCACGAGCGCGACCGGCTGGTGGGTGCGGTCGATCGCCACCCGCCAGGCCTCGGCGACCTCGTTGGCGTCGGCGGGGCGGATCACATCGAGCCCGGGGACGGCGCGCAGCGAGGCGAGCTGCTCGACCGGCTGGTGGGTCGGGCCGTCCTCGCCGAGGCCGATCGAGTCGTGAGTGAAGACATGGATCACCGGCAGCTCCATCAGCGCCGAGAGGCGGATCGCCGGCCGCGCGTAGTCGGAGAAGGTCAGGTAGGTCGACCAGAGTGGCCGCAGCTTGGAGAGCGCCAGGCCGTTGGAGATCGCCGCCGCCTCGTGCTCGCGGATGCCGAAGTGGAGCTGGCGGCCGTCGTAGGCGCCGGGCTCGAAGTCGACCGCGCCGTCGACGCCGAGGCGGACCGAGGTCGAGTCGGTGAGGTCGGCGGAGCCGGCGAGCAACCACGGCACGCGGGCGGCGATCGCGTTCTCGACCTTGTTGGAGGCCTTGCGCGTCGCGAGGCCCTTCTCGTCGGGCTCGAAGCTGGGGATCTCGGCGTCCCAGCCGTCGGGCAGGGCGCGCCGCTGGGTCGCGTCGATCTCGGCGGCGAGGGCGGGCTCGCGCTCGGCGTAGGCGGCGAGCTCCTGCTCCCAGGCGGCGCGCGCCTCGGCGCCGCGCCTGCCGACCCCGGCGGCAAAGTGCTCCTTGACCCCGTCGGGGACGAGGAACTGGGCGTCCTCGGGCCAGCCGTAGACGCGCTTGGTCTCGCGCACCTCCTGCTCGCCGAGCGGCTCGCCGTGCGCGGCGGCGGTGTCCTGCTTGTGCGGCGAGCCGTAGCCGATGTGCGAGTCGACGATGATCAGCGTCGGCCGCCCCTGCTCCCGCTTGAACTCCTCGAAGCCGCGGCTCAGCAGCTCGATGTCGTTGGCGTCGCCGACCCGGGTGACGTTCCAGCCGTAGCCGATGAAGCGGGCGGCGACGTCGTCCTCGTAGGCGAGCCGCGTTTTCCCGTCGATCGTGATGTGGTTGTTGTCGTAGATCCAGCAGAGGTTGTCGAGCTTCAGGTGGCCGGCGATCGAGGCGGCTTCGTTGGAGACGCCCTCCATCAGGCAGCCGTCGCCGGCGATCGCGTAGACGTCGAAGTCGAACAGCTCGGCGCCGTAGCGGGCGCCCTGCCACTTCGAGGCGATCGCCATGCCGACCGAGGTGGCGATGCCCTGGCCGAGCGGGCCGGTGGTCGTCTCGACGCCGGAGGTCCAGCGGTACTCGGGGTGGCCGGGGGCGCGCGAGTCGAGCTGGCGAAAGCTTTCGATGTCCTGCAGCGAGACGGCCGGGCGGCCGACCACCTCGTAGTCGGGTTCGACCGCCTGCACCTCGGCGAGGTAGAGCAGCGCGTAGAGCAGCATCGAGGCGTGCCCGGCGGAGAGCACGAAGCGGTCGCGGCCCGGCCAGATCGGGTCGGCCGGGTCGAAGCGGAGGAAGCGCTGCCAGAGCGTGTAGGCGACGGGCGCCATCGCCATCGGGGTGCCCGGATGCCCCGAGTTCGCCTTCTGGATCGCGTCGATCGACAGCGTGCGGATCGTGTTGATGCAGAGCTGGTCGATGGACGGGAACCTATCGACTCAGAGGGTCGCTCAGGGTTGAACGCGGACGACCGTACCGTCGCCGTTGTCTGCGACCCAGACGGCTTCTGCGCCGACGGCGACTGCGCCTGGGCCAGGACCGACATCGATCGCGTCCCCGACGAGCTTGCCACTCTCGATGTCGATGCGATTGACGCTGCTATCCGCTGAGTTGGCGACCCAGACGGAGTCGGTGCCGGCGTCGATGCCGCCGGGGCGTTCGCCTACGGAGATCGGCAGGCCGACCAGGGTGCGGGTGGCGGGGTCGACGCGGGTGACCTGGTCGGAGCGGCTGTCGGCTACCCAGACGAGGCCGCCGCCGACGGTGACGCCGGCGGGGCCGCGGCCAACCGGGATCGGGCGGCCCGCGGTTGCGGTGGCGGGGTCGATGCGACGCACGGCGCCGGTCGAGGCGCTGCTGACCCAGACGGCGCCGGCGCCGTAGGCGAGCCGCAGGGGCGCGACGTGGGGCGAGATGTCGCGCTTGAAGACCCGGCCGCCCTGGGGGTTGATTGCCGTGACGCCGCCGCCTTCGTCGTCGGCGACCCAGACCCGGCCGCCGCCGAAGACGATCGCGCCCGGCCTGCCGCCGACCTCGATCCGGGCGCCCACCTCGTCGCTCGCCGGATCGACCTGCAGGACCTCGCCGCGCCGCGGGCTGGAGACCCAGACCGAGCCGGCGCCGGTCGCCACACCGGCGATCCCCTTCTCCACGTGCAGCGGCGCGCCAAGCAGGCGCCCCGTCCGCGGATCGATCCGCGACAGCGTCCCGTCCAGCGCGCTCGTCGCCCAGACCGATCCCTGCCCGACGGCGAGCCGCAGCGGCGGCCGGCCGACATCGATCGGCGAGGAGACGGAGGGCCCACCACCTCCGAGCAGCAGGATCGCCGCCACGACCACCGCCACAGCTCCCACCCCCAGTGCCGCCAGCCAGCGGATGTGGCGTCGGAGGTAGGCCCATGTGGGTGCATTGGCGACGGCACGCCCGGCCGGGTGGCCGGCCGACCCCGAGAGAACCTGGGTAGGCGCCTGCGGAGCGTCGACATGGGCGCGCGCCGCCCCGATCAGCTCGCCCGCCGTTGCGTAGCGGTCGGCCGGGCTCTTGGCGACAGCGCGTTCGATCACTCGGTCGAGGCCGCGAGGCATCTCGGCCTCGGCGTCGCCCTCACGGCGGGCGTAGGGGACGACGCCGGTCAGGCACTCGTAGAGCACGCAGCCGAGCGAGTAGACGTCGGCCGCCGGGCCGATCCGCTCGCCGCGCCACTGCTCGGGCGACATGTATTCGACCGTGCCGACGATCGAGGCGCCGCTGAGCACGCCGCTGTCGCCGAGCGCCTTGGCGAGGCCGAAGTCGGTCAGGTAGGCACGCTCGCCCTCGAGCAGGATGTTGTGCGGCTTGACGTCGCGGTGGACGATGCCCGCGGCGTGGGCGGCGTCGAGCGCGCCGGCGACCTGGTCGAGCAGGGCGACCGCCTCGGCCGGCGGCAGCGGCCCCTGCTCGCGGATCCGCTTCTTCAGGTCGCCGCCCCCGACCAGGCGCATCGCGACGATCAGCTCGCCGTCCTCCTCGCGCGCGTCGTAGACCGGGACGACGGCCGGGTGGTCGAGCTTCGCGGCGAGGCGGGACTCGCGCAGGAAGCGCTCGCGGAAGGCGTCGTCGCCGGCGTACTGGCGGGCGATCACCTTCAGCGCCACCGGCCGGTCGAGCGCCAGGTGGGTCGCCCGGTAGACGACCCCCATCCCGCCCCGCGCGATCAGCGCGTCGAGCCGGTAGCCGGCGAGCGTAGAGCCGATTGAGACAGGTTCAGCCACGCGGCGGTTATACCGCCGCAGGCGGCCTCGGGGGCCGCCAGGCGTTGTCCTCGGTCGGCCAAATAGCGCTGCTATTCGGCCTCCCTGCGTCCTAGCCTGACGACCCCCGAGTCGCGCCTGGGCTCAGCACCGACCTACCGGGCCGGCTGCCATGCGATCACCGGACCGATGGCGATGCCGTGTTCTGCGGAGGCGTCGAAGCCTTCCGCGAGCTGGGTCTGACGGCGCGTCCGCGCATCGATCGCGACCAGCGACTGCTGGTCTTCGACTGCGACGAAGGCGGCCACCCGGCGTCCGTTCGAGGAGAAGACGCCGTTGGTGCGCGAGCCGTCGGGCAGGTCGGTCAGCTTGCGGGCGCGGCCGTGCCCGATCGGCTTCACCCAGAGGCCCAGGTCGCGGCGGAAGAGGACCGAGTGACCGTTCGGCGCGACGTCTTCGACGTAGGCCGAGCCGACGCCGGCGACCAGCGACCTGACCCGGCTGCCGTTGCGCCGCATCGTGTAGATGTCGGCGTATTCGGCCGGACCCGGGCTGCTCTCACCGCGGCTGAAGACGATGCCGGCGGCAAAGTAGCGCGGCTCGAACTCGTCGACGGCGCCCGTGTGCGTGAGGCGGGCGAGCCCGCGTCCCGAGGGGTGGATCGAGTAGATGTCCTCGCTCGTGCCTTCACCCGCCGCGCTGTCGCGCGCGAAGGCGATCACGTGTCCGTCGGGCGAGAAGGCGGCCTGGTGGTCGTCCTCCGGCCCGCTGGTCAGCGCGTGCAGGCCGCCACCCAGCACCCTCACGGTGTAGAGGTCGGCCGGACCGTCCGCCGCGGCGCGGCGCTCGAAGACGACGAAGCGGCCGTTGGGCGAGACGACCGGCGCCGAGTCGAGCTCGGGGCCGCTGGTCAGGTGCCGCTGGCCGGAGCCGTCGGGGCGGACCGAGTAGAGGTCGCCGTCGCGGACAAAGGCGATCGTGCGGCCGTCGGGAGAGAAGGCCGGTTCGGTGTCGGCGGGGTTGCCGGTCAGCTGGTTGAGGTGCCCGCCGCGAACGGCGTAGAGGCCGCCTTCGGCGACTCCTTCGAGCGTGGTCGATTTGGAGAAGACGACGGCGCGCGGCGCGTGGGCCGCGCCGGCGATACCCGGCACGGCAAGCGACAGCAGGACGACGAACGAGATGAGAAGCGATCGGTGGCGCATGGCAATTCCTTTCGATCGGTTGGTCTTTGACTGCGCCACCGATCCTGCGCCGCCGAAGCGTGCGCGCCAACGACATCCGCGCCCCCCACCGGGCCACGTTTGGCCCGGTCCGGGTCACGCGGGATGCATCGGACCCCTATTTGGGGCTCGATGCATCCCGGGTGGCTTAGGAGGGCCGGTCGAGGCCGAGCTCGATCACGCGCGCGGCGATCAGGCGCGGGCGCTCGCGGCCGGCGTCGCCGGGGACGTCGAGCTTGGCGGCGAGGGCGTCGAGGCGGCGCTGGGCGGTGCGCTCGCTTACATGCAGCGCCTCGGCCAGCTCGGCCCGGGTGGCGGGACGGCCGGCGAACGCCCCCTCGCTGCGGTACGGCGCGACGAGCGCCGCCGCCGTGCCCCGCTCCTCGGCGCTCAGCTCGACCGCCGGCTCGCGCGCCGCGACGGTCGCGCCCGCCCGGCCGGGGACCGGGTCGTTCACTTCAAGCCGGTACTCGGCGACGGTCAATACGTCGCCATCGCGCAGGCGTCGCGGCCGGTCGAGCGGCTCGCCGTTGAGCGCCGTGCCGTTGCGACTGTCGAGGTCGGTCGCCATCAGGACGCCGCCGCGCAGGGCGATCTCGGCGTGGTGCCAGGAGACCGCCTCGTCGTCGAGGAAGACGTCCGCGTCCGGGTCGCGTCCCACGGTGGTCCGCTCCCCCAGCCCGACAGAGCGCGGCTGGCCGCCCTTGCCGGTGATCCACAACCGCGCGTCCACGCCCGCGAGCATAGAGTCCCCGCCGATGGGAGCCGACGAGGAGAAGCGGGCCGCGGCGGAAGCGGCGGCGCAGCTGGTCGAGGACGGGATGACCGTCGGCCTCGGCACCGGCTCGACGGTCGCCCATCTGCTGCCGGCGATCGCGCGGCGCGGGGTCAGCGACATCCGCTGCGTCGCCACCTCGGTCGCCACCGAGCAGCAGGCGCGCGAGCTCGGCATCCCGGTCGAGGAGTTCAGCTCGCTGCAACGGCTCGACATCGCGATCGACGGCGCCGACCAGGTCGACCCCGGCGGCTGGCTGATCAAGGGCGGCGGAGCCGCCCACCAGCGCGAGAAGATCGTCGCCGCCGCGGCCGACCGCTTCATCGTGATCGCCGACTCGAGCAAGCCGGTCGAGGCGCTGACGCCGCCGGTGCCACTGGAGTTGATCGCCTTCGGCCTCGCCTCGACCCTCGCCCGGCTCGGCCCGGACGTAGCGCTGCGCGATGTGCCCCACAGCCCCGACGGCGGCGTGATCGCCGACTACCGCGGCGAGCTCGCCGACCCCGCGGCGCTCGCCGCCCGGCTCGAGGCCGACCCCGGAATTTCCTCGCACGGCCTCTTTCCGCCGAGTATGGTGAGCGAGGTTCTGGTCGGGGCAGGCGACTCGGTACACCGCACGACGTTCGACTGATACTTCGCAGACCCACCCCTCGCACCAGGAGACGCAGATGACTGACTTCACCGGGCTGGCGGTCGCCGGCCGGATCGCCACCCCCGACGACTCCGACTGGGACGAGGCGCGCCTCGCCTGGAACCTCGCCGCCGACCAGCGTCCCGAGGCCGTCGTCTTCGCCGAGAACGCCGACGACGTCGCCGCGACGGTTGCCTTCGCCGCCCGCAACGAGCTCAAGGTCGCCGCCCAGGGCACCGGTCACGGCGCCGCCCCGCTGGCGCCGCTGGAGGGCACGATCCTGCTGAAGACCGAGCGCATGCGCGGCATCGAGGTCGACGCCGAGGCGCGCACCGCGCGGCTCGAGGCCGGCGTCCTCTCGCTCGAGCTCGGTGAGGCGGCGGGCGCGCACGGGATGTGCTCGCTGCCCGGCTCCTCGCCCGACGTCGGCGTGGTCGGCTACACGCTCGGCGGCGGGCTCAGCTGGCTCGGCCGCCGCTACGGCTTCGCCTGCAACCGGGTCGCCGCGATCGAGCTGGTCGACGCCGCGGGCGAGCCGCGCACCGTCGACGCCGAGAACGACCCCGACCTGTTCTGGGCGATGCGCGGCGGCGGGGGCGGCTACGCGGTCGTCACCGCGCTGCAGGTCAGGCTGCTGCCGATCGCCGAGGTCTACGCCGGCGCGCTCGTCTTCCCGGCCGAGGTCGGCGCCGAGGCGGTGCGCGCCTACCGCGACTGGGCCGCGGGCGTCCCCGACGAGGTCAGCACCGTGGTCCGCTTCGTCACGCCGCCGCCGATCCCCGATGTGCCCGAGCCGATCCGCGGCGTGCCGCTCTTGACGATCGACGGCGCCTGCATCGCCGGCCAGGCCGAGGGCGAAGCGACGATCGCGCCGCTGCGCGAGATCGGCGAGACGATCATGGACACCTTCGAGTGGATGCCGACGGCCGGGCTGAGCCGGATCCACATGGACCCGGAGAACCCGGTGCCGGGGATCGGCGAAGGCGGCACCGTGACCGAGCTGTCCGACGCGGCGATCGAGGCCTTCGTCTCGCTCGCCGGGCCGGACTCGGGCTCCCCCCTGCTGCTCAGCGAGCTGCGCCAGCTCGGCGGCGCGCTCGGTCGCCCGGCCGACGGCGGCGGCGCCCTCTCCCACCTCGACGCCGGCTGGGTGCTGTACAGCGTCGGCATGCCGATGACGCCGGAGCTCGGCGAGGCGATCCCCGGCCACCTGCAGAAGATCGAGCAGACGATGGCCCCCTGGCGCGCCGACGGCCACTACTACAACTTCACCGAGGGCCCCTGCGACGTAGACGCGATCCTCCCCCCAGACGTCTGCACCCGCCTCGGCGAGGTGAAGCGCAAGTGGGACCCCGACGCCCGCATAGTCGCCAACCACGCCGTCTCGCTCGGCGAGGCCTGAGCGACTAGCGGACCAGGGACTTCAGCTTCTCGACCGCCGGATCGTCCTCGCTGACCAGATCGGCGATCGTCGTCGCGGCGTCTTCGATGTCCTCGGGAGTGGCGATGGAGATCGCATCGAGGTCCGCCCAGTCCTTGGGGCGGTCGAAGAACGCCTTGAAGATCGCGAGCGAGGCGCAGTCGAGCACGGGAATATCCCGGCCTCCGAGCGGCACCCAGACAACCGACGAGGCGACTGCGTCGTGAAGCGGGACGTTGTTGAGGAAGACGTCGATCGGCGTGTCGTCCCACCAAAGACGAGCCTGGCCATCGCGTTTGACCCGGGCGATGTCCTTTTTTCTCACCCGCACATCCCTCGGAAGCGAACCGAGGGTGGGCTCGGCCTTGGAGGCGTCGATGAAGATATTGACGTCGAGGTCGCGCGTACCGCGTGGCTCCTCGACGCAATACGCGAGCGCGATCGCGCCGCCGAAAGCGTGGGGAAGGGAGGCGGACCTCAGCGCATCGTGGATCGCGAACAGCCTGTCGACGAGAACGCTCATCGGCTCGGTGCCCCTGCGGCGATGCGATCGGGGAGTCGCGGATAGCCGAGCTCCGGCCTCGGTCGATAAGGAAGCGCCTCGGCCAACTCCAGCACCTGGACCAAGATGCGGCCCGCCCGCTCGGCATCCAGAGGCGCCTTTCGTGGTGCAATGGTCAGCTCGGTACCGCCAGCCGCCGCCAACCGGGCGAGAGCATCCGCCCCAGGCTCGCGGCGACCCCGCAGGTATGCGTTGAGCACTGAGCGCGGCAGGCCAGCTCGGCGAGCCAGCTCAGCCTGGTTCAGGCCACTGCTGCGCAGGATCTCCTCGACCAGTGCCGCAGACGGAGTCGCAGCTGCCGGTTTCGCTTTCCACATGTAGCTAGGTTAGCGTATTCGCTAACGATCTCGCCTCAGCCGCCCATCGCCGCCTCGTCGCAGACGAGGACCATGTCGTCGTTCTGCACCAGCCCGGCGGGGATCGAGCTGTCGCCGGCCAACAGCTTGGCGAGCGGCTCGCGCGCCTTCTCGCCCAGGACCAGCCAGAGGATCCGGCGCGCCGCCGCCAGGGCCGGGTAGGTCAGCGTCATCCGCAGATGGCCTTCGTAGGGCTCCCAGGTCATCGCCACGCGCCGGTCCTCGACTTCAAGCACCGAGTCGCCGGGGACGAGCGAAGCGGTGTGGCCGTCGGGGCCGAGGCCGAGGTGGACGAGGTCGAACTGCTCGGGCACGTGGACTTCGTACTCGGCGGCGGAGAGTTCGAGGTCGCGGCTGGTCACCGGCATCGGCCGCAGCGCCGCCTGGTGGTCGATCGAGAGCATCTGCACCAGGTGGGTGAGGTTGCGCGCCTCGTCGCCCGGCGGCGCGACCCGCTCGTCGACCTGGAAGATGTTGGCGTCCTCCCAGGGCATCTCCTCCATTTCGCCGAGCAGGCCGACCATCCCCCAGGGCGTCCTGCCGCCGCTCAGCGCGAGGTTGAACTCGCCGCGCTCGCCGACCGCCTCACGGCCCGCGCCGGCGACGAGCTCGGCGGCGGCGCGCGAGGCGGCGTCCGCGTCGGGGAAGACCTTCGTCTCGATCGGCATCGCAGTCGGCTGCCCGGCCGGGGCGCTACGAGGCCTTCTCGTCGTGACCGCCGAACTGCTTGCGCATCGCGGAGAGGACCTTGTCGCCGAAGTCGTCGAGCCCGCGCGAGTAGAAGCGCTCGTACAGCGCGGTGGTCAGGACCGGCGCCGGCACGCCCTCGTCGATCGCCGCGATCGAGGTCCAGCGGCCCTCGCCGGAGTCCGAGACGCGGCCGGCGAAATCGGAGAGGTCGGGCGATTCCTGCATCGCCGCCGCGGTCAGGTCGAGCAGCCAGGAGCCGATCACGCTGCCGCGCCGCCAGACCTCGGCCACCTCGGGCAGGTCGAGGTCGTACTGGTAGTACTCGGGCTGCTCGAGCGGCGCCGTCTCGGCGTCCTGCTCGCGCTGCGCCTTGCCGGCGTCGGCGTTCTCGAGGATGTTGAGGCCCTCGGCGTAGGCCGCCATCACGCCGTACTCGATCCCGTTGTGGACCATCTTCACGAAGTGCCCGGCGCCGTTCGGGCCGCAGTGCAGGTAGCCGTTCTCCGACGGCGAGGGGTCGCCCGAGCGGCCGGGCGTGCGCTCCGCCGACTCGACCCCCGGCGCCAGCGTCGCGAAGATCGGATCGAGCCGCTGCACGGCGCCGTCCGGGCCGCCGATCATCAGGCAGTAGCCGCGCTCGAGGCCGAAGACGCCGCCGCTGGTGCCGCAGTCGACGAAGTCGATCCCCTGCTCACGCAGCTTCGCGGCGCGGCGGATGTCGTCGCGGTAGTAGGAGTTGCCGCCGTCGACGATCGCGTCGCCCGGCTCGAGCACCGCGGCGACGTCCTCGACCGTCTTCTCGGTGATCTCGCCCGAGGGGACCATCACCCAGACGGCGCGCGGCGCGCTCAGCTTTTCGGCGACCTCCTGCAGCGAGGAGGCGCCGTCGGCGCCCTCGCCGGCCAGCGCGGAGACAGCGTCCGGGTTGACGTCGTAGGCGACGATGCGGTGACCGTCGGCCATCAACCGGCGCGCCATGTTCGCGCCCATCCGTCCTAGCCCTACTATTCCCAGCTCCATGGACCCCACCCTACCTGCCGACGTCCTGGTGATCTTCGGGATCAGCGGCGACCTGGCCAAGAAGATGACCTTCCGGGCGCTCTACCGGCTGGAGGCCGGCCGCAAGCTCGAATGCCCGATCGTCGGCGTCGCGATCGACGACTGGGACGACGAGAAGCTGCGCAGCCACGCCCACGACGCGATCCACGCCACGGTCAAAGACCCCGACGACGAGGTCTTCGAACGGCTCGCCGCCCGCCTCTCCTACATCCAGGGCGACTACGCCGACGCGGCGACCTTCGAAGGCGTCGGCAAGGCGACCGCCGACGCCGAGCGGCCGGTCTTCTACCTGGAGATCCCGCCCTCGCTGTTCGCCACCGTGGTCGACGGCCTCGGCAAGGCCGGGCTGACCGAGCACGCCCATGTGGTGATCGAGAAGCCCTTCGGCCACGACCTCGAATCGGCGCGGGCGCTGAACGCCGAGCTGCACGGGGTGCTGCGTGAGGAGCAGATCCTGCGGATCGACCATTACCTCGGCAAGGAGCCGGTGATGGACATCGCCTACCTGCGCTTCGCCAACTCGCTGCTCGAGCCGGTCTGGAACCGCCAGCATGTCTCGCACGTGCAGGTGACGATCGCCGAGAACTTCGGCGTCGAGGACCGTGGCCGCTTCTACGACGCGGTCGGAGCGATGCGCGATGTGATCCAGAACCACGCCCTGCAGGTGCTCTCGCTGGTCGCGATGGAGCCGCCGGCCGGCAACCACCCCGACTCGGTCCGCGACAAGAAGGTCGAACTGTTCCGGGCGATGCGGCCGGCCGACCCGAAGCGCTACGTGCGCGGCCAGTACGACGGCTTCCTCGAAGTGGAGAACGTCGCGCCCGACTCGACCACCGAGACCTTCGCCGCGGTCGAGCTGGCGATCGACAACTGGCGCTGGAGCGGCGTCCCCTTCTTCATCCGCGCCGGCAAGAACATGCCGGTCAAGGCGAGCGAGGTCAACGTCGTCTTCCGCCGGCCGCCGCGGCTCGGCGTCGGCAAAGGCAAGCTGCCGGAACCGAACCAGATGACGATCCGGATCGAGCCGAAGCCGGGCGCGCGGACGCGGCTGTGGGCGAAGAAGGCCGGGGTCGAGGAAGTCGAGCCGGCCGACCTCGAGGTGCTGTTCGAGAAAGAGCCGGGCGAGGACCCCGAGCCCTACGAGCGACTGCTCGGCGACGCGCTGGCGGGCCGCAGCCAGCTCTTCACCCGCGAGGACGCGGTCGAGGAGACCTGGCGGATCGTGCAGCCGCTGCTCGACGAGCCGGGACCTGTGCATCCGTACGAGCCGGGCACCTGGGGGCCGAAGCAGGCGGCCGCGCTGACCCGCGGGATCAGCCAGTGGTACGAGCCGTGGCTGCCCTGGGACGAGGACTCGATGTCCAGCGGCGTGCTAGGTTTTTAGTTCCGCTCGTTAGGGAACCCTAATTAGGGTCCCCAGACAGTCCACCCGAAAGGCAGTCTAGCTCGGATGATTCCAACCCTGGTGATCGCACTGCGCGAGGGCGTCGAGGCCTCGCTGATCATCGGCATCGTCGCCGCCTTCCTGGTCAAGGAGGGGCGGCGCGACAAGATCCGGCAGATGTGGGCGGGGGTGGCGATCGCCGTGGCGCTCTGCGTCGGCGTCGCCGTGCTGCTGCGGGTCGTCGGCCAGCAGCTTCCGCAGCGCCAGCAGGAGGGGCTGGAGACGGTGATCGGGCTGATCGCGGTCAGCGCCGTCACCTACATGATCGTCTGGATGCGCCGCCACTCGCGCGGGATCAAGGCCGAGCTCGAAAGCCACGCCGCCGGCGCGCTGGCCGCCGGCTCGGGCATGGCGCTGGTCGCGATGGCCTTCCTCGCCGTGCTGCGCGAGGGCTTCGAGACCTCCGTCTTCCTGCTCGCCGCCTTCCAGGACGCGAGCGACACGACCGCGGCCGGGATCGGCGCCGTGATCGGCCTCGTCGCCGCCGTCGCGATCGGCCTCGGCATCTACCGCGGCGGCGTGCGGATCAACCTGACGCGCTTCTTCCGCGTCACCGGCCTGATCCTCGTCTTCGTCGCCGCCGGCCTGCTCGCGACCTCGCTGCACACGGCGCACGGGGCGGGCTGGTTCAACGGCCTGCAAGGACAGGCGGTCGACCTCTCGTGGCTGGTCCAGCCGGGCACGATCTCCGGCTCGCTGCTGACCGGGATGCTGGGCCTGCAGCCGCAGCCGACCGTCGGCGAGGCGGCGATCTACCTGCTCTACGCGGTGCCGATGGCGCTGTACGTGATCTGGCCCGACCGCCTGCGGCCGAGGCTGCGCGGCCGGGTGCCCCGCCGGGAGCGCCGCGCAGCCGGGTCGCCGGCCGAGATCCCCGCCTGAGCCCGAGCCGTCCACCCCCCCGCCACTGGAGCTGGACCGACCGAGCGCGGTAGAGATTTGAGCCGGATAGCGGGCTAAACCTCTACCGCGGCCATTCCGACTTTCTCTGTCGGGTTTTGTTAGGGTGCCCTAACTCTCGTCCCACCGACCGATAGGAGCACCTCAGATGCAGGGAATCGTCATCCGTATCTCCTTCCTGGCCGCCGCGCTCGGCCTGATCGCGATCATCGCCGGCGGCTGCGGCAGCTCGAGCGAAGACCCGCCGGCGGGAGCGAAGAAGCTGTCGTTCGAGCTGACCGACGCGGGCTGCGAGCCACACGACGCCAAGGCCCCGGCCGGGCCGATCGTCTTCGAAGTGGAAAACGCCGGCGCGTCGAAGCTGAGCGAGTTCGAGGTGCTCGACGGCGAGACGATCCTCGGCGAGAAGGAGAACCTCTCCGAGGGCCTGTCCGGGAGCTTCTGGCTCGACCTGGAAGCGGGGAGCTACACGCTCTACTGCCCCGGCGGGTCGGACGAGCGCGGGACGCTGACCGTCACGGGCTAGGTGACGAGCCCGGAGACGTTCCGAACGCCGCCGGAGAAGCGCATAGCCTGGACGACCATGGTCCAGACGGAGCTACAGGTCGAAGATCGCGCCGACGCGCTGCTCGGAAAGCTGGGCTTCACCGCCTGGCGACCGGGGCAGCGGGAGGCGGTCGAGGCGGCGCTGGAGGGGCGCGACTCGCTGATCGTGATGCCGACCGGCGGCGGCAAGAGCCTCTGCTACCAGCTTCCCGGGCTGGCGACCGAGGACCTGACGATCGTCGTCAGCCCGCTGATCGCGCTGATGAACGACCAGTGGCGGCGGCTGAGCGCCGCCGGGCACCCGGTGGCGATGGTCACCTCGGCGATGAGCGAGGAGGCCGTGCGCCACGCGCTCGCCCAGGTGCGCGGCGGCGCCGCACGGATCGTCTACTGCTCACCCGAGCGCTTCGCCTCGGGCGTCTTCCTCGAGGCGATCGGCCAGCGCCGGATCGACCTGCTGGCGGTCGACGAGGCGCACTGCGTCTCCGAGTGGGGGCACGACTTCCGGCCCGACTACCTGCGCCTGCCGGAGATCGCCGAGCGGCTCGGGCGGCCGACGGTGATGGCCTGCACGGCGACCGCGACCGAGGCGGTGGCGCGCGAGATCGCCGCCCGCTTCCAGATGCGCGAGCCGCTCCAGGTGCGCTCCGGCTTCGACCGGCCGAGCCTCTCCTTCGACGTCGTGCGGCTCGAGGGCAAGGGCTCGAAGGCGCGGCGGACGGCGCTGCTCGAAGCGGGCCTCGCCGACCCGGCCAACCGCCCGGCGATCGTCTACTGCGGCACCCGCCGCGACACCGACGAGGTCGCCGCCACGCTGCGCGAAGCCGGCCTGCGGGCGCTCGGCTACCACGCCGGCATGGAGGCCGAGGACCGGGCCGGCACGCAGGCCCGCTTCATGGCCGGCGAGGTCGACGTCATCGTCGCCACCAACGCCTTCGGCATGGGCGTCGACAAGGCCGACGTGCGCTCGGTCTGGCACATGGCGATCCCGACCAGCCTCGAGGCCTACTACCAGGAGGCCGGCCGCGCCGGGCGCGACGGCCAGCCCGCCCGCGCCGTGCTGCTGGCGATGAAGGCCGACCTCGGCCGGCTCGTGCGCTTCAACCAGCAGCGCGCCGGCAACCCCGACCTGGCGATCGCCCACGAGCGCGGCTGGCGCGACTACCAGACGATCAAATCCTTCATCTACTCCGAGCGCTGCCGGCGGCGCAGCGTGCTCGACCACTTCGGCGACAGCCAGGCCGGCGCGCCGCTCGAGCGCTGCTGCGACGTCTGCGACCCGCAGGACTGGCTGCCCGACCCCGAGACGATCGCGATCCGCCGCCCGGCCAAGGCGAAGCAGCCCGCCGCACCGCCGCCCGAGCTCAGCCCGGCCGACGCCTCGCTCTTCGAGCAGCTGAAGGAGTGGCGCCTGCGCGCCGCCGACGGCAAGCCCGCCTTCACCATCGCCCACAACTCGACCCTGCAGGCGATCGCCGCCACCCGCCCGACCACCGAGGACGCCCTGCTGGCGATAAAAGGCATCGGCCCCAGCTTCGTCACCAAATACGCCTCCGAGGTGCTGGCGCTGGTTGCGTCCGATTTGGAATCTGGTTCCGAGTAGACGAGAATCGTTCGAGATGCGCTCGACAATCCGACTCACGGCACTCGCGGTTGTCGTCCCCTGCTGTCTCGCCTTCGCCGGCTGCTCGGCCGAAGTCAATGTCGGCGGGGGGTCGGACGCCTCGGGCGAGGAGATTGCCGAAGAAATCCGCACCAAGTACGCCGGCAAGACCGGGATCGAGCTGACCCGGCTGACCTGCGAAGGGGTGAAGGCGGACGCCGGCGAGAAGTTCACCTGCTCGGGCCGCAACGCCCGCGGCGTCCAGTTGGAAATCGCAGGCAGGGTGACGGATGCCAGCGGCGACGGCTTCGACTACAGCTGGCATGTGACCGGGGCGGTGGCGCCCGGTGTCCTCTACGAGCGTGCGCTGCGCCGGCAGCTCGAAGAAGAAGGCGTGGTGCTCGCCGAAGTCCGCTGCCCGGTCGAGGTCGAAGTCGGGGTGGGCGAGGAAGTACGTTGCCGGGCGACCGACCGCAGCGGGTCCAGCCGCGATGTGACGCTGCGCCTCAGCGATCTCGACGGCGGCTTCGAATACCGCGTCGCAGACGGGCCCTCCGGCGAAGGCCCGTCCGCCTGACAACGTCAAGCGAAGCTCAACACGACTGAGCCGCCGGCGCAGCGAAGATGGTCCCCGTGAGGTTCCTGCGGGGAATGGGACGGCGTCGCAAGTTCTTGCTGGCCGGGGCCGGCTGCGCCGTGGTGCTGGCGGCGCTCGCCTGGATCGAGCGGCCACGCGACGAACCGGCGCGGGCGACGCTGAGCGAGGCCGTGCGCTCGTTCCGGGCGGAGCGCGGCGCCGGAGGAGGGGACGGCGGAGCCGGCGAACCGGCGCTCGGCGTCTACCGCTACGGGACCCGCGGCTCGGAGAGCATCGACAGCCCGGTGCTCGACACGACGCACGACTACAACGGCGTCTCGACGATCGTCGTCAGCGACGGGCGCTGCGCCGAGCGCGAGCGCTGGCAGGTCCTCTCCGGCCGCTGGACGGAAAGCGAATTCTGCGCCTCGGGCGCGAAGACGACCGGCGCGGTGACCGAATTCCACCAGTTCTTCGGCGTCGGCGAGGAAGACTCGTTCCGCTGCCACAGCGGCGTGCTCGCGCAGCGGCGCGGCGCGCGCGTCTCCAGCGACTGCGAATCGGATGATTCGTCGATCTCGACCACGGGCCGCCTGGTCGGATTCGAGTCCCTGGCCGTCGGCGGCACGACCTTCGAGACTGCCCATGTCGAATCGCGCAGCGAGCTCGGCGGCGCCAACCGGGGCACCGCCAGGCGCGACGAATGGCGGCGTCGCTCCGACGGCCTGCTGGTGCGCCGCTCGGTCGCCAGCGAGGCCGACTCGGACCGCGCCGGGGGCACCCACTACAGCGAGCGCTACACGATCAGGCTGCTCTCGACCAGGCCGCGGCGCTGAGCGCCGCGCTCAGACGTCGTCGCGGCCGAAGTTGGCCAGCGCAACCTGTTCGGCGAGCTTCAGCAGGCCGAGGGTCGAGTGCGGCGAGGAAGCGGTGCTGCGCATGCGGACATGCGAGCCGTGCGGCCCACGGACCTCGACGATCGTGCAGATGTCGCCGACTTCGCAGTCGTCGCCGTAGTCGGCTTCGATCGCTTCCATCTGCGACGCGACATGCTGCCCCACTTTGCTCTGGTCTAGCGGCATATTCCCCATCCCTCCACCGTTGTCGGATCGATCGTCGCTGTCCAGTGTTCCATGTAGGTGGCGAGTTCCCGGTCCAGACGACGGGAAACTCGCCAGACGAATTGCATGGCCGGGGGCGGCCGTTTGCCAGCATCCCCGACTCGCTCGGATGAAGATCACAGGTGACAAGAGGGGTCTGACCGGCGTGCTCTGCGCGCTGGCGGCGCTCTGCCTGCTCGCCGCCGCGCCCGCCGGGGCCGGCGCCTCACTCGTGCCGCGCGGCCACAACGTCTTCTTCGGCATCAGCGACACCGGCGACCCGGCCGACTTCGGCCAGTTCTCCGAGGCGCTGAACAAGCACCCGTCGCTGATCGAGTCCTTCCGCACCTGGGGCTCGGAATTCCCCGACACGATCCAGCGCTGGCAGACGGCGCGGGCGCGGCCGATCCTCCATGTCACCACCGCGGACAACCAGGACGGCCACGAGCTGATCAGCCCGCGCGGGATCGCCACCGGCGGCGGCGACGACTACCTGATCCGCCTCAACAAGCTGTTCGCGACGAAGAAGATGCGCGCCTACATCCGGCCGCTCGGCGAGCCCAACCGCTGCCTCAACGCCTACGCCGCCTACGACTGCGCCGGCAAGCCGCGCGACGCCGCCCACAGCGCGCTCTGGTACAAGCGCGCCTTCCGCCGCATCTACGTGATCGTCCACGGCGGCGGCAAGCGACGCCAGATAGACGCCCGCCTGCGCAGGGCCGGCGTGCCGCCGCTGCGCAGCCGCCTCGGCGGGCTGCCGAAGGCGCCGGTGGAAGTGATCTGGAGCCCGCTGCCGGCAGGCTCGCCGACCAAGCCCCACAACCGGCCGCGCCACTTCTACCCCGGCAGCCGCTGGGTCGACTGGGCCGGAACGGACTTCTACTCCGACAACCAGGATTGGAAGGCGCTGAACGGGCTCTACGAGAAGTTCGCCGGCAAGCCCTTCGCGATCACCGAGTGGGGCGTCTCCAACGGCGACGACTCGGCCTACGTGCGCAAGCTGATGACCTGGGTAAAGCGCCACCGGCGCGCCAAGATGCTCGTCTACTACCAGGACTTCGGCTCGACAAGCTCCTACCGGATCCAGAACTGGCCGGCCAGCCTCGGCGTGCTGCGCAACAAGATCCACAACGGCCGCTTCCCCTCCTACGCGCCCTTCCCGCCGAAGGCGCCGCCACCGCCGCCGGGCGGCGTCGCTCCCCGCAAATAGCGCCGACCCACCCCGGGCGCGGTCGAGCTTTGGTTCGCTATGCGGTCGTAACCTCTACCGCGCTCGGTGGGCGGGTGCCGGGCGCGCCTGGATCCGGTTCGCCAGCCCGCGCCGGTACCGGAACGGCTGCAGGGCGTTGATGCTCGAGTAGCCGGTCAGGTAGATGCGGTGGCCGTCGGAGATCACCGGCGTGTAGGCGCCGGTCTTGTAGCGAAACACCGGGTGGCCGGTCTTCAGCGCGAAGCCGGTCGTCGTCGTGTCTTCGAACTCTGCCGCGTAGACGATGTCGCCGACCACGGTGAGCGAGCCGATCACCGGCCCGCCGGCGGAGTGGATCCAGCGCGGCACGCCGTTCTTCGCGTTGAGCGCGTAGACGTTGCCGTCGAAGGAGCCGATGTAGACGGTCGGGCCGGTGTGGTTGGTGTTGGCGACCGCCGGGCCGGAGTAGGCGTAGCCGCCGGTCGAGTAGCTCCAGGCGAGGGTGCCGTCCTGCTGGTCGAAGCTATACACGCGGGTGTCGTTGTTGCCGGCGTAGACCCGCCCGTAGGCGACCGCCGGGGTCGAGTAGAACTCGCCCGAGGTGCCGAACCCCTGCCCGAGCGAGCCGCTCTGCCAGAGCAGCTTGCCGTCCCGGGCGCGGACCGCGTTCATCTCGCCGCCGTAGTCGCCGACGAAGAGCACGCCACGCCGGTAGGCCGGCGCCGCCTTGATCGCGCCGCCGAGCTGGGTCGCCCAGCGCACGTGCCCGTTGCGGGTGCTGAGCGAGTAGAGGTTGCCGTCCTCGCAGCCGAAGTAGACGCTGCGGCCGACGACCAGCGGCGAGGACTCGGCCCGCCCCGGGAGCGAGCGTTTCCACAGCACGTGGCCGTTGCGGGCGTCGAGCTTGACGATGTGCCCCGGCACCAGGTTGACGATGTAGAGGCGCTGCCGGTGGTAGGCGGGCGAGGAGGCGTTGAGGCGGCCTACCCGGCGGTGCCAGAGGCGCTTGCCGGTGTTCGCGTTCAGCGCGTAGGCATTGCCGTTGTTGTCGACGAAGTAGAGCCGCCCGGCCGCGTAGACCGGCGGGAACTCGAGCAGCGGCTTGTCGCCGTAGTGCCAGAGCAGCCTGTAGGGCGGCTTGACCCGGTTGGCCGGCAGGAAGCGGGTGCGAGCCGGGTTGAGCCCGAAGACCGGCCAGTTGACGGTCCTGCGCTGCGGCTTCGGCGGCTTCTGCGGGGTGAAGGTGGCCTGCGGGTTGTGGACGTCGGCCGGCCGCTTGAGCAGCTCGTAGGCGAGGATGCCGCCGCCGGCCAGCAGGACCAGAGCCACCGCGCCGACGGAGAGCATGAGGCGCCGGTGCTCGCGCCAGAACCAGCGCGGGTGGCGGAGCAGGCGCCCGGCCTCCCGCAGGGCCCGCCGCGCTCGCGAGCCGTCGCTCACCCGGCCGCGGCGCGCCGCTCGGCCTCCGCGGTCACCCCGTTCAGCAGCTGCTCGATGCCCCGCTTGACGACGGCGACGACAAGCCCGCCGCCGAGCGGCACGGTCGGCATCATCCGCACCGAGTAGGTCATGCGGGTGCCGCTGCCCTCGGCGGCCAGCACGGCGGTGCCGAGCTGATCGCGGACCGGCGCGCCCGAGAGGACCTTGTAGGAGAAGCGGCCGGGACGGTCGTAAGCGATCACTTCCTCGCGCAGCGGCGGCCCGATCGCGGTCAGCACGCGGATCGCGCCGACCCCGTTCGGCGCCGGCTCACCCTCCCGCTCGAGCTCCGAGCGGCGCAGCGGCGTGATCTCGGCGTAGCGCCGGTGGTCGGTCAGCACATCGAAGACCGCCTCGGGCGGCGCGTCGATCTCGCGCACCAAGGTAAAGCTGGCCACGACGCGGGAGCCTACCGAGGCAGGCGGGTGGTCATTTGACCAGCCGCCAGCGCCGCGGGTCGCTGCCCTCGACCGGCTCGGCCTCGCCGAGCACCGCCAGGTGGTCGAGCGAGGAGAGGACGATCTGCAGCGCCCAGACGCTGGCGATGCTCTTCTGGCCCTCGGGGCCGATCAGGTCGCCGACGACCTCGTAGGCGGTCTTCTCCCCCGCGCCGAGCGAGGCGCGCACTTTGCCCAGCAGCTCCTCGACCTGCTTGCGCGCCTCGGCGATCTTCGCCTCGGGGTCGCGGAAGGTGCGGCCGTGCCCCGGCAGCACGAGGTCGACCGCGAGCGGCTCGACCTCCTCCAGGCTGCGGAGGAATTCGCCCACCGGGTCGGGGCTGTGGCCGTGGTCGAAGAACAGCACCGTGCGGCCGAGCAGGTGGTCGCCGGAGATCAAGAGCTTGCGCTCGGGCTGGTGCAGGACGACATGAGAGGGGGCGTGGCCGGGCGTCTCGTAGACCTGCCAGGCGCCGAGGTCGGTCTGCACCTCGACCCCGGGGACGAGCTCGCGATCGGGCTCGACGATCGCGTCGATCCCGTTGTCGTCGTCCTCTTCGCGGCGCTCGCGGAAGCTCTCCAGCGAGGCGAGCGGCACGCCGCTCTGGCGGCCGACCTCGATCCGCTGCTCGAGCGCCGCCTGCGGGTCGTCAGCCATCAGCCGCACGTGCTCCCACCGCGGGTGCATCCAGAGCTCGCAGCCTGCCGCCTCGACGATCGGCGCGGCGAGCCCGTAGTGATCGGTGTGCGAGTGGGTGCAGACGACCAACCGCACATCCTCGAGCCCGAAGCCGGCCTGGGAGAGGGCGACGTCGAAGCGGCGCAGGCCGTCCCTGCCGCCGATCCCGGTGTCGAAGAGGACGATGCCGCCGTCGGCTGCGACCGCCCAGACGTTGCCGTGCGGGACGCCCGGCCAGGGCAGCGGCAGGCGCAGCCGCCAGACCCCCGGCAGGACCTTCTCGGCCCGCGGCTGCTCGGGCCGTTTGCGCTCGTCCGCCATGAGCGGCATCCTCCCAGGCGGTGAACTCGTCCGGCGTGACCACTGTCAAGCACGGGGACTCTGCGCCGGCGATCGCCTCGCGCAGTCCCGAGCGCGGCGGGCTCGTGCTCGCGGCGCTGATCCTCGTCGCCGCCGTCGCCAACCTCAACCTCGCCGTCGCCAACGTCGCCCTGCCCGACATCGGCAAGGCCTTCGGCTCCGGGCAGACGACGCTCAACCTGATCGCGGTCGGCTACTCGCTCGGCCTCGCGACCTCGGTCCTCTACCTCGGCGCGCTCGGCGACCGCTACGGGCGCAAGATGATGCTGCTGCTCGGCATGGGTCTCTCGATCCCGGCCTCGCTGCTCGCCGGGCTGGCGCCGAGCGACGGCGTCCTCTTCGTCGCCCGCCTGCTCGGCGGCGTCGCCGCCGGGATGGCCTTCCCGACCACGCTGGCGCTGATCACGGCGCTCTGGGCCGGCAACGCGCGCACCCGCTCGATCGCCCTCTGGTCGGCGATCGGCGGCGCGATCGCCGCGCTCGGGCCGCTGCTCTCCGGCGCCCTGCTCGAGCGCTTCGACTGGGGCTCGGTCTTCCTCGTCACCCTGCCGCTCGCGGTCATCGCCCTCTACCTCGCCTGGCGCTACGTCCCGGCCCATGTCAACGAGGCCAGCGACCGGGTCGACAACCTCGGCGGCGTCCTCTCGATGCTGCTGGTCGCCGCCCTGGTGCTGGGGATCAACCTTGCGCCGGTGCCCGGCAAGGGCGCGCTGGCGGTCGGGCTCGGCGTCGTCGCGCTCGCGGCGACCGGGGCCTTCGTGATCCGCCAGCGCCGGGTCGCCTCGCCGCTCTACGACCTCGATGTCGCGGCGCGGCGAATCTTCTGGGTGGCGGCCTGCGCCGGGATCATCGTCTTCGGCTCGCTGATGGGGGCGATGTTCATCGGCCAGCAGTTCCTGCAGAACGTGCTCGGCTACTCGACCCTCGACTCGGGCCTGGCGATCCTGCCGGCGGCCGTGCTGATGGTCCTCGTCGCGCCGCGCTCGGCGAAGCTGGTCGAGGCGCGCGGCGCCCGCTTCACGCTGCTGCTCGGCTACGCCTTCTGCCTGCTCGGCTTCCTCGCCATGCTGCTGCTCTGGGACCAGGGCGCCGCCTACTGGAAGGTCGGCCTCGGCTACGCCTTCATCGGAATCGGCGTCGGCTTCGCCGGCACGCCCGCCTCGCACTCGCTGACCGGCTCGGTGCCGGTGCGCCGCGCCGGCATGGCCTCGGGCACGGCGGACCTGCAGCGCGACCTCGGCGGGGCGATCATGCAGTCGATCCTCGGCGCCCTGCTGACGGCCGGCTACGCGGCGGCGACCAGCGCCGCGATCGCCTCCTCGCCGAACGCCGGCAAGGTCAACGAACAGATCGAAGGCGAGCTGACCAAGTCGTTCTCCAGCGCCGCCGACCTCGCCCAGCAGTACCCGAGCCACTCGACCCAGATCATCGAAGCCGCCAAGGCGTCCTTCCTGCAGGGCGACAAATGGGCCTACACGGCCGGCATCGTCGCGATCGGGCTCGGCGCCGCGCTGGTCTTCTTCCTCTTCCCGAAGCGGGACGAGGAGGAGGCGCTGCTGGCGCAATACGCTGCGGCGGATGCCTGACGAGCACCCCTCGCGGCTCGGCGCCACGCTGCGCGAAGGCGAGCGGGTGACGCCGCTGGAGCTCTTCTTCGACCTCGTCTTCGTCCTCGCGATCACCCAGTGTACGGCGCTGATGTCCCACCACCCGACCTGGGACGGGCTGGCCCAGGGCCTCTTGGTGCTCGGCGTCCTCTGGTGGGCGTGGGTCGGCTACGCCTGGCTGACCAGCGTGATCGACCCCGAGGAGGGCGCGGTGCGCCTGGTCATCTTCGGCGCGATGGCGGCGCTGCTGCTGGTCTCCCTCTGCGTGCCGGAGGCGTTCGGCAACCTGGCGCTCGCCTTCGCCCTGATCTACGGCGTCGTCCGCAGCGCCCACATCGCCCTCTTCATGCTCGCCAGCCCCGACGACGACGGGCTGCGCCACTCGGTGCTCGGCCTCGCGGCCAGCACCGCGGTGGCGGTCGCGCTGCTGGCGCTCGCATCGCTCTTCGACGGCCTCGCCCAGGGATCGCTGTGGGCGCTGGCGCTGCTGCTCGACATGGGCGCCCCCTACTTCTTCGGCTCCGATGGCTGGAAACTCGTCCCCGCCCACTTCGCCGAGCGTCACGGCCTGGTCGTGATCATCGCGCTCGGCGAGTCGGTCGTCGCGATCGGCGTCGGCGCGGCCCACGGGCTCGACCTCGGGATCGGAACCGCGGCGGTGCTCGGGATGGCGCTGACCGCGGCGATGTGGTGGACCTACTTCGACATCGTCGCGATCGTCGCCGGCCGTCGCCTCGTCGACGCCGAGCCCGGGCGGGTGCAGAACGCGATGGCGCGCGACTCCTACTCCTACATGCACCTGATCATGGTCGCCGGGATCGTGCTGGTCGCGCTCGGCCTGAAGACGACGATCGGCCATGACGGCGAGCACCTGCACGCCGTCCCCGCCTTCGCCCTGCTCGGCGGGCTGGCGATCTACCTGCTCGGCCACGTGATCTTCCGCTACCGCCACGTGCGCACGGTCAGCCGCCGCCGCCTGCTGGTGGCGATCGTCCTGCTGATCCTCGTCCCGGTCGCGACCGAAGTCCCGGCGCTGCTCGCTCTGGCCGTCGTCAACGTCCTGATCTGGGCGCTGATCGCCTACGAGACGCGCAGCTACGGCGAGGGCCGCCGGCGCGTCCGCCGCCCCACCTAGCCGAGCCCGCCGACGGGCCGATTTCCCACGATATACGTGGCAAATCGGCCCGTCGGCCGCTTACGAGAAGTTGGTGGGGTCGGGGCCGATGCGTTTGCCTACGTCTAGGGCGGCGAGCTCGGTGATGTCCTCGTCGCTCAGCTCGAAGTCGAAGAGCGCGATGTTCTCGCGGATCCGGGCGGGGGTCGCCGATTTGGGGATGACGACGTTGCCCAGCTGCAGGTGCCAGCGCAGGATCACCTGGGCCGGCGTGCGGTCGCGGCGCGAGGCGACCGCGGCGATCGTTCCGTTCGAGAGCAGCCCCGCCTGGGCCAGCGGGCTCCAGGCCTCGGTGGCGACGCGGTGCTCGGCGTGCCACTCGCGCAGCTCCCCCTGCTGGAGGTGCGGATGCAGCTCGATCTGGTTGACCGTCGGCAGGATCTGCGCCTCGCGCTCCAGCATCTCCAGGTCCTCGACGCGGAAGTTGGAGACGCCGATCGTGCGGGCGCGGCCGTCGAGCTGGATCCGTTCGAAAGCGCGCCAGGAGTCGAGCGCGCGACCCTCGGCGGGGGCCGGCCAGTGGATCAGGTAGAGGTCGACGTAGTCGACGTCGAGCCGGGCGACGCTCTTCTCGAAGGCGCCGAGCGCCGGCTCGTAGCCCTGGCTCGAGTTCCACAACTTGGTCGTGACGAAGATCTCCCCGCGGGGGATGCCAGAGGCGGCGATCGCGGCGCCGACGGCGCGCTCGTTGCGGTAGGCGGCGGCGGTGTCGATGTGGCGGTAACCCGCCTCGAGCGCGCGCTCGACCGTCTCCTGGGTCTTCTCGGGCGGCACCTGGAAGACGCCGAAGCCGAGCTGCGGGATCTCGACGCCGTCGTGCAGCGTCACTGTGGGGACGGAGGTTGCCTGGGTCATCTCCTGCTCCCTTCCGGTTGCGGGATTGGGGGACCGCGGAGGACGGCTACCCACCGGGCCCTTCGATTATGCCTGGCGCCGGCGCGCTAGCTGGTGGCGAGCCCGATTGCCAGCAACGGGAAAGCGAACATGACGCCGAGATAGGCGCCGATCGCGAGACCGGTCGTCGTCGAGGTGGTGCGCGATTTGGCGCCGGAGACGAGGCCGACCAAGACGCAGAAGGCGGCGATTCCGAGGCCGATCCAGAAGACGTCGGGCATGGGCCGCGGCAGCCTATCGAAGAGGGAGGATTCGGAGCGCTCGCGGCAAACCCCAGAGCCATGGAGGGCCGCAGCGGCGCGAACAGGAATCTGATCCTCGCGGCGATGATCTTCGCCGTCTCGATGACCTTCATCGACCAGACGATCGTCGCGATCGCGATCCCGCAGCTACAGCAGGACCTCTCGCTCTCCTCGACCGGGGTGCAGTGGATCATCAACGGCTACCTGCTCTCGCTCGCGGCGCTGTTCGCCTTCGGCGGCAAGCTCGCCGATGTCGCCGGCCACCGCCGCATGGTGACGATCGGCGTCATCGTCTTCGCCACCGCCTCGGCGCTCTGCGGGGCGACGCCGGAGGGCAGCGCGGCGGAGCCGTGGATCATCTTCTTCCGGGTGATCCAGGGGGCCGGCGCGGCGCTGATGTTCCCGGCGGCGCTGGCGATCGTGCTCGGCGCCTTCCCGCTGCGCGAACGCGGCCGTGCCCTGGCGATCTTCTTCGGCCTCGCCGGCGCCTTCACCTCGATCGGGCCGATCGCCGGCGGCTACCTGACCGAGTGGACCTGGCGGGCGATCTTCTGGATCAACGTGCCGGTGGCGATCCTGGCCCTGATCTGCACGGCGATCGCCAAGCCGGCGAACGAGAAGCACCCGGCGCCGCTCGACTACCGCGGCGCGCTGCTCGTCTCCGGCGGCATGGGGTTGGCGGTGCTCGGGCTGCAGCAGTCGAGCGTCTGGGGCTGGGGCAGCCCGGCCACCTGGGTCTGCATCGTCACCGGCCTCGCCCTGATCGCCGCCTTCGTCCGCTTCGAGCTCGGGCTGGCCAACCCGCTGATGCGGATCCAGACCTTCCGCGACCGTGCCTTCGCGGTCGACAACGTCGTCCTCTTCCTCTTGATGATCGTCTTCGTGCCGCTCTTCTTCTTCGCCAGCATGTACGCGCAGATCGCGCTCGGCGAAAGCGCCTCGGAAACGGGCCTCTACCTGCTGATCTTCTTCGCCGGCTTCTTCGTCGCGACGCAGCGCGGCGGCAGGATCCTCGACAGCAAAGGGGCGCGGCCCACCGTCGTCGCCGGCTGCGCGATCGGGGCGATCGGGTTCGCCCTCTGGGCGCACGCGATGCCCGACCTCTCGGTCGGCTCGCAATGGCCGTTCATGGTGATCTCCGGGATCGGCGTCGGCCTGATCCTCAGCCCCGCCAACACCGATGCGCTGAACCGCGTGCCGCGCAGCCGCTACGGCGAGGCGACCGGGATCACGCAGACGGTGCGCAACTTCGGCTCCAGCCTCGGCCTCGCCGTGCTCGGCACGGTGCTGATCCTCGAAAACAAGTCGCACCTCGAGGCGACCCTGGGCGCCCAGGGGGTGCCGAAGTCACAGGCCGACCAGATCGCCGAAACGCTGAGCGAAGCGGGAAGCGCCGAACCGAGCGGCCTGGCCGGACAGGCCGGCGCCGGGGCGCAGAAGATCTACGCCGCGGTGCCGCACGACTTCGCCCTCTCCTCGCGCACGGTCTTCTACGGCATGGCCGCGGCGCTGGCCGTCGCCTTCGTCGTCTCCCTGATCTGGATGCCCGCGGGCAAAGCCCCCGAGCTGGATGACGAAGGCTCGGCGGCGGACGAGCCGGAGCTCAGCCCACCGGCGTGATCTAGAGGAGGGCGGCGCCCAGCCCGGCCGCCTGTGCGGCGCTGGGTGCGGCGAGTGAGACGAGCAGCGCGGCGAGGGCGCAGAGGGCGACGATGCCGGCGACTCGCAGCGACCGCGTGCGGGGCAGGTCGAATCCGAGCACGGCGGCATCGTAACCAGCGCACCCCCCGGAGCGCGGTAGGGGTTTGCTCCGCCATGCGACTCAAAGCTCTACCGCGCTGCTGGTTTTCGCTGTACTTTGGTCGGCGATGGGTCGCCGGATGGTCATTGCGAGCGCGACGCTCGCCCTGCTCTGCCTCGTCGTCGCGGCGCCGGCGTCGGCCCAGGACGAAGGCAAGTCCGCCGCCCAGCGCCTGATCGACGCCTACACGCCGCGCCTGATGGTCCGCGACCGCGACGGGATCTGCGACACCAGCGGCGAGCAGTACGAGGCGACGAGCGTGCAGACGGCGCTCGAAGACAACCCTGCGGTGACGCTGACCGAAGCGGACTCCGGCGGCGACGAAACCGTCGTCAAGCACTCCCCCACGATCGCCGACATCGCCGGGCTCGGGCCGCAGCACCACCTCAACCTCCCCGGCAACCCGCTCGGCGACACCTGCGTCTACGCCAAGGACTTCGCCCGGCTGCAGCGCGAAGGCAAGGCGCCTGCGGTCACCTACGCGCACATCGCGCAGCAGAAGGGACGCCCGGGGCTCGCCGTCCAGTACTGGTTCTTCTGGTACTTCAACCAGTTCAACGACCTGCACGAGGGCGACTGGGAGGGGATGCAGGTCGTCTTCGAGGCCTCCGATCCCGCGCAGGCGCTGCGCGAAGGCCCGAGCGAAGTCGGCCTCTTCCAGCACGGCGGCGGCGAGAAGGCGAAGTGGAGCGACGGCAAGGTCGAGAAGGAGGGCACGCACCCGGTCGTCTACCCGGCCGCCGGCTCGCACGCGACCTTCTACGAATCGGCGGTCTACATCCAGAACGGGCGCAAGGGCTCGGGCGTCGGCTGCGACAACACGAGCGCGCCGCTGCGCCGCGTCGTCGTCCACCCGATCCAGGTCCCCACGCACCCCGGCCCGCACGGCCGCTTCGCCTGGCTGACCTACGAAGGCCGCTGGGGGCAGTGGGAGAAGAGCTTCAACAACGGGCCGACCGGGCCGCAGACGAAGACGCGCTGGCTCGAGCCGATGACCTGGATGGAAGAAATCCGCTCGACCAGCCCGCACCTGCCCGCCGGCTCGATCCTGGGGCCGACGGTGACGAAGGACTTCTGCGGCGCGGTGGCGGGCGTCACCTCGTTCCTCAACCACACCCAGGACGCGCCCTGGGTGATCCTGCTGATCCTGCTGGCGGTGCTGGCGCTGCTCGCCTTGATCGCCTGGCGCACCCGCTGGTGGCCGCTCGACCTGGGCGACCTGCGGCGCAGCCGCGCCTTCGGCCAGCTGCTGCTCGCCTCGGCCGGCCTCTACTGGCGCCACTGGAAGGTCTTCGCCCCGATCGGGCTGACGGCGATCCCGATCATCGGCGGCTTCAACGCGCTGACCCGGCTGTTGACCGGCGACGCCGGCCGCCGGCTCGACGACAAGGTCGGGCACTCCGGCCTGCACACCGCGCTGGGCGAAATCATCAGCGGCGTCGGCGGCCCGATCGCCTCGGCGATCGTCGCCGCGGTGGTGATCGCCGCGGTGCGCCAGATCGCCGAGCGCGGCGAGGCGAGCTTTGTCGAGTCCTACCGCGGCATGTGGCGGCGCTTCCGCCGCGTCGTCGGCGCCCAGCTGCTGGCGACGCTGGCTGTGTTCGCGATGCTGATCACCGTCATCGGCGCCCCCTTCGCCGCCTGGAAGTACGTCGGCTGGCTCTTCCTCCAGCAGCAGATCATGTTCGAGGACAGGGGCGTGCGCGGGGCCTTCCGCGGCAGCTCGGAGCTGGTCCGGGGCCGCTGGTGGTACACGCTGCGCGTCGCCGCGGTCTTCTGGGCGATCGGCATCGCCACCGGCCCGGTGCTCGGCTTCGCGCTGATCTTCACCAACATCTCGCTGCTGCTGATCAACGCGATCGGCGCCCTCGTCTTCGCCCTGCTCGTCCCCTACATCGCGATCGGCCGCACCCTGCTCTACTTCGACCTGCAGATCGCGGCCGAGGAGGCGCCGGCGAAGCGCTGGCGCGACCGGCTGCCGTGGCGGCGGGGGCGGCCGGTCGAAGCCCCGGCGCCCGCTCGATAGGTTTCGTGGCATGAAGCTGCTCGCCTTCAGCGACCTGCACCGCGACCTCGGCCAGGCGGCGGCGCTGGTCGAGCTGTCGGCCGAGGCCGATGTGGTGATCGGGGCGGGCGACTTCGCCTCGGTCCACGAGGGGCTGGAGGAGACGATCGGGGCGCTGGCGACGATCGAGAAGCCGACCGTGCTGGTGCCCGGCAACAACGAGACCGAGCAGGCGCTGCGCGAGGCCGCGGCCGGCTGGGACGCGGCGACCGTCCTGCACGGCGGCGGCACGACGATCGACGGGGTCGAGTTCTACGGCCTCGGCGCCGGCGTGCCGGTGACCCCCTGGGAGTGGAGCTTCGACCTCGACGACGAGTCGGCGGCCGACAAACTCGCCGCCTGCCCCGAGGGCGCCATGCTCGTCCTCCACTCGCCGCCGCAGGGCCACTGCGACGAGGCCGGCGACGGCAACCACTTCGGCAGCCCGGCGCTGCTCGAGGCGATCGAAGCCAAGCGCCCCCGCCTCGCGGTCTGCGGCCACATCCACGAGTCCTGGGGCTGTCAGAGCCAGATCGGCGAGACGCCGGTCCGCAACCTCGGCCCCAAGGGCACCTGGCTCGAGGTCTGAGCGGCCATTGAGATAGCTTTTTGTCCCAAAATCGCTATCTAGATTCACATAGTTTGCTATTTTCGGGATGTGGCCGCCTCGTCCAAGCGCAAGAAGACCTCGTTTGAGGTGGATACCGAGAAGGTCAGTGCCGCCCGAGAGGTGCTGGGCACCAAGACGTTGACCGACACCGTCGACGCGGCGCTCTCGGAAGTCGTCAAGCTGCGTCAGCGCCGCCAGCTGGTCGAGCTTCTGTTCCGCCCAGGAGCACTTGCGCTGGACGACCCGGAGACGATGGCGGACGCCTGGCGCTGAGCGGCGATCACCCACTCCTATTGCCGTGCCGACCTTCCTCGCCGACAAGAGCGCTCTTGCCCGGCGTGAGACCCGCTCCGAGGTCCGCGAGATCCTCGAGCCGCTGCTCGTGTCCGGTGAAATCGCCACCTGCGGCATCGTCGACCTCGAGCTCCTCTACAGCGCCCGAGATCGCGCAACCTACCGCGCGCTCACCGAGGCGCTGCGGGGAATGCCCAGAGTGAGCGTCACCGACGACGCGGTAAACCGTGCCATCGCCGTTCAGGCGATGCTCGCCGAGCGTTCCCAGCACCGAGCCGTGCCCCTACCCGATCTGCTCGTCGCCGCCTGCGCGGAGCGCGCTGAGCTGACCGTGCTCCATTACGACGCCGACTTCGACCGAGTTGCCGAGTTGACCGGCCAGCCGACGCAGTGGATCGTGCCGCGCGGCAGCGTCTCCTAGCTCGCCGGCTTCAGCAGCCTTTCCCCGCTCAGGTAGACCACGGCGTGGTAGGCGGCGGAGAGCGTTGCCAGGGCGATGCCGAGGGCGTGCTGGCCGGCGGCGTACCAGGCGACAGCGGCGAGGCCCGAGATGGCGAGCTCCTGGGTCAGCCGCAGCGGCTCGGCGGCTCGGCCGGCCCAGCGAAAATCGACCGCGCCCCAGAAGCCGAAGGCGATGACGGGTGCGCCGACCCCCAGGGCGATCTGGGAGAGGGCGCCGTCCCCGGTGGCGAAGCCCCACCAGCCGAGGGCGACGACGATGCCCGTCTCCATCAGCACCCGCAGGGCGAGGATCGCGCCCTGGGCCGCGGTCACGACTCCCCCTCCGCCTGCCGGTGCCAGACCGACGCCTGCGGGAAGGGGATCTCGATGCCCTCCTCGTCGAAGGCGCGCTTGATCCGCTCGCGCAGCTCGCGGCTGATCCGCCACTGCTCCGACGGCGTCGTCTTGACCACCAGGCGGAGCACGACGGCGCTGGCGCCGAGCGCCTCGACCCCCCACATCTGCGGCTCCTCGAGGATCGAGTCGTCCTCCTTCCAGAGCCCGTCGGCGACCCGCTTGACGACGTCCTTGGCGAACCCGAGGTCGGTGTCGTAGGCGACTTCGAGGTCGAGCAGTGAGCGCGACCAGTGCTGACTCCTGTTGCCGACCCGGCGGATCTCGCCGTTCGGCACGTGCCAGACCGTGCCGTCGACGCTGCGCAGACGCGTCGTCCGCAGGCTGACCAGCTCGACCACGCCTTCGGTCTGTTCGTCGAGGCTGACGATGTCACCGACGCCGAACTGGTCTTCGATCAGGATGAAGATGCCGGAGAGGAAGTCGCGCACCAGCGACTGCGAGCCGAAGCCGAGCGCGACGCCGATCACGCCGGCGCCGGCCAGCAGCGGCGCCAGGTTGACCCCGAGCTCGCCGAGGATCATGAAGGCGGCGATCAGCCAGACGGTGAAGGTGGCGATGCTGCGCAGGACGCCGGTCAGCGCCTCGAGCCGCTGCTCGCCGCGCAGGCTCGTTTCCTGGGTCGCGCGCAGGGCGCTGGGGACGCCGCGCCGCATCGCCGCGACGCGGTTGCGGACGGCGCCGCCGTGCAGGCGGCGCAGCGTGTGGCCGATCGCCCGCCGCAGCAGCCAGCTCGCGATCGAGGCGATGACGACGATCAGCAGGATCCGCGCCGGAACGTCGAAGGCCCAGCGCGCGACTTCGGCCCCTCCGGCGCTGCCGGTCCAGTCGAAGACCTTGTGGCAGAAGAAGCCGGGGTCTTCGCCGCAGGCCTGCGTCAACCTGCCGCCGGAGGCCTGGGCGAGCGGGAGGAACATCAGGTGCGCGGCTCGCGCCACATCGCCCACATCGTCGGCCCGCGCGGCAGCGAGATCTCGCCCGTGACGCGGAAGCCGTGGCGGGCGTAGAAGGCGATGTTGGACTCCTTCGAGGACTCGAGGTAGGCGGGGACGCCGTCGGCGTCGCAGATCTCGAGCACCGGCTGGATCAGGCGCGAGCCCAGTCCCTGGCCCTGCGCCGCCGGCGAGACCCCGAGCGTCGCCAGGTAGAAGTGCGGCGGCTCCGGCGGGTGCGCCCGCTCGAGCCCGAGCAGGCCGTGGGCGACGATCGGCGCGCGCGGCCAGTGGCGGGGGTGGCCGAAGGCGCGCATCAGCTGCAGGTCCTGTCGCGGAGTCGTGCGCCAGGTCTTCGGCGGCGCCCAGACCGCGGCGCCGGTCCGCGCCTCGTCGGTGTAGACGAAGCCGGCGGGGAGTTTGTGGCCGAGCTGCGTGCCGAAGAAGCGCCGCAGCACGCCGGGCCGGGCGCCGTCGTGGGGGCTCGCCCAGTTGGAGACCGGGTCGTCCCAGAAGGCGTCGGCGAGGCTGTGCGCCAGCGCCGCGCGATCGTCGTGCGAGGCGTCGCGCACCTGCCATCCGGTCGAGTCGATTTCCGCTCCAGCCATCGTCCCGGCAGGATTGCACGGGCGTCCACGGGCCGGGCGTCCGCTGGATCGGAGAAAGATCCCAAAACTGGCCAGCCAGCCAGTATGATGCGGCGGCGTGGCCGACCAGGGCGAGATCGCAGCCGGAAAGGGCGACATCGAGGATGCGCTCGTGCTCGACCGTGAGCACTGGGTCGAGGGGCCGCCGCTCGAGCTGTTCAAGCGGATGCGCAGCGAGTGTCCCGTCCACTGGACCTCGGGGCTAACCGAGCTGCCGAAGGTCAAGGGCTTCTGGTCGGTGACCACGGCCGACGATGTGCATGCGGTGAGCCGCGACTGGCAGACCTACTCCTCCGAACTCGGCGGCGTGGTGGTGGTCGACGAGGTCTTCCCGATCGAGCTCGCGCGGGCGATGTTCATCGGCATGGACCCGCCCAAGCACGACCGGCTGAAGGCGCTGTTCCAGGCGGGCTTCACGCCGCGGCGGATCGCTGCCCACGAGCAGGCGATCCGCGAGATCGTCATCGGCGTGCTCGACCGGCTCGAGGGGCGCGAGAGCTGCGACCTCGTGACCGACGTCGCCCAGCCCGCCGTCTCGCGGGTGATCGGGAGCTTCATGGGCATCCCGGAGGAGGACGACAAAATCTGGGCCGACCTGATGAACACGGCGCTGGCCGCCAACGACCCCGACTACAGCCCCGACGCCGAGGACGTCGAGGCGACGATCCAGGAGGCGATCGAGCAGATCTTCGCCCGCTGTAGCACGATGATCGCCGCGCGGCGCGAGAACCCGACCGACGACCTGACCAGTGTCCTCGTCCACGCCGAGGTCGACGGCGAGCAGATCGAGGAGCACGAGATCGTGATGGGCTTCTTCCTGCTCGTCGCGGCGGGCAACGACAGCACCCGGTCGACCTACTCGAGCGCGATGCGGGCGCTGATGGAGAGTCCCGACCAGCGCCAGATGCTTGTCGAGGACCCCTCGCTGATCCCCGGCGCGGTCGAGGAGGCGCTGCGCATGTTCCCCGCCTTCGCCCACTTCCGCCGCACGGCGACCGAGGACACCGAGCTGAACGGCAAGAAGATCAAGCAGGGCGAGAAGGTAGTCATGTGGTACGCGTCCTCCAACCGCGACGCGACGCGCTACGAGGATCCCGACCGCTTCGACGTCCACCGCAACCCCGAGCACCAGGCCTTCGGCGCCGGCGGCCGACACTTCTGCCTCGGCGCCGCCCTCGCCCGCCTAGAGCTCAAGATCCTGCTCGAGGAGACGCTCGCCCGCTACCCGAACATGGAGATATCCGGCAAGCCCGTCTTCGTCGAGTCAGGCTTCCTCAACCAGCTGAAATCGCTGCCGGTCCGGCTCAGGCCTCCTGCGGCTGCGGATCAGGCCTGATCACCACGGTGTCGGCGACCTCGAGGACCTCGTCGGCGGGCATGCCGACCCGACTTGCGTGCTCGCGCACCGCCTCGATGCCGCTCGCCTGGTAGATGCAGACGGTGCCCAGGGTGCCGCCCGGCTCGGCGATCACGTAGCTGCGGATCCAGCTGATGTCGTTGGGGAACTCGTCGCCGGCGACCTGCTTGGAGCGCTCGGCCGTCGCCTCCAGCTGCTCGGGCCCCTCCCATGCCTTCTCGCGGCGGATCACGTAGGTCTTCATCTTTCTCCTCCGGTCGTCCCTTGGGATTACAGACTGTCTGTCGGTAAATGTAGTCTCAGGTCCCGTGGCTGTCAAACCGAAGCGGCAACCGGGGCGCCCGAGCACCGGGGCGAGGGAGCGGGTCGTCGCGGCTGCGCGCGATCTCTTTCTCGAGCGGGAATACGACGACGTCTCGACCGAGCAGATCCTCGACCGCTCGGGGGTTAGCCGGGGCGCCCTCTACCACCACTTCCCAACCAAGCTCGACCTGTTTCGTTCGGTCTACGAGGCGAGCGAGCGGGGAGTGCTGGAACGGGTCGCCGCGGCGGCGCTCGACGCCGCCGACCCCTTTGAGGCCCTGCTTCTCGGCGCCTCCGCCTACCTGAAGTTGGCCGAGAGCGACGAAGAGCTGCGCCGCCTCGGCCTCACCCAGAGCCGCGCCGTCCTCGGCTGGTCCGGCTGGCGCGAGGTCGCCGCAGACCTCGGTATAGGGGTCATCCGCGCGATGGTCGAAGCCGCCATCGACGCCGGCCAGCTGAAGCCCCACGACCCCGAGACCACCGCCCACATCCTCCTCGGCGCCCTGATCGAGGCAGCGATGCTGATCGTCGTAGCCGACGACCCGCCGACCGCGCGCCAGCAGTCCGAACAGGTCATCGACGACCTGCTCCGGGGGCTGCGAACTCAGCGGTGAGAGCTCGGCCTGTTCGCCAGGTACCGGCGCAGCGCTTCTGAACCTGTGACCTTCGGTTTCGTAGCCTGACCCCGCAGACCCGCTGGACTACGTGGAGCCCGACTTCAAGCGGTTTCCGGCGAATCGAGTCCCGCTGGGATCGGCTGGAATCCGTGGGGCATGTTGCCCCAATTGTTGCCCCATCTTCAGGCGCTCGGAGACATCGTGCGCAAGCCGGCGAGTCGCGCAGCAGCGGCCTGACGCTCGTCGTAAGTCACGAACGCCTCGATCGGATCGAGGGCGACGGCGGACGCGACATGGATCGCGTCGAGGGCGCGCAGAGCAGGCTCAGCAAGCGCCCCCGCGCCTTCCAGCAAAGCCCGATCGAGCGGAAGCAACGCGAGCACGTCGATCAGCTCGGCAGTGCGCCCAAGCAACAGGTCGAGGGGCAGCGCTGGGTCGTGTGCGACGGCGCGGCGCACGGCGCGGGGGATCTCGGTCAGAACCAGCTCGCTGCTGACCAGATCCGCGCCGTCGAGATACGCCCTCAAGGCATCGGACTCCGCCTCCTCGCGCACGAGCTTGACCAACGCGGAGGCATCCGCGTAGAGGACCGCCACGCTCAGCGATCGCCGCGAATGTCGTCAAGCGCCCGACTCAGGGCCCGCGGATCCCCCGCCAGCTCCAGCGGCGCCGGCAAGCTAGAGCGCCTCGGGCGCGACACCCGACCCTCGGCGATGAGCCTGTCGAGATCGGGCCCGGTGCTCGGCGCCGGCCCCAGCTCGGCGACCGGCCGGTTGCGATCGGTGACAAGCAGCCTCTCCCCGCCGCTCACCCGACGCAGGTAAACGCTCAGGTTCTGTCGCAGCTCCGCAACGCCAACCGACTCGTTCATGTACATGAAAGTAGCAGAAGTACGGATAGAGCTCCAGGGGCGGCTATCCGGATCGCGGATCGTCGCCCGCGTAGCGGGGCGCGCACTCGGCGGCCGGCCCGTTTCGCTGCCCGATCTGGATCGACTCGTCGTCCCAGCCCCAAACCGAAAAGCCAGCCGCCGCGAGTTCGTCAAGGGCGGCGTCGAGCTTTGCCTTCGCCTCTGCGATGTCCATCGGTTCAGTGCCCTTCAAAGCGCAACCGCCTCGTCGAGAACGCGATCCCGCATATAGGGCGACAAGCTGGCCTCGGTGACGACATCCACCTGGACCCCAAGGCATTCCTCCAAATCGTTGGACAGCGCGATCAGGTCAAACAAGGTTCGGCCCTCCGCCATGTCAACAAGGAGATCGAGATCGCTGGATACGTCCTGCTCCCCACGTCTGACTGAACCGAACAAGCGAACGTTGTGCGCCCCGTGGGCAGCAACAATGCGGCGCAGATCCTTCCGAATCTCCGCCAACTCCCCGATGCGCTCAAGCGCGTCGCGGTCCAGCCCGTCGGCGCGGCGCAAGCCCTCGACCAACAGGCGTAGCCCCTCCGCGTGGACGGTCGTCTCCTCGATCTCGTATCCCGCCTCCGCCTTCTTGGCGAGAACATCGATTAGACCGTCGGTGATTTGCTTTCCGCTGGCCGTCCTGCCGTAAATCTTCCTCGTCCTCGGTCGCACAGACAACATGTATCTTAGAAGGTGTGAGCTCCCAGCGCATCAAGACCGAGCAGGCCGGAGCGAAGGAGTGCCGGGCGGCAAGCGTCGCCAAGCTGAGGTTGCAAAGGGCAGCCGATCCCTCGATGACTGGGGCGACCTGGACCGGTTCAGCGCACACGCCTCGCGCGGCGTTCTCTGTCACATGACCGAAGACGAGGAAGCGGCCGGCCTTTCGTGGGACAAGATCCGCCCGGGGTGAAGCACCGCAAGGATCGACGGGCTCAGCGGCAGAGCTGACCTCGGTTTCGTAGCCTGACGCCGCAGACCCGCTGGACTACGTGGAGCCCGGTTTCAAGCGGTTTCCGGCGAATCGAGCTACGTGGAGATCGGCTGGAATCCGTGGGGCATGTTGCCCCAATTGTTGCCCCAGGGAGGTCAGGCGAGGAGCTCGTCGACCCGCGTTCGGACGAGCCCAGCGCGTCCGGCTCCCGCCGGGCCGTAGGAAGCGGTGGCACTTTGGACCGCGTAGTCAAAATAGAACTCCCCTTGAAGCTCGGCCAGCTCGTTGCGGATGTAGGTGCGAAGATCGGCCGCTGCGGACGCGACTTCCTCGATCAGCTCAGAGCGTCCATCGATCAGCGTGAGCACGTCGTGGACATCGAGGCTGGGCAGCAGGTCGCCATCACCCCGACCTTTCCAGGCGCAGAGCTTCGTCGCAACGAGCGCCGGCGGCGCTGCGGCACGTATCTCAGCACCGGATTCGAGAGTGACCGTCACGGCGCTGGAGATCGCCTCGTCGTACCAGGGATTGGAGAATCCGAGGATGTCGGGGTCGGTCGGCATGACATCCAAGACGAGTTGCGGATCGGCGCTTCTCCACCGACAGATGACGGGCGCGCCCATCGCCTCCTGAAGTCCCCGCTCTCGCAGTCGATCGCCGAGCTGGTGGTACTTCACACGGCTCGCCACCTGGCAGACCACATCGACATCTTCCGTCGCCCGCGCTGGAGGAGCGCCGGGCTCGGTAATCCAGAGGTGAACCGTGGCGCCGCCGACGAAAACGACCTCATCGAGCATAGGCCCGAGGAGCGCCGCCGCAGTCTCCAACTGAAGCGCGCTCACCGGCCTGCGACCACGGATCGCTCCCGCAGCATCTTCGAGAGAAGGTCTCCCGCTACCTTCCGGACCCGAACATCTCCGGCCCTCAGGCTGTCAAGCAGAGCGAGGACTTCACCGAGCTCCGGCCAATTCTCCACCGCCTCAGGTGCAGCAGAGTGCAGCGGCTCGATGGCCTGCCCCCGAACTCGCCCGCGGGCGTAAGGCCAGACTGGAGGCGGCTCGTCACCTGAGGAGCGGATCGCGCCCGCCATCGGCTCCGCCGCCCATGCCGCAGGGACTCCCGGCGTCAGCACGCCGAGCCGAGTGGGAGCAACGAAGCGCAATGCGTGAAGCGCAAACTCCTCGAAGTGCGGGAGATGGACTTCGCAACGGTCCACCGAATACAGATCCGCGCCCCTTGCCCGTTCCAGGGCTCGCTGTACAACCGGATGCGGAACACGAAGACGCTCGGCAAGCGACCTATAGCTCCAAGCCTCATCGTGGACGAGCAGCCCGCTGAGGACGTAGATGTCTGAATCCTTGACCATGACGGGAGGATACTGTATCAGGTATCAATACACGATACACCTGGGAGTGGCTGGCTATTCGGACTGCGGATCGTCCACCGCATGACGGGGCGTGCACTCGGCGCACGGCCCGTGTGGCTGCCCGATCTGGATCGACTCGTCGTCCCAGCCCCAAACAGAAAAGCCAGCCGCCGCGAGTTCGTCAAGGGCGGCGTCGAGCTTTGCCTTCGCCTCTGCGATGTCCATCGTTCCAGTGCCCTTCAAAGCGCAACCGCCCCATCGAGAACGTGGTCGCGCAAGTGGGGCGACAGGCTGGCCTCGGTGACGACATCCACCTTGACCCCAAGCCTTTCCGCCAGGTCGTTGGACAGTGCGATCAGGTCAAACAAAGTCCGGCCCTCCGCCATGTCAACGAGGAGATCGAGATCGCTGGAGGCGCTCTGTTCGCCGCGTCCGACTGAGCCGAACACGCGCACATTGGTTGCCCCGTGGGCGGCAGCAATACGCCGCACGTCCTCCCGAATCTCCGTCAGCCCCTCGATGCACTCGGGCGGATCGAGCTCCAGCCCGCCGGCACGGCGCAGGCCCTCGGCCAGCAGGCGTAGCGGCTCCGCGCGGTCGGGCATTCCCTCGATCTCATATCCCGCCTCCGCCTTCTCGACAAGGGCACCGATCAGATCGTCGGTGATTTGCTTGCCGCTGGCGGTCCTGTCGTAGGTCTGTCTCGTCGTCAGTCGCACAGACAACATATATCTTAGAGGCCGGTGGGCTACAGGTGGGTCAAGACCAACGCAGCAGGAAGAACGGCGGCGGAACACCGGTGACACACACCGAGGCGAGGACGAGGAGGTCTCTGGCCCTGGGACAAGTTCCAGACGGAGTGAGGCACCGCGAAGATGCGCGCGAGGTCTGGAATCGACCTCTCGGACCTCATGTTGCCCCAGGCATTGCCCCAGCGGCAATTTCGCACTGTTCGAGTGACCCTCGAAAACGCAGAAACCCGCATCACAAGCGGGTTTCACGGAACGCGCCCGACAGGATTCGAACCTGTGACCTTCGGTTTCGTAGCCTGAGGAACGCCCGCTTGGCAGAGCCGTTTGCGGTGATTGTGCGACCGATATGCGACTTGACAGTTGCGGTCGTTTCGACCGAAGGTCAGACGCCTGACCCGCTAATGCGGGACCAGCTCGCGCGAGGCCTCATCGGAGAGGCCACGTTGCTCCAGGCTGCCGAGCAAGACTCGCTGGGCCTGCGCCGAAAGGCCGATCACGACGGGGCGCAGAGCTTGGTGATCCGCCTCGTAGCGAGACGCGAATACGCCGACCAGCTCGTCGGCGAACGAGTAGCTCACCGAGCGCACGCCCTCGAAGTCGATCAGCACGTCGCGACCGCCCGCCGCAAGCTGCTCGATCTCGGCTCGAATCTGCTCCGCCCTTGCGCGGGTTGAGAAAGCCTGGCCATGGCGCCCCAGCACGTATCGCGGTGACGCTGAGGATCGTGGGATGTCGTTCTCTAGCGTCGTCATGAATGCGAGGCTACGCCAACGTCCGGACGCATGCAATCACCGATCCGGCCCGCCGATGGTCGTCCAGTCGCAGGCAATCCAAGTCCCCTGCGTGGCCGACGTTTTCCAGCCATGGTCCTTGACGTTGGCATCGACGATCTCGCGTCGGAAAGTCCCTTGACCGGCCCGAATGAACATCTCGGCCGACGAAGCAGCCGAAGAAAGGGTTTCCTTGAGCACCCAGGTGAAGCCGTAGCCCCGATCGGGCCGCTGGGTGCCGCTCACGCCTTCCTGTAGTGCCTGACCGATCGCATGCTCGTCAACCACGAACTCGGGATGGCTTCCGCGAATGTGCTCAGGAATCCCGACCCCGCAGTCACCGATGCCGAGCATGATCTGACTCATCCCGTCGACCTCCCCCCGGCTGGCCGCGACAACGCAGCCGGCATCGCTGGCGCCATGCTCAACCGCGTTCTGGCAAAGCTCGCTGATCGTCATCAGGACCGCATCCCGGACCACGGCGACATCATCGAACTGATCGATCAGCGGCTGCAGCAGCTTGTCGGCCAGCGCATCGACCTGGGTTAGCTCGCTCAAGCGGGTCGGCCGGATGATGACATCGCCGTCGTCCTCGACCAGCGCCTCATCGACACCACCGATGTCCTTCTCCAGGCGAAAGGCGCGAAAGCATCGGCGCGTCGCCTCGTCATTTGGCTCCCTGACTTCGATGCTGCACCCGGCTTGCCGATGCCGCTCCATCCAGAGCGCAAGTCTCACTGCGAAAAGAGGATGCAAGCCGACCAGATCGCCAGCGTCCAAAACCACCTCATCCGCGCCTTCGAGATCAGCATCAAGCTCCGCGGCGTAGCCGTGGTCACGTCGCCCCGTCGTGCGCGAGAGTCTCAACTCCATGAGCTGCACCGTATGACGGCATCCGGATTGATCCAGCCGTCTAACGAAAAGTCAAGCCGTGCTAGCGACTCTCGGTAGACGCTGGAGTTGAGGGTTCTCCCCGAGAATGAATCGTCCCCGAATCTCGGTTGACCGCCAAGACAATGGTCACCGCAGTCAATATTGCGACGACTACAGAAAGTCCCAGCACAGTCAACTGAAGACGAAGATTTGAAGCGGCAACAAGCGTGTCACTGTACGCCTGTAGCGACCTCACATCGTTGTCAGCCCTCTGTCGTACCTGGGTGCTCTCGCGAGCAAGGCGTCCAGCAGCCACTCCACCATCGATGGTCCTTCCGACTCACTGGACGGCGCAAGGTCCGCAGAGCCCCGCTGAAACCAGCCCTGCACATCGCGATCATCAAGCTGACCGGCCCCCATTCACCCGAGTGGGGGTGTTCGGTGTTGTAAGCGGTGAGCCAGTCGGCGAGGATGACCTTCGCCTCGGCCAAGGTGTAGAACAGCTCGACATCGAGCACCTCGTCGCGAGTGCGGCCATTGAAGGACTCGATGTAGGGGTTCTGCCAGGGCGAGCCCGGCTCGATGTAGGCGGGTTGGCCGTGGTGTTGAGCCGGCACCAGTCGCGCAGCGTGTGGGCGATCAGCTCGGGGCCGTTGTCGCATCGGATGTGCTCGGGAGTGGCGCCGCGGAGGGCGGTAAGGCGTTCGAGGGTGGCGACGGTGTCCTCGGCGGTGATCGAGCGCGCCGCCTCGCTCGCCAACGCCTCGCGGGTGAACTCGTCGATGACGTTCAGCACCCGCAGCTGGCGCCCGTCAGCTGTTTCGTCGCATTGGAAGTCGAGCGCCCAGATGTGGTCGGGCCGTTCGGCACGCAACTCCTTGCCGTCGCGGTTATCGCCCGCCCTGGCGCGCTTTCGCTTGCGGGCGGGCACCCGCAGCCCCTCATCCCGCCAGAGGCGCTGCACGCGCTTCTTGTTGACTTCCCAGCCCTCTTCGATCAGGCGGGCGTGGGCGCGACGGTAGCCCCAGCGCTTCTTGTCGGTGGAGATCTCGCGCAGCCGCTTGCGCAGGGCGGCGTCGTCTGGGGCGACCTGCGGCTCATGTCGCTGCGTCGATCGGTGCTGGCCGGCGATCCGGCACGCCCGGCGCTCGGAGAAGCCGAGCCGCCCCTGCAACATGCAGACGGCTCGGCGCCTCCGGGTCGGGCCTAGAAATTTCCCCTCGCGATCTCCTTGTAGCCGCGGATGTCGAGCTCCTTGTCGGCGACGATCTGCTTGAGCTCGCGGTTCTC
>DATFMX010000093.1:0-13265 GCA_035266685.1 Solirubrobacterales bacterium
GAGGTAGTCGAGGCACTTCCAGTCCGCGTCAAACCACGCCCGCAGCTCCGCGTAGGAGGTCGGATAGTCCTGGCCGGCGCTGGGCACCATCCAGGCATGCTACGGCACTTAGATGGAGACCCCAGTTTCACAGATTGTCCAGGAACCAATTCACAGATTGACCGTGCTATTTTTCACGATCTGCCATGGTTGTCCAGCGCCAGATCCGGCCACAGGTGCTCGAGCTTCTCGCCGTGAGCCGCGCCGTGGCGATCCTCGGGGCGCGACAGGTGGGCAAGAGCACGCTCCTGGAGGATCTGGCCCAGAAGGACTACCCGATGGAGGTTCTCACCCTCGACGACGAGAACACCCGCACCGCGGCGACCAGCGATCCGACCGAATTCGTCGCACGGCTCAAGACGCCGGTCGCGATCGACGAGGCCCAGCGAGCTCCCGACCTGCTGCTGGCGATCAAGCAGCGGCTCGATCACGACAACTCCCGCGGCCAGTTTCTGCTCACCGGCTCGGCAAACATCCTCGCTCTGCCAACCGTCAAGGACGCTTTGCCGGGACGGGTGGACTACGTCAACCTCTGGCCCTTTTCCGCGGCGGAGTTGACCGCAGGCGGAACTGAGAACTTCGTCGATCGCCTTTTGCATGGAGCCCCGCCGGAGGTTCACGACGCTCCGTTGGGGCGCGGCGTCTACGCCGAGCGCATTCTGCGCGGTGGGTACCCGGAAGCCCAAGGACGTGGGCCCCGCACCCTGGGCAGCTTCTTCTCCAGCTACCTCTCCTCGATAATCGAGCGCGACCTGGACGATGTCGCAAATTTGCGCGCTCCCGGGGCCGTGGAGCGTCTCCTCAATGTGATCGCCGCTCGCACCGGGGGGCTCATCAGCTTCCAGGGCATGGGCAGGGACCTCGGGCTGGACAAGAACACCGTCCACTCCTACACGCGAGCGCTCGAAAATCTCTTCATCGTGCAGCAGCTGAAGCCATGGCACGTAAATCTCGGCTCGAGACAGATCAAGAGCCCCAAGCTCTACGTCGTCGACAGCGGACTCCTCTGTCACCTGCTGAGGGCGAACGGGCGGCGGATCGAGGGTGACGGAACCGTTGCCGGCGCCGTCTTCGAGAGCTTCGTCGCGATGGAGTTGCTGCGACTCGCAAGTGTCTCCACCTCGGAATCCTCGCTCTACCACTACCGCGACAAGCTCGGAAGGGAGGTCGACGTCGTTCTCGAGTCCGCCTCCGGAGAGGTCGCCGGCGTCGAGGTGAAGGCGGCGGCGACCGTGCGGTCCGACGATCTCGCCGGCCTCCGTCAACTGAGGGACAAGCTCGGCGAGCGCTTCACATGCGGAGTGGTTCTCTACACGGGCGAAAGAACGCTTCCCTTCGGCGAACGCCTCTGGGCCGTTCCTCTTTCCGGCCTCTGGCGGTAGCTGACGGTACGGGACCCTAGATCCCAGGCATCAAGACGACATAATGTTTCGACTATGCCGGAACACCTAGAAGAGCACGGGGGTCATGGGTCATGACCAGCTGATATTCCGCAACGTCAGCGCCTCGCCTGACGACCCGGTCGCCCAGTGGCCGCAGGAGCGATTCAGGCAGCACTCGAGCGCGGCAGCCTCTCTCATTGGCGGCGACCGACCAGGGCGATCCGCGCCGAACCGTGGGGACCGGTCGCCCGCCGGGTGGAGGAGCTGCTCATGCACAGCCCCCCTATGGCGTGGCGAAGGCGATGGAGCGAATCGTCGCCCGCGCTCGCGAAGCCGCCGAGGCGAGCAAGCGGCAGGCCGTCGCCGCCGAGGTCGCGCGACTGGTCGACCTACGCAACCGGCAAGGTCACGCCGTCGGCGGCGCTGCTCGTCCGCATGCGAAGCACTCGCCACGGATGATCTGCGCGATCGATTCGAAGGCTCAAAGAAAGGGCCGAGCTCTCGCCCGGCCCTTTCGGTCTCAAAGAGATCGGCGGACTACTCGATGCAGACCACCCAGACGAGGATGGCATCGGCCACAGCAGATTCGTTGTAGCCGCTCGCGCGCCAACCACCCAGCGGCTGACCGTCGGACATCTGGCCGGTGTCGGCGGAGCTCCTGATCGGTCGCGTCGAGAGGAAGGAGAGTTCTTTGCTGAACGTGTTCCAGGCGCCGCCACCGGCGATCGCCCGCTGACCGGCGGGGCAATCGACATTCGCCGACCCGCCGCTGTTGGCGTTTACAGTGGTTTTCTCCGTCTGTACCGTGATCGAGCCAAGCTTGCCGCCGGTGACCGCGCCGTTGGAGATCTTGTCCGCGAGCACGGCTTCTTTGGCGATCTTGCCGGTGGTCACCGCTTCCGTGGCGATCTTGTCGGTCGTCACGGCATCGTCGGCGAGCTTGTCGGTCGTCACAGTCAGATCGGCGATCTTGCCGCCGGTCACAGCCTGATTGGCGATCTTGTCGGTCGCGACCACCCCGGTGCGGAGACGATCCGTGGCAATTGCGTTCTTCGCCAGCTTGCCGGCCCTGACCGCTTCGGGGGCGAGTTTGCCGACCTTGACGGCGTTGCGTTTGATCTGCCCGGTGCCGACGCTGTTCTTGCCGAGGCCGGCAGCGACCGCGGCACCGCCGCCGAGGACGAGGAAGACTGCGAGGGACGACATCACGTTCGCGTACGTGAGCCGCTTGTGTATGCGCTTCAAGAGAACTCTCCTTGTGTATCGGGAGGGAGGAACCAGACGAGACCTCCCGGCCCATTGGCAGGGGTGAACGACCGACGATCACAGGTCGTCATCCTTACGTCAAGGTCGCCGAGCTCGTTTCAGCCCTGGCGCTCGGCCGCGTCGGCGGCCTCGGCCAAGCGCTCGACCAGGCGGGCGAAGTACTCGACGCCGGCGTCGGCCTTGCCGTAGCCGCCGGCTTTGTAGCGGGCGTAGACGCCCTCGAGGATGATCGCCAGCTTCCAGTAGCCGAGGGCGATGAAGAAGTCGAGCTGGGAGAGGTCGCGGCCGGAGCGCTCGGCGTAGCGGGCGCGCAGCTCCCCGCGGGTCGGGAAGCCGGACGCCAGGTTGGCCGGCTGGCCGAGCGCGATCGGGCCCTCCTCGTCTTCCTCGCCGCGTTCGGGCCAGTAGACCATCAGCAGGCCGACGTCGGCGAGCGGGTCGCCGAGCGTGCAGAGCTCCCAGTCGACCACCGCGGCGACCTCGCCGCCCGCGCTGAGGATCATGTTGTCGAGCCGGTAGTCGCCGTGGACGATCGTCGCCGGTCCCTGCGCGGGGATGCGGGCGGAGAGCCGCTCGTGTACCGCGTCGATCGCCGGCAGCTCGCGCGTCTTCGACTTCTCCCACTGACCCTGCCAGCGGCGAAGCTGGCGGGCGACGTAGTCCTCCTTGCGGCCGAGGTCGCCGAGCCCGACCGCGTCGGGATCGACGGCGTGGATGTCGACCAGCGTGTCGGCGACGCGCTCGCCGATCGCCCGGCGGTCGGCCTCATCGGGGAAGGCCTCGACCTCCGCCAGCCCGCGCAGGATCGGCCCCTCGACGAACTCCATCACGTAGAAGGGGGCGCCGTTGACGCTCTCGTCCTCACACAGCCCGACCACCGGCGCGACCGGCACCGCGGTCGGCCCCAGCGCCGAGACGACCTTGTGCTCGCGCCCCATGTCGTGCGCCGAGCCGAGCCGCTTGCCGAGCGGCGGCCGGCGCAGCGCCCAGCGCCGCCCCGCGGCGTCGCTCACCCGGTAGGTGAGGTTCGAGTGCCCGCCCGAGATCCGCTCGAAGCCGAGCGGCAGCTCGACCCCCTCGACATGCCGCTCGAACCAGCCCTCGACGCCCGTCCGATCGATCCCGTCGGGGGTGCCTGTAGCCTCGTCGCCCATCGCGGCGCAAGCATATTCCCGACGACGATTCCGGCTCAGCCCGTCGCTTGCCAACCGGCTGACGATCGGGTTTGTGATCGCCTTCGCGATCCTCACCGGCCTGGCGGTGATCGGGGTCGCCCGCTTCCTGCAGCAGCGCCAGGACTTCGAGAACGCGACCTCGCGCTCCTACCAGCGCGAGATCGAGGCCCGCAACCAGCTCACCCGCGGCGAACACCCTGCCGCGGCGCGGGCGACGATCGTCTCCCAGCAGAGCAAGCGGCAGGCGCTGCGCAACGAAATCTCCAGCGAGACGCGCGACACGGCGCTGCTCGTCGGCGCCGGGCTGATCGCCGGGCTGACCGGCGCGGCGCTGCTCTTCACCGGCCTGATCTCCTCGATGCGCCGCCCGCTCGAGGACCTGGTGGATGCCTCGGGCCGGCTCGCCGGCGGCGACCTCGACGCCCGGGTCGAGATCGGCGGCCTCTCGGAGACGGCGACCCTCGGCGGCGCCTTCAACGAGATGGCAGAGGAGCTGCAGCGGCGGGCCGGAGAACGCGACCAGCTCGACCGGATGAAAGACGAGTTCGTGCTCACCGCCTCGCACGAGTTGCGCAGCCCGCTGACCTCCGTCCAGGGCTTCGCCGAGCTGCTGCTGCTGGAGCGCGAGAAGCTCGACCCGAAGCAGGCCGAGACGGTCGAGGTGATCCTCGACAACACGCGCCACCTGGTGCGCCTGCTCAACGACCTGCTCGACCTCGCCCGCAGCGACGCCGGGCGGCTGGCGATCAAGCCGGTGCCGACCGACGCCGCGGCGCTGGTCGAGGAGGCCGTGCGGACGATGCGCGCCCAGTTCGACGCCCGCGCTCAGCGCCTCGAGCTTGAGATCGAGCCCGGCCTGCCGCGGGTCGAGGCTGATCGAGACCGGATACGCCAAGTATTGGTGAACCTGCTTACCAACGCGAATGAGTATTGCCCCGAAGGAGCGGGTATCGGGGTGAAGGTCGGCCGCAACGACGCCGATGTCGAGATCGACGTGAGCGACGACGGACCCGGCATACCCGAGGATCAGCTGGCGCACATCTTCGAGCGCTTCAGCCGCGGCGACGCCGGCGAGACCCAGCGCGTCGGCGGCACCGGCCTCGGCCTGGCGATCTCGAAATCGCTGGTCGAGCTGCACGCCGGCACGATCGACGCCGAGTCGGCCCCCGGCGAGGGCTCGACCTTCCGCGTCCGCCTGCCGGCGATCGCATCGCCGGACCGAGCGGAGCTGAACTGATGGCCAGGGTCCTCGTCGCCGACGATTCCGAGACGATCCTGCTGCTGCTCCGCACGCGGCTGGAGATCGAGGGGCACGGGGTGGAGACGGCGGCCGACGGCCAGCAGGTCGTCGATGCCGTGCGCGACGCGACGACCCCTCACGACATCTTCCTGCTCGACGCGATGATGCCGCGCAAATCCGGCATCGACGCGCTGCGCGAGCTGCGCGGCGAGGGGGTCGAAACCCCGACGCTGATCGTCAGCGCCCACACGGACGGCGGCAACGGCGAGGACCACGCCGACCTGGCGATCGACGCCTACATCACCAAGCCGATCGACTTCGACCGCCTGTTCGCCAAGATCGCCGAGCTGACCGGCGGGACCTGAACACGGAAAACAGAGAGGGTCTAACGCCGAAAATGGAGAGCCTCAGCTCTTGGCGATCTCGAGCCGGATCTCCTTGCCCTTCAGCTTCGTCCCGTCGAGGAATTCGACCGTGCGGTCGGCCTGCTCGGGGTCGACCTCGACGAAGGAGAAGCGGTGCAGGACGCGCACGTCGTGGATCGCCTCCTCGGGCAGCACGGCGCCCTCGCGCAGCGCCCAGCGCAGGTCCTCCTCGTCGATGCCGCTGCGTTCGCCGCGGTTGACGAAGAGCTTCACCGCCTTGCCGTTGGCGGACTTCTCGCCGGGCTCCTCGGGCTCCTTGGCCTGCTCGGGCTCCTTGGCCTCGCCGCCCGCTTCCGCCGACTTGGCGGGCTCCGCCGCCTTGGCGGGCTCTTTCTCTTTCGGCTTGGCCCGCTCGCGGCGGCGTGGCCGCGGCGCGTGTTCGATCCGCTCCTCGGGACTCTCCCACTCGCCGATCGAGGTTTTCACGTCGCGCTCGATCCGCCCGATCTCGTCGCGCTGGGCGGGCGTGACGAAGGTGATCGCGCGGCCGGTTCGGCCGACCCGGCCGGTGCGGCCGATGCGGTGGACGTAGACCTCCGAGGAAGCCGGCACGTCGTAGTTGATCACGTGGGTGACATGCTCGATGTCGAGTCCGCGGGCGGCGATGTCGGTCGCCACCAGCAGCCGCACCCGGTGGTCCTTGAACGAGATCATCACGCCGTCGCGGGCGCCCTGGCTCATGTCGCCATGCAGCGCCTTCACGTTGAGGCCTTTGTCCTTCAGCGTCTTCTCCAGCTTCGAGGCGCCGATTTTGGTCCGGCAGAAGATGATCGCCTGCTCGGGTTCCTCGGTCTTCAGCAGCTCGACCAGGCGACCCGCCTTCTCCTTCGCCCCGACCTCGACGAAGGCCTGCTCGATCGCATCGACCGTGAGCTTCTTCGGCGTGATTTTGATCGTCTGCGGGTCATACATGTAGCTCTCGGCGAGGTGTTTGATCGGCGGCGGCATGGTCGCCGAGAAGAGCGCCGTCTGGCGCCCGCTCGGGCACATCCGCAGGATCTTCTCGACGTCCTCGATGAAGCCCAGGTCGAGCATCTCGTCGGCCTCGTCGAGGACGACGTAGCGGGCCGCGGTGAGGACCAGCGAGCGGCGCGACATCAGGTCCATCATCCGGCCGACCGTGGCGACGACCACGTGGGCGCCGGCGCGCAGCTGCGACTGCTGCGATTTGATCGGGGCGCCGCCGAAGACGGCGACGATCTCGATGTCGAGGTGCTCGGCGTAGGAGCGCAGCGCCTGCGTCACCTGGATGCAGAGCTCGCGCGTCGGCGTCATCACGATCGCCTGCACCTCGTCGTCAGCCGGGTCGATGTACTGGAGCAGCGGCAGGCCGAAGGCGGCCGTCTTGCCGGTCCCCGTCTGCGCCTGGCCGATCACATCGTGGCCGGCGAGCAGCTCGGGGATCGCGCGCTCCTGGATCGGGCTGGGCTCCTCGTAGCCGAGCTCGTCCAGCGCCTGCTGGATCTCCGGCGCCAGGCCCAGGTCGTTGAAGGCGCTCACAAGGCGCTCACTTCGACGGGTCCAAGAGGAGCTTGCCGCTGGTGCGGCGGGCGATCAGGTCCTCGTGCGCGCGCGGCGCCTCGGAGAGCGGGTAGACCTCGCCGACGTTGACCTCGAGCTCGCCGGCGGCGACCAGCTCGAACAGCTCGGCGATCATCGGCCCGACCTCGGCCGGGCGCATCAGCAGGTGGACGAGCCAGAAGCCGATCACGGCCTTGGTCCCGCGCAGCAGAGCGGCGGTCGAGACGTCGCGCTGTTCGCGCGAGGCGATGCCGAAGACGACCATGCGGCCGAACGGCGCCAGCACGCCGAACTCGGCGTCGAAGGCCTCGCCGCCGCTCATATGGAGAACCGCGTCGACCCGCTTGCCGTCGTTGGCCTCGCGGATCGCCTCTCCCAGGTTCTCCGCCCGCGAATCGACGCTCGCGTCGGCGCCCAGCCGCTCGACCAGGGCGCGCTTCTCCTCGCTCGAGGCGAGGCCGATGACCCGCGCCCCGGCGCGCTTGCCGAGCTGCACAGCGAGTGAGCCGGTGCCGCCCGCAGCCGCCTCGACCACCAGCGTCTCGCCCGGTTCGATCCGCGCGCAGCGCCGCACCAGCGCCATCGCGGTCAGCCCCTGCAGGAGCAGGGCGGCGGCCCGGTCGTCGTCGACCGCGTCGGGAACCGGGATCAGCATCGCGGCGGGAACGGCGACCCGCTCGGCGTAGGCGCCGGCGGAGAGGATCGCGGCGACCCGCTGCCCGTCCGGCGTGCGCCCGCTGATCTCCGCTCCCGGGATCAGCGGCAGCTGCTGCTCGGCGAGGTAGTCGTTGCGGGTCGCGTGCGTGTCGGCGAAGTTGATCCCGCCGCGCGCGACCTCGACCAGCACCTCGCCGTGGGCGGGCACCGGGTCCGGCACATCGTCCCGATAGCGAAGAACCTCGGGCCCGCCGAACTCGTCGATCTGGATAGCGCGCATCGCCGCCACACTACTGACAACCGCTGCCCGGACGGTGCCGGGGGAGGCTCAGGGTTCCGGCAGCTGGCGGCCCAGCCACGGGGTCAGAGTGCGGGCGAAGGTGGCGCTCATGTGGTACGTGTTGCGGTAGACCAGCACGCGCCCCATCACGCTCGGGCAGCGGTGGCGCGGGCAGAGGATCTGGATCGGGTCGATCAGCTTCACGCCGGGGACCCGCTTGGCGCCGAAGAAGTCGTAGGAGTGCCAGCGCTTGCGGCGGCCGATGAAGGTGCATTTGCTCAGCTGGTGCAGGTTCTGGGAGACGCAGTCCGGCGGTTCGAACGGCGCCAGCGGCTGGTCGCGGATGACGACGACCCTGGCGCCATTGCGCTTCAGCTTGCGCAGCGTGCGGGCGAAGCCGGCGATCAGGAAGGGCTCGCTGCGCCGCCGGTCGAGTCGCTGCCCGTTGCGGACGATCTGGTAGCGGCCACCGGTCGAGTCGCTGATCACGATCATGTCGGGCCGCTCTTCGGTGACGATGCGGCGCATCGAGTTGCGGCGCCAGACGTCACAGGCGCGTTCGTACTGCACATCGCCGACGACGCATCCGGCGCGCACCAGGCCGATCAATCGCCAGTGGCGCTGGTTGGCCAGCTTGATCAGCGGCGCAAACCACTGCAGGGTGTGCGAGTCGCCGAACGCGACGACGGTCTTCGGCGAGTTCTTGGCGCCGTAGACGCAGGGCGGCGACTCGGTTTCGTCGTGCAGCAGGACGCAGCCGTCGTCCCAGAGGGCGCCCTTGTCGGAGGCGGCGCTGACGGGGTTGGGCCGCAGAGCGTCGACCCGCTGCAGATGCGGGTTTCGCGGCCCGATCGCCATCGCGCCGCGCGCCAGCTCGGGCGAGGCGGTCGGCACCGGCGGGTTCGACTCCTGCAGGCCGATCGCGAGGAAGACGGCGGCCAGCGTGCAGGTGGCGCCGAGGGCGAGCGCCCGTTTCGGCCGCCGCCCGAGGCTGCGCGAGTGGCGGAAGCGCTCCTCGATCGTGTGGTGGGTGAGCGCCGCCGGTCCCCATGAGGCGAGCGTGACGAGCACGAAGTCGATGCGCGAGAGATTCCAGAGCACGCCGGCGAAGACGAGGATTGGCCAGTGCCAGAGGTACCAGGCGTAGGAGATCTTGCCCAGATACTGCATCGGCGCGCGGCTGAGCAACGAGATCGGGCCGGAGACGGCGGCGGCGGTGCCGGCGACGATGATCGCCACGGTCGCCAAGGTCGGCAGCAGGGCCCGCCAGCCGGGATAGGGCGTGGCGCCGGTGAACAGAACCGTGGTGAGGACGAGGGTCGCCAGGCCGGCGCCGGCGAGCAGCGCCGAGACGCGCCGCGGCAGGTTGAGGCCGGCGGGCAGCGCCAGGGCGAGCACGCCGCCCATCGCCAGCTCCCACATCCGCGTCAGGGTCGAGAAGTAGGCGGCACGGGTGTGTTCGGGGGTGAAGCCGACGCTGTAGATGAGCGAGGCGACGCCGACCGGGACGACGAGCAGGGCGATCGTCCGCCGCATGCTCCAGCCGCGCCAGCGCGCCAGCCCGGCGCCGACCCCCAGGGTCAGCGGCCAGAGCAGGTAGAACTGCTCCTCGACCGAGAGCGACCAGTAGTGCTGCACGGGGCTGATCAGCTCGTTGTGGAAGGCGAAGTAGTCGACCGATTCGGCGATGAAGTGCCAGTTGACGACGTAGAGCGCGGCGCTGAGCACATCGCCGGAGACCTTCTGGTTCTGCAGCGGCGAGTAGAGCACGGCCGAGACGACGACGACGAAGGCGAGCACGGTTACCGCCAGCGGCAGCAGGCGCTTGGCGCGGCGCGCGTAGAAGCGGCTGATCGAGACGTCGCCGCGGCGGTCGAGCTCGGTCAGGATCAGGCCGGTGATCAGGAAGCCGGAGAGGACGTAGAAGACGTCGAGGCCGACGAAGCCGCCGGCGAAGCCCGGAATCTCGGCATGGCAGGCCAAGACCAGGACCAGCGCGAAGCCGCGCACGCCCTGGATGTCGAGGCGGAAGCCCTTGCGGGTCCGCGCTCCCGAGAGGGGACGATTCCTGCTCACGGTCTTTACGATGCCCGGACTGCTTGCATTGAAACCACGTAACACGAAATGAGGGAGAAGTTGTGTCGCTGACCGTAGTCGGATCGATCGCCTTCGACGCTGTGAAGACCCCGTTCGGGGAGCGCGAGAAGATGCTTGGGGGTGCAGCGGTCCACTTCTCGCTCGCCGCGAGCTTCTTCACCGATGTGCGCCCGGTGGGGCCGGTCGGCGACGACTTCGGGCCCGCCGAGTTCGAGGTTCTGGAGAACCGCGGCGTGCGTACCGGCGACATCGAGCACGTGCCCGGCGGGCAGTCGTTCTTCTGGCGCGGCCGTTACGAGTACGACCTCAACGTCGCCCACACCGAGGACACGCAGCTCGGCGTCTTCGGCGAGTTCGAGCCGAAGCTCTCCGACGATGCGAAGGCCGCCGACACGCTCTTCCTCGCCAACATCCAGCCCGACCTGCAGCGCCAGGTCGCCGGCCAGTGCGAGGCCGCCCGCTTCAGCGCCCTCGATTCGATGAACCTCTGGATCGACACGGCGAAGGACTCGCTGCTGGCGGCGATCGGCGAGGTCGAGTGCCTGGTCCTCAACGACGCCGAGCTGCGCCAGCTGACCGGCGAGTCGAACCTGGCCCGGGCCGCCCGCGCGGCGATGGCCCACGGCCCGCGCGCCGTCGTCGCCAAGCAGGGCGAGTACGGCGCCGCCCTGTTCACCGAGGAGCGCTTCTTCGCCCTGCCCGGCTTCCCGCTGGAGGACGTCCGCGACCCGACCGGCGCCGGCGACAGCTTCGCCGGCGGCTTCCTCGGCTACCTCGACGGCCACGACGGCGACCTCGACGAAGCCTGCCTGCGCCGCGCGATGGGCTATGGCACGGTGCTCGCGTCGTTCAACGTCGAGGAGTTCGGCACCGAGCGGGTCGCCCGGTTGACCCGCGAGGAGGTCGACGAGCGCTTCGCGACGCTGCACGAGATGACGCAGTTCGAGCCGTTGCCCGTGCGTTAACGAGCCGCAACCCGCAAGCTGCGAGAATGGCGCCGCCATGGCGAGCGATTCCCTGACCGTCACCGACAACCGCACCGGCAAAACGTACGAGCTGCCGATCGTGGACGGGACGGCGCGGGCGATGGACCTGCGCCAGATCAAGGTCGACGAGGGCGAATTCGGCATGCTGTCGTACGACCCGGCGTTCACCAACACGGCGGCGTGCCGCTCGGCGATCACCTTCATCGACGGCGAAGCGGGGATCCTCGAACACCGCGGCTACTCGATCGAGCAGCTCAGCGAGCGCTCCAGCTTCCTCGAGGTCGCCTACCTGCTGATCTTCGGCGAGCTGCCGACCGGGCCGCAGCTCGACCGCTGGGTCTACGACATCACCCACCACACCTTCGTCCACGAGGACCTCAAGCACTTCTTCCAGGGCTTCCGCTACGACGCCCACCCGATGGGGATGCTGCTGGCGGGGGTCGGGGCGCTGTCGACCTTCTACCCGGACGCCAAGCACACCGAAGACCCCGAAGAGCGCTACATGGCGGCGGTGCGGCTGATCGCCAAGGTGCCGACCCTGGCCGCCTTCTCCTACCGCCACAACATGGGCCTGCCCTACGTCTACCCGGAAAACGACCTCAACTTCGCCGAGAACTTCCTCTCGATGATGTTCAAGAAGACCGAAGCCAAGCACGTGCCCAAGGAGGCGCTGTCCAAGGCCCTCGATGTGCTCTTCATCCTCCACGCCGACCACGAACAGAACTGCTCGACCAACGCGGTGCGCGGCGTCGGCTCCTCCAACGTCGACCCCTACTCCGCCGTCGCGGCGGGCATCGCGGCGCTCTACGGGCCGCTGCACGGCGGCGCCAACGAGGCGGTGCTGCGGATGCTGCGGCGGATCGGCTCGGTCGACAACATCCCGGGCTTCCTCGAGCGGGTGAAGAACCGCGAAGAGAAACTGATGGGCTTCGGCCACCGCGTGTACAAAAACTACGACCCGCGGGCGCGGATCATCCAGCAGCACATGGAGGAGGTCTTCGAGGCGACCGAGTACAACCCGGTGGTCGAGATCGCCCGCGAGCTGGAGAAGCAGGCGCTCGCCGACGAGTACTTCACCTCGCGCAAGCTCTACCCCAACGTCGACTACTACTCGGGGATCATCTACGAGGCGCTGGAGATCCCGACCGAGATGTTCACGCTGCTGTTCGCGATCCCGCGCACGGCCGGCTGGGTCGCGCAGTGGATGGAGATGAAGGACGATCCGGAGCAGAAGATCGCCCGCCCGCGCCAGATCTACACCGGCCACCGCGAGCGCCAGTACGTCGCGCTCGACGATCGCGAGGGGCCGGAGAAAATCGTCGGCCCGCCGGCCCGCCGGCCGAAGCGCCAGCAGCGCGGCGCGTAGCGACGTACGCTGCGGCGATGGCCGCCTGGAAGTTGACCGTCCGGCACGGATCGGACGTATCGCACAGCTCGTTCGAGGAGCTGGACGACGCCGTGGCGGCGATGCGGGAGCGGGCGCTGGCTATTCGGGCCGAGGGGCCGGCGAAGCCGGTCTCGGCGCTGCGCGAATTCACCCCGGCGCAGCAGGTCCACGCTCGCATGCAGATCAGCGGCAGGGGACTGCTCCGCAAGCCGGTCGCCGGCGTCGATGTGCGCGGCGACGGGACGTTCATGCCCTTCCGCGGCGGCGTGCGGCGCGAAGAGCTCGACCCGACCGACTTCCCGACGCCGTTCGACGCGGTGCGAAAGACTCTCGAGACCGAATGACTGGCGAGTTTCCCGTCCAGTGGACCGGAAACCCGCCACACGATTCCAATGAACGAGACCGAGATCCCCAAGGGCAGCTACGCGGCCGGGCGGCGGCTGAAGCTGCCGGCCGGCGCCGAAGCGCCCTACGTCGTCTTCGTCAACGGCGTCCAGCAGAGCGAGGGCGCCGACTACGAGGTCCGCGCCGGCGAGATCGTCTTCAGCCGCGAGATCGTCAAGGAGAAGGTCGGCACCGGCCGCTGGCTGGCGATGTACCTGGGCTTCTTCGGCACCTACCGCAAGAACGAGACGATCGACCTCCAGTTCGAGCGCAACGGCAAGACCGAGCTGCGCTCGGACCTGCCGGTCAGTTAGGCCGCGAGGCGTCGAGCACGAGCTGGGGGACCGTGACCAGCTCGTAGCCGCGGTCGCGCAGGGTCTGGACGATCCCCGGCAGGGCGGCGACGGTCTCGGAACGGTCGCCGCC
>DATFMX010000094.1:0-5269 GCA_035266685.1 Solirubrobacterales bacterium
GAGCACCCGCCGCGGGTAGAGCTCGGCCTCGTACAGAAAGCCCGCCTCGATCAGCTCGCGCAGCAGCTCCTCGCACTCTTCCGCCTCCCGTCCGGAGATCAGCGCCAGCTCGCGCTCGCTCACCTCCTTGCCGGCGACCGAGGCCTCCTGCAGCAGCAGCTTCGCCTCCGGCCCGAGCCGGTCGATCCGTGCCGCCAGCACGGTCTGCACGCTCGCCGGCACGCCGCTGTCCTCGACCGGCCGCGCCAGCCGGTAGGCGCCGCGCTCGCCCTCCAGGTATCCCGTCTCGGCCAGCTCGCGCACGATCTCCTCGATGAAGAAGGGGTTGCCCGCGGTGCGCGCGTGGATCAGTTCGGCCAGCCCGTCGAGCGAGGGGCCCTCGCCCGTCAGGTCGCGCAACAGCTCCGCCGTGTCGGCCGCCCCGAGCGGCGCCAGGGCGATCTCGTGGTAGTCGGGCGGCCCGCTCCAGGTCTTCTCGTACTCGGGCCGGAAGTTGACCAGGACCAGGGTCGGCGTCCCCTCCACAGCGACGAACAGCTCGCCGAGCATCGCCGCGCTGCCCTCGTCGATCCAGTGCAGGTCCTCGATCACGCAGACGACCGGCTCGCGCCGATTCGGTGCGCGGACAAGTCGGCAGACGATTCCCTTCAGCGCCCGCTGCCGCGCCTCGGCACTGAGCTGCGGGGCGGGACGGGCCGGGTCGGGGACGCCGAGGAAGTCGAAGAGGATCGGCAGCTCGTCGGCGAACTCGGGGTCGAGCAGCAGCGCCCGGCCGGCGACCTTCTCACGTACGGCGCGCTCGCCGTCGGCATCGGCGATCCCGAAGTAGGCGCGCAGCATCTGCAGCATCGGCATGAAGGGGATCTCGCGGCCATGCGCCTGCGCCTGCGCCTCGAAGACCTCGATGCCGTCGGCACGCGCCCCGCTGACGAGCTCGTGGCAGAGGCGGCTCTTGCCGACGCCCGGCTCGGCGACGATCCCGACCACCGCGCCCTCGCCCTGGCGCGCCCGCTCCAGCCCCGCCTCGAGCACCGCCATCTCCTCGGCGCGGCCGACAAAGCGCGAGAAGCCGCGCTCGCGCGAGAGGTCGAGTCGCGAGCGGGCTGCGCCGACCCCGGCCAGCTCGAACACGCTCACCGGCCTGCTCGCTCCCTTGATCTCGAACTCGCCCAGGTCCTCGAGCTCGATGAAGCCGCGGGCGAGCTCGGCGGTCGCCCCGGTCAGGTAGGCCTTGCCGGGCTCGGCCAGCGCCTCCATCCGCTGCGCGAGGCCGACCGTGTGGCCGATCGCCGTGTACTCGCCGTCGCCGCCGGGGCCGATCGCGCCGGCGATCACCTCGCCCGAGTTGATCCCGATCCGGGCGGAGAAGTTGAGCCCGTGCTTGCGTCGCAGCTCGGCCGCGTAGCCGGCGATGTCGTCGAGCATCCGCAGGGCGGCGAGGCAGGCGCGCTGCGCGTGGTCCTCGTGGGCGACCGGCGCGCCGAACACGGCCATGATCCCGTCGCCGGTGAATTTGTCGACCGTGCCCTCGAAGCGCCGCACCTCGTCGGAGAGGATCGAGAAGAAGACCTGCATGATCCGGCGCCACTCCTCCGGGTCGTGCTGCTCGGCCAGATCCATCGAGCCCTTGACGTCGGCGAACAGCACCGTGACCTGCTTGCGCTCACCGTCTGGCTTGTCGACCCTCGTTGCGACGCTGAAAGCTTACGCTCCACGGAGGTCGAGGTCGCCCCTCAGAATTCTTCTTCGTATTCGTATTCTTCTTCGTCGTTGGAATAGGAGCACCAGTCGGACCCGGGATCGAATCCGGTCCCGCTCGGGCTGGTAGTCACCACAGCGCTTTCGCCCGCTTCGTAGAAGCTGCGTTCGAAGCTGCGGTGGCCGCCGCCGGGATCGGTGACGTCTAGGGTCACGTCGCCTCCGTCGCCGTGGTAGACGCAGATGCCGAAAGTGTAGGTGCGGTTGGGGCTTCCGACCTCCTGAAATATCTCCGGGGCATGCGAGGTTTCGCCGAAGTCTGGGATGACGTCTTCGATCAGTTCGGCTTCGGGTATTCCGTACCGTTCGAAATACGAGATCAGGCGGCCGTCCTGGTCCCAGGTGTAGAGATCGATATCCGATTCGGTCCCCCAGGTCATCGTCGCCCGGACGAGTGGCAGTGAGACTTCGGGTGGCGCGGGTGCCGGGGCGGGCGGCGGAGGGGGTGGCGAGCAGGCCTGGTGCCACAGGTTACGGTGATAGAGGGGCGGTGAGCTCGGCGTGGAGATCGAGAGCGGACCCAGTTGCCCGCCCGCGGAGAAGGTGCCGAGATCGAGGTCCCAGGAGCAGTTGCCGGGAGCGGCGCTGAAGGAGAGGCTGTTGCCGAGCGCTACATGGAGGTTGGCCGCGTTGGCGACGCCGATACCCATCTCAGCGTCGAGGCTGATGGCCGCGTTCGCCGAGGCGAACAGCTCCGACTTGAAGTCGAAGTGTGGAGAGTCGAAGCTGAAGTGGGGGGACGCGCTGGGCGGCACGCCGCCGATCTCAGCGCCCAGGGTGACGTTGGTCGAACCCTCCGCGGTCATCTTTGCCCCGCCTGACACCTGGGCCTTGGCGCCCGGCCTGATCGCCCCGTAGACCGGGATCGGCCCGGCGAGCCCCTGGAAGCCGACCGACGGCAGCGGTAGGGAGCAGGAGAGTCCGGCGTCGGCCTTGATTTCGACTCCGGCCGCGGTGCGGAAGTGCAGGTCGGCGTTGGCGCCGGTCTTGACGTCCCAGAATGCGACATGGGTCGTCGTCCACCCGCCGCTCACCCAGGCGTCGTTGATCCGCACATACGGGTGGACACCGACGCTGCCGCCGTTCACCTGACAGGGCAGGCCGGCGCTGGTCTTCGCCCCGCCGGTCAGTTCCACGGGGACCTGAAACTGCATGTTCGGCGCGACTTCGTAAATCCCGGCCGGTCGCAGGTGGGCGATGCTGCCGCCGCGCACTCGGCGAACTGAGGTCACGTGGGCAAGCAGACCCTGTGGCAGCTTTGCGCTTGGTGCGGCGGAGAGGATCGTCCCTCGCCGAGCGCGGCGGTCGAGCTTGACAGCGGTCGGGCTCACCGGGTTGCCGAATACCTTCGCGATGCCGTGGCTGACGCTGCGCAGGCCGGGGTTGACGATCGTTCCGTAGCTGACAGTGAGGCGCTTGACGCGGCGCCTCTTCACCTTCGCCACGAGGCGCCTCTTGATCGGCGTCGCCACCGCGCCCTTCCTGATCCGGCCGCTGCGATGCCGCAGTCTCACCTTGCGTACGCGGAGTCGGTAGGTGCCCGGTCTCAGGTGTCCGATCCGCACCGTGCCGACCTTCGTGATGGTGCGCCGCACCCGCCGCCCGTGCGGTGCGCCGGATGGGCCAGTGAGAGTAATCGAGGCGTGCTCTGCGCGGGGCAGTCCGGCGACCCGGAGCACGAGCGATCCGGATGACCGTTGGCCCCTCCCGTGCCCAGCGGAACGGGCGGATGCCGGCGAGGCCGCCCCCGCTGCGATCGGCAACGCGCAGAGCAGTAGTGCGAGCGCGCGGGCGCCATGGCGCCGCATGCTCGAACGATCCGTTCCGCCGCTGCAGTCTCGCATTGCATCCTCCCCGTTGAAATACAAAAGCTGAGTGAACCGGCTGGCTTATATCACGTTTGGTACGGGTGGAGTACTGCGACGGCGCGCCTATACTCCCGCCAACCGATTGACTGGTCAGTCAGCCAGCGAAAAGAGGACTTGCGGTGCGTGTAGCGGCGGTGCAGCTCAACTCGAATGGGGACAAGGCGCGGAACCTCGCCGCCGCCGAACGCCTCGTGCGCGCCGCGGCCTCCGAGGGTGCCGAGCTCGTCGCCCTGCCGGAGAAGTGGAACCACCTCGCCGCGGGCGAGGAGATGGCCACCCAGGCGGAGCCGCTCGACGGCCCGAGCCTCGCCGCCGCCCGCGGCTGGGCGCGCGAGCTCGGCGTCCACCTGCTCGCCGGCAGCATCGCCGAGCGCAGCCCGGAGGCGGGGGAGGGGCGGGCGTTCAACGCCTCGGTCCTGATCGGGCCCGACGGCGCCGACCTCGCCGTCTACCGCAAGATCCACATGTTCGACGTCGAAGCCGGCGGCGTCGCCTACCGCGAGTCCGACCACGAGACGCCCGGCGAGCAGATCGTCTCCGCGCCCATCGACGGGGTCGAGCTGGGGCTGAGCGTCTGCTACGACCTGCGCTTCCCGGAGCTCTACCGGATCCTCGCCGTGCGCGGCGCCCGCCTGCTCGCCGTCCCCGCCGCCTTCACCGCCGCCACCGGCCGCGACCACTGGCAGCCGCTGCTGCGCGCCCGCGCGATCGAGAACCAGGCCTTCGTCATCGCCCCCAACCAGGTCGGGGAAGCGCCGCCCCACTACAGCTCGCACGGCCGCTCGGCGATCGTCGACCCCTGGGGCGTCGTGCTCGCCACCGCGCCCGACGAGGAGTGCTTCGTCGCCGCCGAGCTCGACCTCGCCGCCCAGGAGCGCGTCCGCGAGCGCCTGCCCTCGCTCGCCAACCGCCGTCCCCGGGCCTACCTCTGGCCGCAGCTCCAGGAGGCGCGCGCCTGATGGCCTTCAACCCGAAAGCGCCGCCGGCCGACAAGCGCCGCCTGATCCTCGACGCGGCGATCCGCGTCTTCGCCCGCCAGGGCTTCCACTCGACCCGCGTCGCCGACATCGCCGACGAGGCGGGCGTCGCCTACGGCCTCGTCTACCACTACTTCAAGTCCAAGGACGAGGTGCTGAACGAGCTGTTCAGCGAGCGCTGGTCGCTGCTGCTGACGGCGATCGAGCAGGCCGACCGCAGCGACGCGCTCGGGCCGCGCGCCAAGCTGGAAACGGTCGCCGGCTTCATCTTCGAGTCCTACCGCCACGACCCCGAGCTGATGAAGGTGATCATCGTCGAGGTCACCCGCGCCGCCAACTCCTTCGGCCGCACGCACCTGCCGGAGATCCGCCGCGCCTACGACTCGATCGCCAAGATCGTCGCCGAGGGCCAGGCCTCCGGCGCCTTCCGCGGCGACATCGACGCCGACTTCGCCTCGATGTCCTTCTACGGCGCGATCGAGCAGCTTCTCTCGGGTTGGATCTTCGACCTGATCCCCGCCGCCGACTCCGACCTCGAGCAGGCAAAGACTCTTGTCACGGCGACGATCTGCGACGGACTCGAGCCACGATAGGTAAGGTCGGGGCGGATGGAGAACGAGATAGTCAAACGCCTCGTCTGGAGCGGCATGCTCGCCGGCCTCGGCG
>DATFMX010000095.1:0-16057 GCA_035266685.1 Solirubrobacterales bacterium
CGGCCTGCAGGCGTTGATCCGTCCCCGGCTCGCCCACGATCCCTATGCGACCGGCATCTCCGGCGTCTACATCTGCTCCGCCGCGACCCCACCGGGCGGCGGCGTCAGCGGCATGAACGGCTTCAACGCCGCCCACTCCGCCCTCCGCTCCATGGCCTGATCGGTTCCAGTGCGCCTTTCCTACGCAGGAGGGGGGAAAGGCGCACCGGAAGCCCACGGGGACCGTCCCGTAGATTTCCGGCGGTGAAGGCGCTCGATGTGGAGAAGCTGGAGAAGCGGTACTCGACCGGGGTCGAGGCGCTGCGCGGCGTCTCGCTGCAGATCGAGCCCGGGGAACTGTTCGGCCTGCTCGGGCCGAACGGCGCCGGCAAGTCGACCCTGATCCACTGCACGACCGGGCTCGCGCAGCCGACCGGCGGCTCGATCCAGGTCTTCGGCCACGACGCGATCGACGACTACGGCGACGCCCGCCAGGCGGTCGGGCTCGCCCCACAGGAGCCGAACCTCGACTGGTTCCTCACCGTGCAGGAGTCGCTCGACTACCACGCCGGCTACTTCGGCATGCCGAAGCGCGAGCGGCGCGAGCGCACCGCCGAGCTGCTGGAGACCTTCTCGCTGACCGAGAAGGCCGATGAACGCACGCGGACGCTCTCCGGCGGGATGAAACGGCGGCTGATCCTGGCGCGGGCGATGATGCACCGGCCGCGCCTGCTGATCCTCGACGAGCCGACGGCCGGCGTCGACGTCGAGCTGCGGCTCGAGCTCTGGCACTACGTGCAGCGGATCAACGCGGAGGGGACGACGATCCTGCTGACCACGCATTACCTGGAGGAGGCCGATCAGCTCTGCGACCGGATCGCCTTCATCAACCACGGCGAAATCGTCGGCGAGGGGACGAGCGCCGAGCTCTCCGCCCGCTATGGCGTCGCCAACCTCGAGGACGCCTACCTGACGCTGGTCGGCCGCAAGGAGCTCTCGCGCTCGCATGTCCCGGTCGAGCCGGAGACCGTCTCTTGAGCACCGCGCAGATCCGCTTCGCGACGCTCTGGCGGCGCGAGGTCAACCGCTTCATGAAGATCAAGAAACAGACGCTCGGCGCGCCGCTGCTCGAAGCCTTCCTCTACATCAGCGTCTTCGGCGCGGCGCTCGGCTCGCGGGTCGGCGAACTGCACGGGATCGACTACATCGTCTTCGTCATCCCGGGCCTGATCATGATGTCGTTCTCGACCAACGCCTTCGCCAACAACTCCGCCTCGATCCTGCAGCAGAAATTCCAGGGGGCGATCCAGGACCAGCTCTCCTCGCCGGCCTCGCCGATGGAGCTGCTGCTCGCCTTCTCCTTCGGCGGCTTCACCCGCGGCCTGATCGTCGCGACGCTGACCTTCGTCGCCTCCTCGCTGCTGGTCGACCTGCCGGTGGACAACATCCTCGTGCTGGTCCCGGCGATCTTCCTCGTCGGCTTCTTCTTCTCCCAGCTCGGCGTGCTGATCGGCGTGCGGGCGGAACAGTTCGACGACGTCGCCTTCGCCCAGACCTTCGTCCTGCAGCCGCTGATCTTCCTCGGCGGCGTCTTCTACTCGGCGACCCTGCTGCCCGAGCCGTTCTCGACCCTGACCCATTTCAACCCGCTCTACTACATGATCAACCTGGTGCGCTACGGCTTCATCGGCTACACCGAAGTCAGCGTCGCCCTCTCGCTGCTCGCGCTGACCGTCGCGACCGCCGCTCTCTTCCTCTTCAACCTGCGCCTCTTCTCCCGCGGCTATCGCCTGCGGGCGTAGCGCACCGGATGACTTGACCGGGGTTCCCGGACCGTCTACCTTCCTTCCGGTCCAGATCGCTTAGTGGCGCCGAAAGGAACTCGAATTGAGGAAGTCTCGTGTAGGTCTCGTCAGGGGCGGTGTGGCGGCTTCGGTGCTCGCCGTGGCGCTGCTGGCGCTGGCAGCGTTCGCCTCGGCCGCGTTGGCCGGCACCGCGCCGACCGTCTTCATCAAGGACGGCAAGAAGGGCCTTCGCTTCGAAGGGCCGAAGAGGATCGCCGACGGCGAAGAACTCGCCGTGGTCAACCTGACCAATCCGCACAAGGTCGGCCCGCACACGTTCTCGCTGGTCACCAAGGGCTCGCTTCCGCGCACGCCGCGGCAGCGCCAGCTCTGCTTCACGCCGAATCACATCTGCAAAGCCATCGCCGGCTGGCACGGCGTCAAGGGCAACGGGCCGCCGAAGGAAAATCCGGCTGAGGCCGGGCCGGAAGGCTGGAGCACGATGGGCAACCTGACGAAGAAGGGCGACTCGTGGTTCACCGGTGAAAAGCCCGGCACCTCGATCGTGCAGAAGGTGAACGTCGACACCTCGGGCGGTCCGACGAGGATCTACTTCGTCTGCGCGATCCACCCCTGGATGCACGGCACGATCAACGTCCTGCCGAGCGAATAGCGACGGCTGGAGAGCCAAAAACACCGCCGCGCCTCGGGCGCCGAGCCTTCCTCGGCGCCCTGGGCGGCGGCGCGCTCGGGGCGCTGCTGCCGGCGGGCCTGCGGCCGGGCGCCCTCACCCCGGCGGCGGCGCGGCCGGGGCGGCTGCCCGCGCCGCCGCCCTTCCGCGAGCCGCTGCCGATCCCGCGCGAGCTGCGCGGCGCAAAGCTCGATATCCCGATCCGCGAGGCCGAGGTGCCGATCCTGCCCGGCCGGCCGACCCGCATGTGGACCTACGACGGCACGTTCCCGGGGCCGACGATCCGCCGCCCGGCGGGGCACCGCACCGAGGCCGTCTTCCAGCATGAATTGCCGCCCAAGGTCGGCGAGCTGACCGTCCACCTGCACGGCGGCCACAACCGCACCCAGTTCGACGGCCGACCGGGCGGCCTCACCCGCTCGCAGCCGCGCTCCTTCTACTGCCACATCCCCAGCGGCCTCTCGCCGCGCGAGTCGGGCAACGACGCCCTGATCGAGCCCGGCGGCCGGCGGCGCTACGTCTGGGACCTGATGGAGGACGGCCGGCCCGAGCGGGCGGCGATGCAGTGGTACCACGACCACCGCCTCGACCACACCGGCCGCAACGTCTGGCACGGCCTCGCCGGGATCTTCATCATCGACGACGAGTTCGACGCCTCGCTGCCGCTGCCGCGCGGCGAGCGCGACATCCCGCTGATGATCGCCGACCGCAGCTTCGACCGGCACAACCAGCTGACCGACCCGTTCACCGGCCTGCGCCCGCCGGCCGACGGCGTCGTCGGCCACCGCGTGCTGGTCAACGGCGCTTACATGCCGCACCACCACGTGACCCCGCGGCGCCACCGCCTGCGCCTGCTCAACGTCTCCGGCTTCCGCGCCTACGATGTCCACCTCTCCAACGGCGCGGCGCTGATCCAGATCGGCACCGACAGCGGCCTGATGCCGAAGCCGGTGCGCCGCAGCCACATCCTGCTCGGCCCGGCCGAGCGGGCCGAGGTGATCGTCGACTTCGCCGGCGCCCGCGGCGAGACGGTCGAGCTGCGCAGCGGGCCGCGCCACGACGGCCGCAAGGGCCCCGGCACGCGCCCGTACGTCGGCGCCCTGATGCAGTTCCGCGTCGGCTCGCGCCGGGTGCCCGACCACACCCGCGTGCCGCGCCGCCTGCGACCGCTGCCCGCCTGGACGAAGCACATCTCGCGCAAGCCCGACCACACCTGGACGATCACGATCGGCGGCCTCTTCAGGCCGACCTGGCTGATCAACGGCCGCACCTTCAACCCGGCCTACGCCGACGCCCTCCCGAAGCTCGGCTCGACCGTCACCTGGGAGTTGGTCAACCGCACCGGCGTCGCCCACCTGATGCACCTGCACCACACCGACTGGTACCTGCTGGAGCGCAACGGCAAGCCGCCGCCGCCCTGGGAAGACTGCCTCAAGGAGACCTTCTTCCTCTACCCCGGCGAACGGATCCTGCTCGCCGGCCACTTCGCCGACTACACCGGCAAGTTCGTCATCCACTGCCACATGCTCGACCACGAGGACCACGGCCTGATGAGCCAATTTGAGGTGGTGCAGGGCTGACGCGTCAGTCGGCGACGAGCTTCTCGCCGTCGGCGGGCAGGACGAGGATCGCGCCCTCGCCGGTGGCGTAGGCCTCCTCGCCGTGCTGGACGACGTCCATGCCGACCGCCTCCTCGTGCTCGCTGGTGCGCAGCGCCGTGAACAGGCTCATCGCGCGCAGCAGGACGTAGGTCATGCCGAAGGCGTAGAGGGGGGTGACGAGCGCGGCCAGCGCCTGGTGGCCGAGCTGGGCGGCGTCGCCGTAGAAGAGGCCGTCGGCGACGCCGTTCCAGGCGAAGGAGGCGAAGAGGCCGATCGCGAGAATGCCGGTGAAGCCGGCGATCCCGTGGGCGGCGAGAACGTCGAGCGTCTCGTCGACTCGCGTGCGCGGTCGCCACATGATCACCAGGTAGCAGGGCAGGGCGCCGACGGCGCCCAGGACCATCGCCCAGCCGGGGCTGATGAAGGCCCCCGCCGGGGTGATCAGCACGCAGCCGACGACGATCGCCGTGGCGGCGCCGATCGCGGTCACCTTCTGGCCGCGGATCAGGTCGAGCACGAACCAGACGAGCAGCGAGCAGGCCGGCGTCAGCAGGGTGTTGACGAAGGCGAGCACGCTCGGATCGCCGGTCGAGAAGCCGCTGCCGCCGTTGAAGCCGAACCAGCCGAACCAGAGCAGGCCGGCGCCGAGCAGGACGTACATCGCGTTGTGCGGCAGCAGCGCCTGGCGGCCGTAGTCTTTGCGCTGCCCGACGACCAGCGCGGCGGCGAGGGCGGAGAAGCCGGAGCCCATCTCGACCGGGATCCCGCCGGCGAAGTCGAGCGTGCCGTTTGCCGAGAGCCAGCCGCCGCCGAAGGACCAGTGGGCGAGCACCGAGTAGACGAGGATCGACCAGAGGGCGACGAAGACGAGGAACGGCCCGAAGCGCATCCGCTCGACCACCGCGCCGGAGACCAGCGCCGCGGTGATCATGCAGAAGGTCGCCTGGAAGGCAAAGAACAGCAGGTGGGGGATGACCGTCCCTTCGCGCGGCAGGAAGTCGACCCCGTGCAGGCCGGCGTAGCCGAGGCCGCCGAGCAGCGAGCCGGTGCCATCGAAGGCGAGCGAGTAGCCGAGGAGCGCCCAGACGACAGCGGCGACGGCGAGGGCGCCGATGCACATCATGAAGGTGTTGAGGGTGTTCTTCGAGCGCACCAGGCCGGCGTAGAAGAGGCCGAGCGCCGGCGTCATCATCAGCACCAGCGCCGTGGCGACGAGCATCCAGGCGGTGTCGCCCGTGTCGATTCCCGCGGGCAGCGCCGCGAGCGGCAGCTCGCTCACCGGTCGTCCACCGGCGTCACGGCCGCCTTGTCCGACTCGCCGGTGCGGATCCGCACCGCCCGCTCCAGCGGCACGACGAAGATCTTGCCGTCGCCGACTTCGCCGGTGCGACCGCCTTCGCAGAGCGCCTCGATCGCCGGGTCGACGAAGTCGTCGGAGACGGCGACCTCGAAGCGGACCTTTTCCGACAGCCCCATCTTCACCGTCGTGCCGCGGTAGGTCTCGACCCGGTCGAGCTCGCCGCCGTGCCCCTGGACCCTGCTCATCGAGACGCCGCGGACCTCTGCCCGGTAGAGCGTCTCCAGCACATCATTGGCCTTCTCGGGCCGCACGATCCCGATCACCAGTTTCACGGCTTTTCTCTCCCCTCGACCGACAAGCGCGCAGCGGACCCTATCCCGATCGCAGCGTCAACAGCGTTGATCCGGCGCGATCTTGCCCAAATTGCGCCATCTCGAGAGCGGAGAGGGGGGAGAGGTTTCGAGGCCGGCGACTTGGACCCGCATGACTACGTCGTGTCTATATGCCATATTTATGCCATGCGAACCACGCTCGACCTGGACGATGACCTGATGGAGGCGCTGATGGCCCGTCACCCCGAGATGACCAAGACCCGCGCGGTCGAGACCGCGATCGAGGATCACGTGCGACGCGGCGCCGTCGACTGGCTGCTCGAAAACGCGGGAAAGATCGAGATCGAAGATGTGTCCAAGGAGATGCGCGCGATCGATCGGCACACCTGATGGTCCTGCCGGATACGTCCGTATGGGTCGACTATTCGCGTCGCGGTCAACGGGGCGAGGCCGCGGGCATGCGCGACCTTCTCGATCGGGGCGAAGTCGCCACCTGCGGTCCGGTGGCGGCTGAGCTGCTGGTGGGCGCCGACGGCGACGTCGCGGAGCGGGTCTGGCTCACGCTGTCGTCCCTGCCGTGGGTGCAGTTGCCGACCGCCGCCTGGCGCGAGGTCGGCCGGCTCGGCTCGCGCCTGCGGCGCACGGGCCAGACGCTGTCGCTCACGGACCTGACGATCGCGATCGCCGCCGCCCGCGCCGGCCACGCCCTCTGGAGCCTCGACTCGGACTTCGAGCGCATAGCCCCGGCCCTCGACGGCCTCGAGCTGTACGGCGGCTGATGCGTCACGGTGCGTGCGCGATTTGCCCACTGAGTGGGCAAAAAATGCCCATCGGGTGGGCAATCGATGCGCTGCCCTACTCGCCGATCAGCTCTATGCGGTAGCCGTCGGGGTCGCGGACGAAGGCTATGCGGTGGCCCTCGGTGCGGCCGCCGGGGCGGTAGGGGGGCTTCTCGGGCTCGATGCCCTGCTCGGCGAGGCGCTCGAGGGCGCCGTCCAAGTCGTCGACCGCGAGCGCGATGTGGTTGTAGCCGCTGCCGTGGTCGTAGGACCCGATGCCGTGGTTGTAGGTCAGCTCGAGCCGTGGCATGTCTTCGCCCGGCATCGCCATGAAGACGTTGATCGCCTCGTCGCCGATCGGCATCCGGGCGGCCTCCTCGAAGCCGAGCTTCTCGTAGAAGGCGACTGAGCGATCGATCTCGCCGATCCGATAGCAGGTGTGAAGGAAGCTGGCCATTCGGCTGAGGTAAAGGCTACCGAGGGCGGTTCCGTAGTTCGTCCCGGTAACCCCGACCTCGCCGCGGCGTACCCTTTGTCTGCATGTCTGAGCTACAGCCCAAGACGGCGAATGTGCATGGCCGGTCGGTCTCCTACCTCGAGGCCGGCGACGGCCCGGTGCTGCTGCTGGTCCACGGGATCGCCGGCACCTGCGAGAACTGGCGCGAGGTGATCGAGCCGCTGGCTCATCGCCACACGGTGATCGCCCCCGATCTGCCGGGCCACGGCGCCTCCGAGGCCGGCGCCGGCGACTACTCGATCGGCGCCCTGGCGAGCGGTCTGCGGGACCTGCTGCTGGCGCTCGGCCACGAGCGCGCCACGGTCGTCGGCCACTCGCTCGGCGGCGGGGTCGCGATGCAGCTCGCCTACCAGTACCCGGAGATGGTCGAGCGCCTGGTGCTCGTCTCCAGCGGCGGGCTCGGCCCCGAGGTCAGCCCGGTCCTGCGCGCCGCCGCCCTGCCGGGCGCCGACCTGTTCATCTCGGTCACCGCCGGTGCCGGCCGCCGCGCCGGCTCGGTGCTGGGGCGCGGCCTCTCAGCGGTCGGCCTGCGCCCGAGCGCCGACGTCGCCGAGGTCGCCCGCGGCTACGCCTCGCTCGACGACGCCGCCCGGCGCGCCGCCTTCCTCGACACGCTGCGCGCCGTGGTCGGCACCCGCGGCCAGCGGGTCGACGCGAGCGACCGCCTCTACCTCGCCGAGGCGGTGCCCGTGCTGATCGTCTGGGGCGCCCGCGACTCGATCATCCCCGTGCGCCACGGCGAGGATGCCCACCAGGCGATTCCGGGCAGCCGGCTGGAGGTCTTCGACGACATCGGCCATCTGCCGCAGCTGGAGGCGCCGGGGCGCTTCATCGCCGTCCTGGAGCGCTTTCTGCGCGAGACCGAGCCGGCCGACTTCGACCGCGAGCAATGGGTGCGACGTTTCAGGCCCGCGGCCTGACCTGAATAAAGTTTTCACCATGAGCAACCGGGAGCGACGGCAGCGACGCAGGTCGCGCCACGGCGGCTGGAAGGCGAAGGCGCTGGTCGTCTTCGGCGGGCTCCTCGTCGCCGGCGCGGTGGCGGCCGGCGTCGGCGCCAGCTGGGCGGTCGACGTCTACAACTCGGCGCCGCCGCTGGCCAGCCTGAAACCGGTGCAGAAGGGGCGCTCCTCGGCGATCTACGCGGCGGACGGCAGCCTGATCGGCTTCATCCGCGCCAGCAGCATCCGCCAGCCGGTCTCCGCCAAGGCGCTGCCGCAGAACCTCAAATACGCGACGGTGGCGATCGAGGATCGCAACTTCTACAACCACGGCGCGATCGACCCCGCCGGCATCGCCCGTGCCGCCTGGAAGGACCTGCTGGCCGGCGGCAAGCCGGTGCAGGGCGCCTCGACGATCACCCAGCAGCTGGTCCGCAACCTCTACATCCGCGACCCGGAAGAGACGATCAAGCGCAAGATCGTCGAAGCCCACCTCGCCTACGAGGAGGAGGAAGCGCACTCGAAGGAGTGGATCCTCAAGGAATACCTCAACACCGCCCCCTACGGGACGGTGGAAGGCGAGACCGCGGTCGGCGCCGAGGCGGCGGCGCAGACCTACTACGGCAAGCCGGCCAAGGAGCTCGGCCTCTCCGAAGCGGCGATGATCGCCGGGCTGCCGCAGGCGCCCTCCGAATACAACCCGTTCCTCGACCCGCAGGCCGCGCTGCGGCGCCGCAACGAGGTGCTGGGGGCGATGGAGGACCAGGGCTACGTCACGCCGGGGGAATACCGCGAGGCGCAGGCCGAAGGGCTCAACCTGCATCCGGGCCACAAGTACCGGGTGATCCGCGACCCGTTCCTGTTCGACCTGGTGCAGCAGGAGCTGATCGACAAATACGGCCTCAACACTGTCCGCTACGGCGGCCTCAAGGCCTACACGACGATCAACCCCGAACTGCAGGAACGGGCGCAGGAAGCGGTCGACTCCTGCGGGGTCTGCTACGCCGGCGGCGGGCCGGCGGCCGGGCTCGCCTCGGTCGACCCCGGCAACGGCGAGATCGTCGCCCTCGCCTCGACCGAGGGCTCCGAAGAAGAAAGCGAATTCAACTACGCCTGGCAGGCCCACCGCCAGCCCGGCTCGTCGTTCAAGGCCTTCGTGCTGACCACGGCGATCAAACAGGGCATCGACCCGGCCAGCACCTACTACGACGGCACCTCGCCGAAGACGCTGGACACGCCGGGCGGCATTCCCTGGACCGTCCACAACGCCGAGCCGGGCGGCGGCACGATGTCGCTGACCGAAGCGACGACCCACTCGGTGAACGTGATCTTCGCCCAGCTGGACCTCGACGTCGGGTCGGAGAACGTCACCCACACGGCGCACCAGATGGGCATCGAAGCGCCGCTCGAATCGGTGCCGGCGGAGGCGATCGGCGGCCTCGCGACCGGCGTCACGCCGCTTGAAATGGCGGACGCTTACGCGACGCTGGCCAACGGCGGCATCCACCACGAACCGACGGCGATCGGCCGGGTCGAGTTCCCCACCGGCAAGGTCGACGAACCGGAAGCCGACTCGGGCGACCGGGTGCTCACCGAGGGCGAGGCCTACGACGTGACCAAGATCCTCGAGCGCGTGATCACCGAAGGCACGGGCGGCCCGGCGTCGATCGGCTGCTCGGCTGAGGCCGGCAAGACCGGAACCTCGGAGGAACTCTCCGACGCCTGGTTCGTCGGCTACACGCCGCGCTACTCGACCGCGGTCTGGGTCGGACACCCGCAGTCGCGCGAAGCGACCGGCTACGGCGGGCCGACGGCGGGGCCGATCTGGCGCTCCTTCATGGAAGCGGCGAACGGCGGCGACTGCGGCGAATTCGTCGAACCGTCGAGCCTGCCCGAACTTTCCGGCCTGAGCGGCGGCCACACCAGCGGCTCCTCCGGCTCGGGCGAAGGCGAATACGAAGAACTCGAAAAATACGTCGAAGAAGGCGAAGAAGAAGCGGAAGAAGCGGAAGAAGGCGGCGCCAAGGCGGAAGCGGAAACGGTGCCCAGCCCGGCGCCTCCGCCGAAGCCGGCCCCGGCCGCGCCGCAGGGCGGCGGACCCGCCGCGGGCGGTGTCGGCGCAGGCTGACAAGGCCGCGGTCGAGGTTTGAGCCGCCATGCGGTCCGAACCTCGACCGCCGCGGCCTCAGCGGTCGATCCGCACGATCCTGGCGACCCCGACTCGCGCCTGCTGCGGGCCTGTAACGTGTACTAAATTCGACCGGAGCGATGAGCGCGGTATGGTTGTATATAGGCACCGGCGTTTCTTTTGGATTGCGCCGGGGTTTGCATAGACGGTGAGCACGGCGGTGGATACCGGCCATGCTTCGGGCTCAGCGGACGCGAGGTATCGAAGGGGTCTGTCTTGCCGGAAACGCCGATTGCGCCGGAGGCGGTTGTCTCACGTTGGATCGACTTCTTCAACCTTCGCGACCTTGAGGGCATGCTGGAGTGCATGAGCCGCGACGTCCGCCTCTATCCGCTCCGCCTGAGCGGCCTGGAACGCTGCCACGGCGGCTACGACGGGGTGCGCGCCTGGTTCGAGCGGATGCGCCCGCAGCGGCGTCCCGGTTTGTAGGGACGGGAAGGGGAAGGGAGATGACCGAGCCGAAGACTCCTCTCACCGGTGGCGAGCTGAACGCGGCGCTGACCAGGGAGGTGGTGCGCATCCACACCGCCAACCTCGGCCGCGGGCCGAACAAATCGTTCTCCTTCCACAACGGCAACGTCGTCGTCACCATCCTGCAGGATGTGCTGACCAAGGCCGAGCAGAACCTCGCCGCCAACCACCACGGCGAGGCGGTGCTCTCGATGCGCGACCTCTTCCAGCGGACGATGGCCGGCGAGCTGACGGAGAGCGTCGAGCGGCTGACCGGGCGCACGGTCGTCGCCTGCATGGGGACCAACCACCTCGACCCCGACATGGCGGTCGAGGTGTTCGTCCTCGACGCGCCGCTCAACTGAGCGGCGCGGACAACTACCGAGCCGGGAGCGCGGGCGAGCACCGATGAACGCGGCGCCGCTGGCGCTTAGCTTCGTGGGAGACCGCGACCAGGGAATTCGAGAACGGAGAAATCGGAAATGGCCAAGGACTACGCGGAGATATACGACCACCTGAACGAGATGATCGGGCGCCTCGGAGAGGCGGCCCCGGAGACCATGGCGGGTTTCGGGAAGCTGCACGAGGCGGGCGCCGAGAGTGGCGCGCTCGACACCAAGACCAAGGAGTTGATCGCGCTGGCGATCGGCATCGCGGTGCATTGCGACGGCTGCATCTCCTTCCATGTGCATGACGCGCTCAAGGCCGGCGCCAGCCGTGAGGAGATCGTCGAGACGATCGGCGTCGCCGTGATGATGGGCGGCGGCCCCTCGGTCGTCTACGGCTGTCAGGCGCTCGAGGCGACCGACCAGTTCGAGCACCGGCTGGCGATGGCCTAAAGAGCCTCTAAAGCGGGCGCCAGGTGCTCGGCCACGGCCGCGGCGCCGGGGCGGGGCGGAGGCGGATGCGGGCGTCGACGGCGGTGGCGCCCGCAGGGCCGGCGATCACCGGGTTGAGGTCCAGCTCGGCGATCTCGCGGTGGGCGTCGACCATCGCGCTGACCCGCAGCAGCATGTCTTCGAGCGCCGGTAGGTCCGCAGCGGGAGCGCCGCGGAAGCCGGTGAGCAGCGGGAAGGTCGCCAGCGAGCGGATCATCGCGGCGGCTTCGCCGGCGCTGACGGGGCAGATCCGCACGGCGACGTCGGGGTGCAGCTCGGCACGGGTGCCCCCGGCGCCGACCGCGAGCACAGGTCCGAACGCCGGGTCGGCGGCGATCCCGACCAGCAGCTCGGCCCCGTCCGCGGCCATCGCCTGCACGAGGAAGCTCTCGCGCTCGAGCCCGGCCCCCGCCAGCGCCTCGTCCATCTGCACGGCGGCGCCGGCGACCGCGGTCGGGTCGTCGAGCCCGGTGCGCACCGCGCCGAGGTCGCTCTTGTGCAGGATCGCCTCGCCCTGCGCCTTCAGCGCGACGGCGCCGCCGAGCTCTTCCGCCGCGTGCGCGGCGGCGGCCGGGTCGGCGGCGATCCGCCAGGGCGGCGTCGCGATCCCGTAGCAGTCGAGCAGCTCGGCCACCGCCTCCATCCCCAGCCACTCGCTCTCGCCCTCCAGCGCCCGCGCGATCACCGCCGCCGCCTCGTCGGGACGCGTTCGGCTGAGCTCCGGCGGTTCTTCGGCCGGCCGGGCGCGCCAGCGCACGTGCTTCATCGCCCGCCCGAGGGTGCGCGCCGCGTCCTCCGGATAGAGGTAGGTCGGGATGCCGCCGCCGGCGGCCATCGTCTCGCGGTCGCCGCTCGACATGAAGACCGCCTGCACGGGGATCTCGCGCTTCCGCTCGGCCAGCGCCGCGCGGACCGCGCCGGCGACCTCCTCGGCCCGCGTCAGCAGCGGCCGGATGAAGATCACGATCAGCGCGTCGATGCCCTCCCAGGCGGAGAGCGTCGCGATCGAGCGCCGGTACTGCTCGGCCGTCGCGGTGGCGATCATGTCGACCGGGTTGGCCAGCGAGGCCTCCGCCGGCAGGTGCTCGGCGAGCGCCGTGCGGACCTCCTCGGGCAGCTCGGGCACCTCTAGCCCGGCCGCGTCGCAGGCGTCGGCGCACATGATCCCCGGGCCGCCGGCGTTGGTCAGGATGCCGACCCGCGGCCCGGCGGGCAGCGGCTGGCTGCCGAGCAGGGAGGCGATGTCGAGCAGCTCGGAGAGCGTCTCGGTGCGGATCACGCCCGCCTGCTCGAACAGCGCGTCGACGGTCACGTCGGAGGCCGAGAGCAGGGCGCCGGTGTGCGAGCCGGTGGCGCGCTCGCCGGCCACCGAGCGGCCACTCTTGACGACGACGATCGGCATCTCGCGGCCGGCCCGCCGCGCGACGCGCGAGAAGCGCGCCGGGTCGCTGAACGACTCGATGTAGAGCAGGGCGACGTCGGTGTCCGGGTCGCCCTCCCAGTACTCGAGCATGTCGTTGGCGGTGATGTCGGCCCGGTTGCCGATCGAGGCGAAGGAGGAGACCCCGAGGCCGCGGTCGCCGGCGAGGTCGATCAGCGCCAGGCCGAGCGCGCCGCTCTGGGTGACGAAGCCGACGTTGCCGGGGGGAGGCGTGCCCGGGGCGAAGCTGGCGTTGAGCCCGCCGCCCGCCTCGTTGAGGATCACGCCGAGGCAGTTGGGCCCGACCAGGCGCATGCCGGCTTCGCGGCAGACGTCGACCAGGCGGCGCTGCTCCTCGGCGCCCTCGGGGCCGACCTCGGCGAAACCGGCCGAGAGGACGACCAGCGTCGTGCAGCCCTTCTCGGCGCATTCGCGCGCCGCCTCGACCGCGGCGGCGGGCGGCACCGCGATCACGCCGAGGTCGATCTCGCCGGGCAGCTCGGCGACGCTGCGGTAGGCGCGCACCGACTGGACCACGTCGCTCGCCGGGTTGACCGGGTAGACGACGCCGCCGAAGGCCGATTCGAGCAGGTTGTGGAAGACCGCGCCGCCGACCGTCTCGCGCCGCCGCGAGGCGCCGACCACGGCCACCGCCCGGGGCCGCAGGAAGCCGCGCACGGCCGCCTCGGCGGCGAGCCGGTCGCGCTCGGCGAAGCGCTCGAAGGCCTCGTCGCCGAGCGAGGTCGGCAGCTCGACGTGGATCGAGCCCGGTTCGGAGGAGGTCTCGGTCGGGAAGCCGCTTTCGCGGAAGACGTCGACCATGCGGTGGTTCTGCGGCAGCACCTCGGCGAAGAAGGCCTCGATCCCGTTCTCCTGGGCGACCTCGGCGAGGTGGGCGAGCAGGATCGTCCCCAGCCCCTGTCCCTGCAGCTCGCCGGCGATCGCGAAGGCGACCTCGGCGCGGCCCGGGCCGGCGCCGATGTAGGTGGCGTGGCCGACCGGGCGCTCGTCGCCGCGGGTCGCGACGAGGCCGTAGCGCTGCGCGTAGTCGACGTCGGCGAGCTGCTTCGCGGCGGACGCCAGGTCGCTCGCCCCGGAGAAGAAGCGGAACATGCGCGAGTCGGAGCTCAGGCCCTCGAACAGCTCCAGCAGCGCCGCCTCGTCGGCGCCGCGCACCGGCCGCAGGTGGACCGTCGAGCCGTCCCGCAGCACGACATCAGCTTCGCGGGAGGCGGGATAGTCGGCGCCCACCCCTCGATGGTAGCCCTCTACAGTCGCCTGCGATGGGGCTCTACTTCAGCCACCCGGCCTGCCTCGAGCACGACCCCCGCGAGCACCTCCCGTCGCACCCCGACACGCCGCAGCGCCTCGTCGCGATCGAGCGGCGGCTCGCGGCGGCGGACTGGCTCGGCTGGGAGCGGCGCGAGGCGCCGGCGGCGAGCGAGGCCGACCTGGAGCTGGTCCACACGCCCGCGCAGGTCGAGGCGGTGCGCGAGCTGAGCACGAGCGGCGGCGGCGCGATCGACCCCGACACCTACGTCGGCGACGCCTCCTTCCGCGCCGCCCTGCACGCGGCGGGCGGCGCCTGCGCGATGACCCGGGCGCTGCTCGCCGGCGAGGACGAGGTCGGCTTCTGCGCGATCCGCCCCTCCGGCCACCACGCCGAACCCGACCGGGCGATGGGCTTCTGCCTCTTCGACAACGTCGCGATCGCCGCCGAGCTGGCGATCCGCACGCTCGGCGTCGAGCGGGTGATGATCCTCGACTGGGACGTCCACCACGGCAACGGCACGGTCGAGGCCTTCCGGCAGCGGCGCGATGTGCTCGTCGTCGGCCTGCACCAGCAGGGGATCTATCCCGGCGGCGGCTCGATCGCCGACTTCGGCTCCGGCGAGGGCGAGGGCTTCACGATCAACCTGCCGGTGCCGGAGGGTTCCGAGGAGGACCTCTGGCTCTCGCTGCTCGAGCACATCGTCGTCCCGGTCGCCGAGTCCTTCGGGCCGCAGCTGATTCTCGTCTCGGCCGGCTTCGACGCCCACATCGACGACCCGCTCGCCGGCTGCCGGCTCAAGTCCGCCTCCTTCGCCCGCATGGCCTGCCACCTGCGCGAGCTCGCCCGCGCCCAGGGCGCGCCGCTCGGCGCCGTGCTCGAGGGCGGCTACTCGCCCCCGGCGCTCGCCGAGTCGGTAGAGCTGACGATGCGCGCACTGGCCGGCGAGGGCGAAGCCGAGTCCGCCGCCCCCGAGGCGATGCTCACCTCCCGCGCCGCCTCCCACATCGGCCGTTACTGGGAACTCTGAGCGGCCGGATGACGCCCTGCGGCGCTCAGGCTCCGCAGGGCTGCCAGGGCTTGGCGAAGAGGTCGTAGGACTTGTGGATCGCGCTGAAGCCGATCGCCCGGGCGGTCTTGCAGTACTGGCGCGGCTTCTGTTCGTACTCGGCCTCGAAGACCGCCTTGCCTTCGCGGACGAACGGCCGGTAGTAGCCGCATTCGTGGTACTGGAAGCACTGCTCGACGACGGCGAAGTCGAAGGCGTGGAGCAGCGGCTGCGCCTGGCGGCCGTCGTTCTTCAGCGCCACCGCCATGCCTCGCCCGTGGACCTGGCGCGCGACCCAGCGGTTGAAGCGCAGCTGGTCGGCCTTGGTGATCTTGAAGCCGGTGTGGTTTTCCTTTTCCCAGCCGGCGACGTTGTCGGGCTCGACCGCGTCGAAGCCCTTGCGCGCGCACATCGTGAAGCGCTGCTTCAGCGGGCGCTCGAAGCGCTGGAAGTGGGCGACGTCGAGCCAGCGCTCGTCCGGAAAGCCGGAGTAGGTGCGGCCGATGACCGAGCGCGGGAACTCGCCCCGGTCGGGCCGGTAGCTCTCCCAGCTGCCGACGTCGAGGTAGCAGACGACCTTGCGCCCACGCTGGTGCAGCCGCCGCACCGTGCGCCGCGAGGTTTCGAACCCGTCGACCTCGTAGACATGCGCCGGCACCGAGAGGTCGATCTTCCCCTGCAACTGCCACTGCCAAGGCGCCGTCGTCGCCCGCGGCTGCCAGTGGCCGCTCGCCGGCGAGCACACCAGAAGCGCCCCGAAAGCCGCCGCCAGAAGGATCCCCCCGCAGATCGGTCGCCTCAAGGCGTCAGGCCGATCTTGACCACGCCTTCGCGCTGGTTGCCGAACAGGTCGTAGGCCTCCTCGATCTGGTCGAGTGA
>DATFMX010000096.1:0-15823 GCA_035266685.1 Solirubrobacterales bacterium
GCGCAGCCAGAGCTCGCCGATGCCGCGGATCGAGAACGGGTGCATCGGCCAGGGCCGGTGAAAGCTCGCCGCGTCCACCCAGGTGTTCAACGCGGTCATGGAGAGCACCCGCTCCGGGTTGCGGATCGCCCACTCGAACCCAACCGGCCCACCGAGGTCATGGACGACCAGATGGCAGCGCTCGATCCCAAGCGCATCGATCGCCGCGCCGGTCCAGCGCGCCAGCCCGCTCCACGAATAGTCGAACCCCTCCGGCCGCTCGGCCAGGCCCAGTCCCGGGAAGTCGAAGGCGACTCCCCGCAACCCCCGACTCGCCAGCTCGGGCAAGACCTTCCGATACAGAAACGAGCTCACAGGCACGCCGTGCAAGCAAACAACGGGATCGCCGTCACCCGCCTCCAGGACAAAGCTCCCAACACCGGCGGCCTCGAACCCCCGCCCCGAAGCTTGATGCGCCGAGATCACCTCCCTTGCGGTCATCGGGCGATGCTACTCTCAGCGCCGTCCTTTAACCCGGTCCCGCGAGGCCAGGAAGGAGCAAAGAGTGAGCGAGAAGGTCGTGCTGGAGCGCGACGACCTGCGGCGGACGCTACGGCGGATCGCCCATGAGATTGCCGAGGCCAACCCGGAGCCCGAGGGCTTGGCGATCGTCGGCATCCACACCCGCGGCGCCGTGTTGGCCCGCCGCCTGCATGTCCTGGTCGGCGAGCTGACCGAGGCCGAGACGCCGATCGGCGACCTCGACATCTCCTTCTACCGCGACGACGTCGGCGCCAAGGCCCCCGCCGCGCAGCCGGTCGTCCACGCCTCGCACATCGACTTCGACCTCGCCGGCCGCACCGTCGTCCTCGTCGACGATGTGCTGTTCACCGGGCGCACCGTGCGCGCCGCGGTCGACGCCCTCTTCGACTACGGCCGCCCGCAGCGGGTGCAGCTCGCCGTGCTCTGCGACCGCGGCCACCGCGAGCTGCCGATCCGCCCCGACTACGTCGGCAAGAACCTGCCGACGGCGCGCAGCGAGCGGGTCAACGTGCGGCTCGAGGAGACCGACGAGGTCGACCGGGTGACGATCTCCGAGCCGGTGGAGGTCGCCGCATGAAGCACCTGCTGGCGATCGAGGACCTCGACCGGGCCGAAATCGAAGCGATCCTCGACCGCGCCGAGAGCTTCGCCGAGGTCGGCCGCCGCGACATCAAGAAGGTGCCGACCCTGCGCGGCCGAACCGTGGTCAGCCTCTTCTATGAGGCGAGCACCCGCACCAGCGCCTCCTTCGAACTGGCCGCGAAGCGCCTCTCCGCCGACCTGATCTCGCTCAAGGCGGCGGGCTCCTCGGTCGACAAGGGCGAGTCGCTGAAGGACACCTGCGCGACGCTCTCCGCCTACGACCCGGCGGCGATCGTGATCCGCCACCCCTACGCCGGCGCCGCCCAGCTCGTCGCCGGCTGGAGCGAGGCGGCGGTGGTCAACGCCGGCGACGGCAAGCACGAGCACCCGAGCCAGGCGCTGCTCGACCTGTTCACGCTGCGCCGCCGGCTCGGCCCGGTCGAGGGCAGGCGGATCTGGATCGTCGGCGACGTCCTGCACAGCCGCGTCGCCCGCTCCAACCTGATCGCCTTTCAGGCGATGGGCGCCGAGGTGACGCTCTGCGGGCCGCCGGCGCTGATCCCGCGGGGGATCGAGCAGCTCGGCTGCGCGGTCACCCACTCGCTCGACGGGCTCGGCGAGGCCGACGTCGTCTACGCCCTGCGGCTGCAGCGCGAGCGCATGGCGGAGAGCTTCGTCCCCTCGATCCGCGAGTACGCCGCCCACTTCCAGATCGACTCGCGCCGGCTCGGCCGCAACCAGCTGCTGATGCACCCCGGCCCGGTCAACCGCGGCGTCGAGCTCTCCGGCGAGGCGATCGACTCGCCGCAGTCGCTGATCGGCGAGCAGGTGGCGTCCGGTCTGGTAGTGCGGATGGCGATCCTCTACGAGCTGCTGGCCGCCGCCGGCGGCGAGCGGCCTGCCCCGGCCGAGCAGGCCCCGACCCCGATGGGACAGCCGGCGTGACCCTCGCCGAGACCCTCGACATGCGCGCCGGCGAGGGCGCCGCGGTGGTTCTGCGCGGGGCGACGGTGCTCGACCCGGTGGCCGGGATCGAGGGTGTCCACGACATCGTCGTCCGCGAGGGCCGGATCGCCGAGCTCGCCGCCCCCGGCGCCGCCGTCGAGGGCCTGGAGGAGGTCGACGCCGCGGGCCTGCACGCCTTTCCCGCCTTCTTCGACCCGCATGTCCACCTGCGGGTGCCCGGCCAGGAGCACAAGGAGGACATCGAGACCGGCAGTCGCGCCGCCGCGGCCGGCGGCTACTGCGGGGTGATCGCGATGGCCAACACCGAGCCGCCGGTCTCGACCCCGGCCGACGTCGAGGCGCTGCGCGAGGCGGCCCGCGAGTCCGCCTCGGTCCCGGTCGGCTTCCTCGCCACGGTCACCCGCGCGATGGCGGGCGAGGAGCTGACCGAAATGGGCTCGCTGCGCGACGCCGGGGCGCTCGGCTTCAGCGACGACGGGCTGCCGATCCGCAGCGCCCGGGTGCTGCGCCGCGCGCTCCAGTACCAGCAGCTCTGCGGCGGCACGATCGCCCTGCACGAGGAGGACCCCGAGCTCTCCGGCGACGGCGTGATGCACGAGGGACCGGTCTCGGCGGTGCTCGGCCTGGCCGGAATCCCCTCGATCTCCGAGTCGACGATGATCGCCCGCGACGCCGCGATCGCCGGCTACGAGGGTGGCCGCATCCATGTCCAGCACCTCTCCGCCGCCGAGTCGGTCGAGGCGGTGCGGGCGGCGAAGGCCGCCGGCGTCCAGATCAGCGCCGAGGCGAGCCCGCACCACCTCTGCCTGACCGAGGAGGAGCTGCGCTCGCTCGATCCCCACCGCTTCAAGATGAACCCGCCGCTGCGCTCCGAGAGCGACCGCCAGGCGCTGATCGCCGGGCTGCGCGACGGCACGGTCGAGTGCGTCGCCACCGACCACGCGCCGCACGCGGCGGAGGAAAAGGACCTGCCGTTCGAGCAGGCCGCGATGGGGGTGACCGGGCTGGAGACCGCCTTCGCCGCGCTGCACACCGAGCTCGTCCTGCCGGGCACGATCGAGCTCGACCTGCTGGTCGAGCGCCTCGCCGGCGGCGCCGCGCCCTTCGGCCTCGAGCGGCCGACCCTGGCGCCCGACAGCGAGGCGAACATCGCCCTCTGCGACCTCGGCGCCGAGTGGACCGTCGGCGAGCAGGGCTACGAGAGCCGCTCGGCCAACTCCTGGTGCGCCGGTCGCAGGCTGACCGGGCGCGTCGTGATGACGCTCGCCGGCGGCCAGATCGCCTACCGGCTGCGCAGCTTCAGCCTCGGGGTGGCGGCATGACCGACGGCTACCTGCTGCTCGAGGACGGGACCCGCTTCGACGGCTTCGCCTGCGCGCACGACGGCGAGGTCACCGGCGAGGTCGTCTTCAACACCTCGATGACCGGCTACCAGGAGTCGGTCACCGACCCCTCCTACGCCGGTCAGATCATCGTCTTCACCTACCCGCTGGTCGGCAACTACGGCGTCTCGGCCGAGGCGATGGAGTCCGACCGCGCCCACGCCCGCGGCGTCGTCATGCGCGAGCCGAAGAACGGCGAGGACGTCGCGACCGCCGAGGGTGGCTGGCTCGACTGGCTCGCCGACTGCGGGGTGCCGGGAATCGGCGGCGTCGACACCCGCGCCCTGGTCCGCCGGATCCGCGACAAAGGGGCGATGCGCGGCGGCATCTTCTCCGCCTCTACGCCGCAGGCGGAGGCGCGCGAGCGGGTCGCCGCCGAGCCCAGCATGGACGGCGCCGATTTCGCCCGCACGGTGACGCCGCCCGAGCCGGTGCGCTTCGAGGGCGACGGCCCGCACGTGGTCGGCATCGACACCGGGATCAAGCTCAACATCGTGCGCGAGCTGCGCAGCCGCGGCTGCCGCCTCACCCTGCTGCCCTGCGCGTCGAGCGCCGAGCAGGTGCTGGCGACCGACCCCGACGTCGTCTTCCTCGCCAACGGGCCGGGCGACCCCGGCGCGCTCGACTACGTGGTCGAGACGGTGCGCGAGCTGGTCGGCCGCAAGCCGCTCTTCGGCATCTGCCTCGGCCACCAGCTGCTCTGCCGCGCGGTCGGCCTGGAGACCTTCAAGCTGCCCTTCGGCCACCGCGGCGCCAACCACCCGGTCAAGGAGCTGGCCGGCGGGCGGATCGAGATCACCTCGCAGAACCACGGCTTCGCCGTCCAGGGCCCCGGCGGCGAGCCGCGGATCGAGGCCGACGAGCCGGTCCGCTGGGAGACCGACTTCGGCGCCGCCGAGCTCTCCCACCTCAACCTCTACGACCGCACGGTCGAGGGCCTGGTGCTGAAGGACGTCGCCGCGGCGACCGTCCAGTACCACCCCGAGGCCGGCCCGGGGCCGCACGACGCCCGCCACCTCTTCGACAGCTTCCTGGAGCTCGCCAATGCCTAAGCGCACCGACATCGAGAAGATCCTGCTGATCGGCTCGGGGCCGATCGTGATCGGCCAGGCCGCCGAGTTCGACTACTCCGGCGTGCAGGCCTGCAAGGTGCTGCTCGAGGAGGGCTACGAGGTCGTCCTGGTCAACTCCAACCCGGCGACGATCATGACCGATCCCGAGTTCGCCACGGCCACCTACGTCGAGCCGCTGCTGCCCGGGCCGGTGACGAAGATCATCGAAAAGGAGCGGCCCGACGCGCTGCTGCCGACGCTCGGCGGTCAGACCGCCCTCAACCTGGCGATGGCGCTGTACGAGGACGGCACCCTGGAGCGGCTCGGGGTCGAGCTGATCGGCGCCGACCACGAGGCGATCCGCCGCGCCGAGGACCGCGAGGAGTTCCGCCGCACGATGGGCGAGGCGGGGCTCGACATCCCCTGGTCGACCACCGTCGGCAGCCTCGCCGAGCTCGACGCCGGGCTCGCCGAGGGCAGCATCGGCCTGCCGGCGATCGTCCGCCCCGCCTACACGCTGGGCGGCCAGGGCGGCGGCGTGGGGGAGACCGAGACCGAGCTGCGCCAGGTCGTCTCCGAGGGCCTCGCGGCGAGCCCGATCAACCAGGTGCTGGTCGAGGAGTCGGTGCTCGGCTGGGGCGAGTTCGAGCTCGAGGTGATGCGCGACCGCAACGACAACGTGGTGATCATCTGCTCGATCGAGAACGTCGACCCGATGGGCGTACACACGGGCGACTCGGTCACGGTGGCGCCGGCGCAGACGCTGACCGACCGGCTCTACCAGGAGCTGCGCGACCAGGCGATCCGCGTGATCCGCGCGGTCGGCGTCGAGACCGGGGGCTCCAACGTGCAGTTCGCGGTCGACCCGCAGAGTGGCCGCGTCGTCGTGATCGAGATGAACCCGCGCGTCTCGCGCTCCTCGGCGCTCGCCTCCAAGGCGACCGGCTTCCCGATCGCCAAGATGGCGGCGAAACTGGCGGTCGGCTACGCACTGGAGGAGATCCCCAACGACATCACCCGGGCGACGCCCGCCGCCTTCGAGCCGACGATCGACTACGTCGTCACCAAGATCCCGCGCTTCGCCTTCGAGAAGTTCCCCGGCGCCGAGGGCCGCCTCTCGACCCACATGCAGAGCGTCGGCGAGGCGATGGCGATCGGCCGCACCTTCCGCGAATCCTTCGCCAAGGCGATGCGCTCGCGCGAGCTCGACTCGCCCGCCGAGCCGCCGCAGTCCGACGACGGGCTGCTCACGGCGCTGGAGAAGCCCTGCGCCGAGCGCTTCGACCTGATCCTCGAGGCGTTCCGCCGCGGGCTCGAGGTCGAGGCGGTACACGAGCGCAGCCTGGTCGACCGCTGGTTCCTGCGCGAGCTGCGGGCGCTCGCCCGGGACGGCGACGGCGCCGAGGGCCTCGCCCGCACCTACAAGTCGGTCGACACCTGCGCCGCCGAGTTCGAGGCAGCGACGCCCTACTACTACTCGGCCCACGAGCGCCCCGGCGCCGACGGCGCCCCCGCCTCGGAGGTGCGACGGGGGGAGCGCGACTCGGTCGTCATCCTCGGCGCCGGGCCGAACCGGATCGGCCAGGGGATCGAGTTCGACTACTGCTGCGTCCACGCGGCGATGACCGCGCGCGAGCTGGGGCGCGACGCGGTGATGGTCAACTGCAACCCGGAGACGGTCTCGACCGACTACGACACCTCCGACCGCCTCTACTTCGAGCCGCTGACCGAGCAGGATGTGCTCGCCGTCTGCGAGCAGGAGCGCCCCGAGGGCGTGATCGTCCAGTTCGGCGGCCAGACGCCGCTGAAGCTGGCCCGCGCGCTGGAGGAGGCGGGGGTGCAGTTGCTGGGCACGCCGGTCGACGCGATCGACCTGGCCGAGGACCGCGGACGCTTCGGCGCCATGCTGCGCCGGCTCGGCGTCGAGCACCCGCCCTACGGCACCGCGCTCTCGGCCGAGGAGGCGACCGTGATCGCCGAAAAGGTCGGCTTCCCGCTGCTCGTCCGGCCCTCCTACGTGCTCGGCGGCCGGGCGATGGAGATCTGCTACTCGACCGAGGACCTCAATGCCTACCTGAAGGCGAACGTGAAGGCAGACCAGGAGCACCCGCTGCTGCTCGACCGCTTCCTCGAGAACGCGATCGAGGTCGATGTCGACGCGCTCGCCGACGGTGAGAGCGTCCATGTCGCCGGGATCATGCAGCATGTCGAGGAAGCCGGCGTCCACTCGGGCGACTCGGCCTGCGTGCTGCCGCCGCTCTCGATCGGCGAGCAGATGCTCGAGCAGATCCGCGCGACGACGGAGCAGATCGCGCTGGAGCTTGGCGTGATCGGCCTGATCAACATCCAGTACGCGATTGCCGGCGGGCGCCTCTACGTGATCGAGGCCAACCCGCGCGCCTCGCGCACCGTGCCCTTCGTCTCCAAGGCGACGGGCACGCCGCTGGCCAAAGTCGCCGCCCGGCTGATGCTCGGCGAGCGGCTCGCGGAGATGGAGCTGCGCGAGCCGCCGCGCGGCTACGTCAGCGTCAAGGAGGCGGTGCTGCCGTTCGCCCGCTTCGCCGGCGTCGACTCGGTGCTCGGGCCGGAGATGAAGAGCACCGGCGAGGTGATGGGCATCGCCGCCGACTTCCCGGCCGCCTTCGCCAAGGCGCAGGCGGCGGCGGGCGTGCTGCTGCCGACCGAGGGCAGCGTCTTCATCACCGTCACCGACACCGACAAGCCGGCGGCGACGCAGATGGCGGCGCGCTTCCACGACCTCGGCTTCGAGGTGATCGCGACCGGCGGCACGGCGCAGTCGATCTCCTCGATGGGGATCCCGGTGACGCGGATCAACAAGCTCGGCGAGGGCTCGCCGCATGTCGTCGACCTGATCCGCGAGCGCCGCTGCGACCTGGTGATCAACACTCCCACCGGCTCCGGCGCCCGCGCCGACGGCCAGGCGATCCGAACGGCCGCGGTCCGCCACGCGATCCCCTGCGTGACGACGATGACCGGCGCTTCCGCCGCCGTGCGGGCGATTGCCGCGCAGCAGCAGGGCGAGCCGGCCGTGCTGAGCCTGCAGGAAGTACACGAGACGACGGCAAAGGCCGAGCCCGCTCGATGACCGCCCCCTTTGGGCGCCGCGCCTGCGAGGTCCTCGACAGCCACGCCTCCGGCGGCTACAGCGTCTTCTCGCTGCTCGACCGCGAGGGACCCGAGCCCGAGCCGGGCCAGTTCTACATGCTCGCCACGCAGTCGCATTGGGAGGAGGCCGGAGGGCGCCCCTTTCTACCGCGTGCTCTCTCCGTCGCCGACGCCCACACCGAACCGCGGTCGAGGTTTGAGCCGCATGGCGAACCAAAGCTCGACCGCGGAGGGGTGCGGCTGGATTTCCTGATCGAGGGCGTCGGTCCCGGCACCGACCGCCTCTGTGAGCTCGAGCCGGGTGAGAACGTCTGGCTCAACGGCCCGCTCGGCAACAGCTTCTCGCCGCCCCGCGAGCTTTCCGAGAACGCGGCGGGCGCGATCCTCGTCGGCGGCGGCATCGGCATCGCCCCGCTGGCGCTCTGGCGCCGCCGGCTCGCCGCCCGCAACGTCCCCGCCCGCGTCCTGCTCGGCTTCCGCGACGAGGCCCACTCAGGCGGCATCGACGACCTCTTCGCCTGCTGCGAGGTCGCCCTGGCAAGCGACGACGGCCACATCGGCCACCACGGCTACGTCACCGACCTGCTCTCAACCATGCTTGACGGCGACGACGCCCAGAGCGCGGCCGTCTACGCCTGCGGCCCGCCACCAATGCTCGATGCCGTACAAGCCCTCTGCACCTCCAGGGAAGTCGCCTGCGAGCTGGCGATGGAGTCCCCGATGGCCTGCGGCTACGGGGCTTGCTACGGCTGCGCGGTGCCGAAGGGCGACGGCACTTACCTCCGCCTGTGCGTCGACGGACCTGTGGTGCGGGCATGATCGATTTCTGCGGCCTGCGGTTGGCCAATCCGGTGATCAACGCCTCGGGCACCTTCGACGCGATCACCGCCGGCCGCGTCTACGGCGACGCCCTGCTCGCCGAGTTTCCCTTCTCCGCCTTCGTCTCCAAGACGATCACCCTCGAGCCCCGCGCCGGCAACGCGCCGCAGCGGATCTGGGAGACGCCGGCGGGGATGGTCAATTCGATCGGCCTGCCGAACAAGGGCCTGGCGGGGTTCATCGCCGAGGACCTGCCGCAGCTCGGCGAGTTGCCGGCACCGCTGATCGTCTCGGTGATGGCGACCGGCCGCGATGACTTCGGGCGGATGGTCTCCGCCCTCGACGAGCGCGACGAGGTGGCCGCATTCGAGTTGAACGTCTCCTGCCCCAACGTCCACTCGGGCCTGATCGTCGGCGAGCAGCCGGCGGAGACGCTGGCGCTGCTGGAAGCGCTGCGACCGCTGACGGCAAAGCCATTGATCGTCAAGCTGACGCCGAACGTCGCCGACCCGGCGGCCGTCGCGGTAGCGGCCGAGGAGGGGGGGGCCGACGCGGTCTCGCTGATCAACACGGTCAAGGCGAGCGGCGGGCCGGTCACCGGAGGGCTCTCCGGCCCGGCGATCAGGCCGATCGCGATCGCCCAGGTGAAGGCCGTCGCGGCGGTCGTCGGGCTGCCGATCGTCGGTATGGGAGGGGTCTGCAGCGGCGCCGACGCGGCCGAGATGCTCGCCGCCGGGGCGAGCCTGGTGGCCGTCGGCACCGAGAGCTTTCGGGATCCGCGGGCCGGGCTGCGGATCGCCGCGTACCTCTCCGAGACTTCTGAGCGGTCGCTCTAGTCTCAACCTCGACTTTAGGTCCAGGTGAATTTGGGGAAAATGGGGTCGGTTTCCCTTGCACGCCCGTGAGCCGCGGCTATACTCGCCGCCGACATGCCCACCCCGGTCAAGACCTCCGCAGCGGCCCCCGAGAGGTCGCTGGACCAGCGAATGGACGCGCTCAAGCGGGCAAACGACATCCGCACCTCCCGCGCCAAGCTGAAGAAGGACCTCAAGGCGGGCAAGGCGAGCATCCACGCGCTGCTGATGGACCCGCCCGAGTACGTGATGACCGCGAAGGTCTTCGACGTTCTGCTCGCGGTCCCCAAGTACGGCCGCGTGAAGACCAACCGGGTGCTCAACCAGTGCCGGATCTCGCCCTCGAAGACGATCGGCGGCCTCTCCGAGCGCCAGAGGGCGGAGCTCGTCTCCCAGCTCCGCAGGTAGCGGCGGCTGAAGCCGACCGGTCCGCCGGTCAGTATCTCCGGCCGCCATGGCCAAAGTCTTCGTCATCACCGGGCCCAGCGGGGTCGGCAAGGGGACGCTGATCGCGACGCTGCGCGAGCGCGTGCCCGACCTCGAGCTCTCCGTCTCGGCGACGACGCGGGAGCCGCGCGAGGGGGAGGCCGACGGGCGCGACTACCACTTCCTCACGCCGGAGCAGTTCGACCAGCGGATCGAGCGCGAAGACTTCCTCGAGTTCGCCACCTACAGCGGCCACCGCTACGGAACCCTGCGCTCGGAGGTGCGCAAGCGGCTCGAGGCCGGCCACTCGGTCGTGCTCGAGATCGAGGTGCAGGGCGCCCGCCAGGTGCGGGCGGCGATGCGCGAGTCGATCCAGGTCTTCATCGCCCCGCCCGACCCGGCGGTGCTGCGCCAGCGGCTCGAGGCGCGCGCCTCCGACGCGCCCGCGGCGATCGACGCGCGGCTCGAGGTCGCCGAGCAGGAGCTCGCCGCCCAGGGCGAGTTCGCCTACTGCCTCGTCAACGACGATCTGGAGCGCGCCGCGGCCGAGCTGGAGGGGATCGTGCGTGGCGAGCTGGGCCTGCCTGTAGACTCCGCCGTCGAATGATCAAACCACGCGTTGACAAGCTCCTCGAGCACGCCGACTCGCATTACGCCGCAGTCGTCGTCGCGGCGAAGCGAGCGCGTCAGATAAACAGCTACTTCCACAACCTCGGCGAGGGCGGCTTCGGCGAGTACCCACCGCCGATGGTGGAGACTCGCGGCGACCGCAACTACCTCTCGATGGCGCTGGAGGAGCTTGCCGAGGGCAAGCTCAAATACGAGTACCGCGCCTAGAATCTCCTAAACATGGCCAGGATCCTGCTCGGCGTCAGCGGTGGCATCGCCGCGTACAAGGCGCTGGAGCTGGCCCGCCTTGCCACGCTCGCGGGTCATGGCGTGCGCGTCGCGATGACCGAGAACGCGCTCCGCTTCGTCGGCGCCGCCTCCTTCGAGGGCATCGCCGGCGCGCCGGTGCTGACGTCGGAGTTCGAGCGCGACCCGCTCGGCGGCGCCTTCCCCGGCGACCCGCGGCCCGCACACGACCCGATCGGCCACCTCGAGGTCGTCGCCAACTGCGACGCCTACCTGCTCGCCCCGGCCTCGGCCAACACGATCGCCAAGCTGGCCGCGGGGATCGCCGACTCGATGCCGACCACCGCCTTCCTCGCCTGCAGCGCGCCGCGCCTCGTCGCGCCGGCGATGAACGACCGCATGTACGGCGCCGCGGCGACGCAGGCAAACCTGGCGACGCTGCGCGAGCGCGGCGTCGAGGTGATCGAGCCCGGCGAGGGCGCGCTCGCCTCGCGCGGCGAGCACGGCAGAGGCCGCCTGCCGGACCCGGCTGAGCTGCTGGCGCGGGTCGAAGCGACGCTGCCGGCGGGCGAGCGCCCCTGGGACGGCCTGCGGGTGCTGGTCACCGCCGGCGGCACCCGCGAGCCGATCGACTCGGTGCGCTTCCTCGGCAACCGCTCGAGCGGCCGGATGGGATTCGCCCTCGCCGCCGCGGCGCAGCGGCGCGGCGCCGACGTCACCCTGATCGCCGCCAACGTCGCCCAGCCCACCCCGCCCGGTGTGCAGCGCGTCGATGTCGATACGACTGAGCAGCTCGCAGCGGCGGTCGGCGCCGAGTTCCCCAAGACCCACATGCTGTTGATGGCCGCCGCTCCGGCTGATTTCCGCGCGGCCGAGGTCGCTTCGGGCAAGCTGAAACGCAAAGGCGAGCTGAGCCTCCGCCTGGAGGCCACGACGGACATTCTCGGAAGCCTCGAGGCGAAAGAGGGGCAGACTGTGGTCGGCTTTGCCGCAGAACACGGCAACGACGTCGAGCGCGCCCGCCAAAAGCTCACCCGCAAGGGCCTCGACCTGATCGTCCTCAACGACATCTCGAACCCCGAGATCGGCTTCGACAGCCCGGAAAACGCCGCAACCCTGATCAGCTCCACCGAAGAGGCTCACCTCTCGCAAGCCTCCAAGGACGTAATAGCCGAGCAGATCCTCGACCGCGTGGATTCATTGCTCCCGGCGCGCCAGCCTGACGGGCTATACTGACGAAAGCTTTTTCGTCCCCATCCGTGTACGAGAAGTGGGCCTGGCCCACTTTTTTTTCGTCCCGAACCAGGCATGGCAGACCTCAAAGACAGCATCCAGCAACAGCTGATCGAGCTCGACTCCGAGCTCGATCTGGTCGCGCTCGAGCAGCCGGCGACCGAATCGCTGCGGCTCTACATCGACCACCCCGGAGGGGTCGATCTGGCGCTCTGCGAACGCGTCACCAAGCATCTCAACGAGCTGCGTGCCGAGTACGCGCTGGAGGTTTCCTCGCCGGGCCCGAAATACCGTAAGGAGCAGTCGTGAGCAAAGAGATCGTCGAAGCAATCAAGGGGCTCGAGCAGGAGAAGGGCATCTCCGCCGACAAGCTGATGGACGCGCTCGCCGACGCCCTGCTGTCCGCCTACAAGAAGACCCCCGGAGCGGCCAAATACGCCCGCGTCGACCTCGACCACGAGACCGGCGACTTCCGCGTCTTCGAACTGATCCTGCCCGCCGAGCTGGAGGAGAAGCTGCTCGCCGAGGCGGCCGAGGCGCAGGAGGAGGAAGAGCGCGAGATCGACCCCGAAACCGGCGAGCTGAAAGAGCCGGAGGACCCCGAGCTCGACCCGGAGATGATCGCCCCCTACGAGGACCAGATCGAGACCCGCGATGTGACGCCGGAGGACTTCGGCCGGATCGCCGCGCAGACCGCCAAGCAGGTGATCCTGCAGCGGATTCGCGAGGCCGAACGGATGATGATGTTCGAGGAGTACCAGGACCGGGTCGGCGAGCTGATCACCGGGATCATCCAGCAGTCCGACAAGCGCTACACGCTGGTTCAGCTGCGCGAGCGGGTCGAGGCGCTGCTGCCCAAGTCCGAGCAGGTCTACAACGAGCGCTACGACCACGGCATGCGGGTCAAGGCCGTGATCACCGACGTCTCCGACTCGACCAAAGGGCCGGCGATCGTCGTCTCGCGCCGCAGCCCGGAGCTGATCAAGAGCCTGTTCGAGATGGAGGTGCCGGAGATCGCCGACAAGCTGGTCGAGATCGTCGGCGTCGCCCGCGAGCCCGGCTACCGCTCGAAGATCGCGGTCGTCTCGCACACCGACGGCGTCGACCCGGTCGGCGCCTGCGTCGGCCCGCGCGGCTCGCGCGTCCGCATGGTCGTCTCCGAGCTGCGCGGCGAGAAGATCGACATCATCCCCTACAACGAGGAGCCCGCCCGCTTCGTCGCCAAGGCGCTCTCGCCGGCGCGCGTGCGCGAGGTGATCGTCGACGACGCGGAGCGCCAGGCGACCGTGATCGTCCCCGACGACCAGCTCTCGCTGGCGATCGGCCGCGACGGCCAGAACGCCCGCCTGGCGGCGCGGCTGACCGGCTGGCGGGTCGACATCAAGTCGGAGACCGAGTTCGCCTCCGAGGACGAGGTCGAGGAGTACGCGGGCGAAGAGCAGTCCGACGGGCACTGCATGGCGGTGCTCTCCAACGGGCGGCGCTGCCCCAACGCGGCGATCGGCGACTCGCACTACTGCGGCCTGCCGACCCACCAGGCGCTGGCCCGCTTCGAGACCAACCAGATCACCGTGCTCTCGCCGCTCGAGGAGGCGGAGGTGGCGATCCTCGCCGACCCGGAGGCCGATCAGGGCCAGGTATCGGAGATCGTCGCCAAGGCCGAAGCCGAGTTCGAGGAGCCGACGGAGGAGCCCGAGCCCGAGCCTGAGCCTGAGCAGGCGGAGGAGCCGGTCGCCGAGGAGGCTGAGCAGGCCTAGTGGCTAAGAAGCGGGTTCACGAGATCGCCAAAGCTCAGGGCGTGAGCAGCAAGGAGCTGCTCGCTGCGCTGAAGAAGGCCGGGGTCGAGGCGAAAGCCGCCGCGTCCAGCGTCGAGGAGGGCGAGGCGTTGAAGGCACTCGGCAACGGGGCAAAGCCGAAGCCCGCAGCGCCGCAAGAAGCCGCCAAACCCGCCGCGAAACCGGCGCCGAAACCCGCTGCGCCGGGCAATAAATCCCCGGGCGGCGGGAAAAAACGGCGCGTCGTAATCGATTCGCAGGCCTCGCGGCGCGACCAGATGGGCGGACCGCCGCCGCAACGGCCGCCGCGGCGCCGCGGCGGCAGGCGGCGCCGGCCGATGCTCGAGGAGCCGCCGCCGAGGTCCGAGGCGCCGGCCGAGCCGGAGGCGACCAAGGTCCACTCCGGCGCGACCGTGCGCGAGGTCGCCGAACTGCTCGGCCTGGGCAGCGCCGAGGTGATCAAGAAGCTGATGACGATGGGGGAGATGGCGACTCTGACCCAGACCCTCACCGACGAGTCGATCAAGGCGATCGCCGACGAGTACGACCGCAAGGTCGAGATCGTCACCGCGGCCGAGGAGGAGCCGGAGGCGCCCGAATTCGAGGACGAGGCGGCGAGCCTGGTCGACCGGCCGCCGGTGGTGACGATCATGGGCCATGTCGACCACGGCAAGACCTCGCTGCTCGACGCGATCCGCGAGACCGAGGTCGCGGCGGGCGAGGCCGGCGGGATCACCCAGCACATCGGCGCCTACCAGGTCCACCACGAGGCGAAGACGATCACCTTCCTCGACACGCCCGGCCACGCAGCCTTCACGGCGATGCGCGCCCGCGGCGCCAAGGTCACCGACGTCGCCGTGGTGGTCGTCGCCGCCGACGACGGCGTGATGCCGCAGACCAAAGAGGCGATCGACCACGCCCGCGCCGCCGATGTGCCGATCCTGATCGCGGTCAACAAGATCGACAAAGAGGGCGCGCAGCCCGACCGCGTGCGCAACGAGCTCGCCGCCGACGGGCTGACGCCTGAGGACTGGGGCGGCGAGACGATCTACTGCGACGTCTCCGCCAAGACCCACGAGGGCCTCGACAACCTGCTCGACATGATCCTGCTCGTCTCCGAGCTCGAGGAGCTGGGCGCCAACCCAGGCGCGCCGGCGTCGGGCACCGTGGTCGAGTCCCAGCTCGACCCCGGCCGCGGCCCGGTCGTGACGATCCTCGTCCAGCGCGGCACGCTCGCCGTCGGCGACGCCCTGGTCGCCGGCCCGCAGTGGGGCAGGGTGCGGGCGATGCAGGACTTCACCGGCGCCCGCGTCGAGCAGGCCGCTCCCGGGATGCCGGTCGAGGTGCTCGGCTTTGACGGCGTCTGCGAGGCCGGCGAGCACGTGCGCGCGGTGGAGAACGACCGCCGCGCCCGCCAGCTCGCCCAGGAGCGCGGCAACCGCCTGAAGACCGAGGCGCTGGCCCGCCGCCAGGCGCGCAAGGTCAGCCTCGAGGAGGTCTTCTCACGCGCCCAGGAAGGCGAGATCAAGGAGCTCAACATCGTGCTCAAGGCCGACGTCGCCGGCTCGCTGGAGGCGCTGCAGGACGAGATCGCCAAGGTGCCGCAGGAACAGGTCGGGATCAACATCATCCACTCGCAGACCGGCGGCATCAACGAGTCCGACGTGATGCTCGCCTCGGCCTCCGAAGCGATCGTGATCGGCTTCAACGTGCGACCGCTGGCCGACGCGCGCAAGGCGGCCGAGCGCGAGGGCGTCGATGTCCGCACCTACTCGGTCATCTACAAAATCACCGAAGACCTGCGCAACGCGATGGAGGGCATGCTGGAGGCGGTCGAGGTCGAGCAGACGCTCGGCGAGGCCGAGGTCAAACAGACCTTCAAGGCCTCGAAAGTCGGCCGCATCGCCGGTTGCGTGGTCAACGAGGGCAAGGCCACCCGCGACGCCAGCGTGCGGCTGGTCCGCGAGGGCACCGTCATCTGGACCGGCAGGCTCGGCTCCCTGCGGCGCTTCAAAGACAACGTGCAGGAAGTCGAGCAGGGCCAGGAGTGCGGCGTCGTGCTCGAGGGCTACGCCGACGTCAAGGAGGGCGACCTGCTCGAGTTCTTCGAGACGAAACAGGTCGAGCAGACGCTGGAGTAGGATGACGACTCCTCGCATGCGCCGCATCAACGAGGTGCTCCGCGAGGTGATCGGCTCGGCGATAGCCGCCGAGTTGAGCGATCCCCGCAT
>DATFMX010000097.1:0-33870 GCA_035266685.1 Solirubrobacterales bacterium
GTGCGAGGCGAGAGGGCGGAAGCGGACGAAGGCGGATTCGTGGTGGAAGGGACGAGCGCGGTCGGCGCGGACCGCTGCCTGGTGAGAGCCGGCGCCGTCGAAGGCGTACTCGCGCATCGCCGCCGCGCTGCGCCAAATCGAGAAGGTCGAGACGAGCCGCGGTAGGGCGGGGCGGGCGAAGCCGGTGGAGGCAACCATCGCTGGATCGGCAACGGCGTCGCGTTCCGCGGGGGCGCCGCTCCTGAGGAAGGGCCGGGCGCGCAGGAAGCGCAGACGCCCGAGCGTGAGCGCCACCACCGGCTCGTCGTCCTCCACCGGCAGCTCCCTGGTCGGCAGCCCGGGCATCGCTGCCCACGAGCCGAAGCAGCGCAGCGGTTGCAGGCGAGTGTGCCAGCCGCTCGCCAACCGCCGGCCGTATGGATGCGAGTCGAGGAAGCCGTCGATCGCCTCGTCCCTCTCCCAGGCGGCGATCAGGCCGATTCGCCCCAGGTTCGGGTGGGGCAGGCGCTCGCCGAGCGGCGCGGTGAGCGCCGGTTCCGCAGAGGTCATGCCCGGGACTGTCGCGGGGCTAGGCCCGGCGAAGAGAAGCCGCTGGGCGCGCAGCGCCCCGACGTCGGCGAGGTGGACGGAGACGATCATGGCGCTTCTCCCTCTTGTTCGCGAGCTAACCTAGCTGTCATTAGGAAGCTCGCGAACCGTACCTAGGCATGACTAAGTTGTCAACCGAGACTCCAGATCGGCCGGAGCCGCGGCGGCGCATGACGGCCGCCGCGCGCCGCGAGGTGATCGCCGACGCGGCCGTCGAGCTGTTCGCCGAGCGCGGCTACCGCGGCGCCTCGATCGACGAGATCGCGCGGCGCTCCGGCGTCACGCCGCCGGTCCTCTACGAACACTTCGCCTCCAAGCGCGAGCTGTACCGCGAGCTGCTCGAGCGCCACTTCGCCGAGCTGCGCGAGGTCTGGCGTGAGCACTTCGCGGTCGAGGGCCCGGCCGAGCAGCGCGTCGCCCGCTCCTTCGACGCCTGGTTCGCCTATGTCGAGGCGCACCCCTTCGCCGGCCGCGTGCTCTTCCGCTACAGCACCGACCCGGAGATCGAGGGAATCCACGCGGAGGTCGCGGCCCAGAGCCGCGGGGCGATCCTGCCGCTGTTCGCGGCCGAGCCGGGCGCCGAGAACGTCGCCGGCTCGGTCGCCGACGAGGGGATCGAAATGGTCTGGGTCGTCCTGCGCGGCGTCCTCCAGGGGCTCGCCGTGTGGTGGTCCGAGCATCCCGAGGTGCCGCGCGAGCGGGTCGTCGCCACGGCGATGAACTCGCTCTGGATCGGCTTCGAGCGCGCCCAGGCCGGCGAGGCCTGGGGTTAGGCGGGGCCCGGGCGGGCGATCGCTCGCAGGTAGTCGCGCCAGGCCGCCTCGATCTCGCCCAGCCGGGCGTCGAAGGCGGCTTCGAGCGTCGGGGTCGAGCCGCCGGGGAGGATCTGCAGGGCGAGTCGCTCGCAGGCCTCGGGGCCGCGCTCGGTCTCCAGCAGGTCGAAGATCGTGCCGCCGAGGATCACCGCGTCGCGGCGCGAGGGCGGGAAGGACGGGCGCCCGCTCTCGCGCAGGCGGCGGATCACCGCCGCCCGGTAAAGGCCGACCTGGCGGGCGAAGTACTGGGCGGCGCCTTCGACCAGCCAGGCCCAGCCGAGGTAGCGGACGAAGCGCCGCGGCGTCCAGGAGGGCGGCAGGTCGGGGTTGTTGGCGGCGATCACGAGTTGGGCGTAGAGGCGCTCAGCGGTGCCGCGCAGCGCCTCGCGCGAGTCCTCGCCCGCGGCGCGCTTCTCCATGTGCGGGTCATTGAGCACGTGCAACTCGGTGGCCATCGCCCAGCCGGCGAGGTAGCGCCGTCCGGCCGGCGCCGCCGACCAGCGTGCGGCAGGCAGGAATGGATGGGCGAGCGCGAGCAGCGCCGGATTGGTGTGGACGACGACGGTGACCTCGCCGGGGACCGCCTCGAAGCGGTCCTCGAGCCGCAGTCGCAGTTCCTCCATCCGGTCCAGCGTGCGCTCGGCGAAGGCGGCGTCGCCGCTGTCGTGCCGCGCGGTGAAGCTCAGAGAATGCGTCTCGACCCACGGCATGGGGCGAGCCTACTATCGGATTCTTAAACCAGGACCGGCTCGGAGGCGGTGCAAACCGAGTGGATCTCCGACCTTGCGCGGTCGAACTCCTCGTCGGCCATCACCGGGGTGCCCTCGAAGGGCAGTTCGCGATCGATCTCGACCCAGGAGCGGCAGCCGTGGTACTCGTCGCGGACGCGCACGGTGACCGGCCGCGGAATGCGGTGGACCCGCAGCAGCAGGATGTGCAGCGGGTGGCGGCGCTTCCAGTTGAGCCGCTTCTCCGCGTAGTCGGGGGTCCAGACGTAGTAGGGCGAGAGCTCGTCGACGATGCGCGGGTTGGTGACCGTCAGGTGGTCGGTCACCTCGGCCCAGCAGCGCAACCGCACGCGGTCGGGCTGGGGGATGCCGCCGTCCTGGATCAGCGCGCCGGGCGGCGGCTCCTCGTCGGGCCAGACGCCCTCCTCGAGTGCGCGGCGCAGCTCCGGGTGGTGCGACTCGCGGACCAGGTTGTTCCGCTGGTGGTCGAAGGTCGGGTAGAGGAAGAAGCGCTCGTGCTCGAGCTCGAAGTGCTTGTTGTCCTCGCGGATGCCGCCCTTGCGCAGGGTCAGCAGTTGCTCGCCCTCAGCGAGGGCGCGCACGGTTACAGCCCATTCCTTTAGCGCGATCGGCATATTGAAGTCGTCCTGCGAAGGCCGCTGGTTCTTTGACTGGGTGGAGGCGCCTCGGACCTCAGTCCAAGCGGAAGCCCCGCCCGAGATCGGGCATTCTAGACGAGGTGGCCCGAATCGCCAAATTAACGGTGGATTTACCGGCTCATTCGCGCAAATTGCGGACTTCAGGGCCGAATCCTCCGCCGCCGGGCGTCTCGATCCGCAGCCTGTCGCCGGGTTCCAGGTCGCCCTCGTCCTTGCTCGGCAGCGGCTTGCCGTTGAGGAAGTCGGCGCCCGGGGCGCCGTCGCCGCCGCCGTCCCGGCCGCGCGGCGGGTGCCGGCGCCGCTCGCCGATCAGCGTGTAGCGCATCGGGGCGAGCGCTTCCAGCTCGCGCACGATCCCGTCGCCGCCCGGTTGGCTGCCCGCGCCGCCGCTGCCGCGGCGCAGCGCCAGCCCGCGCACCCGCAGCGGGAACTCGGTCTCCAGCGCCTCGACCGGCGTGTTGAGCGTGTTCGACATCGCGACATGGATCGCGCTCGGTCCGGCCGCGTCGGGGCAGCCGCCCTGGCCGCCGCTGAGCGTCTCGTAGTAGGTCCAATCACTGCTGACCTGCTGCTCGCGGTGACGTTCGTCACCACGCCCAGATCGCTTGCCGGACAGCGTCAGGTTGTTCATCGTGCCCTGGCCCTGGGCGGGCACCGGGCGGGCGCCGGCGAGTGCGGCGATCGTCAGGTCGGCGACGCGGCTCGAGGTCTCGACGTTGCCGGCGGCGACCGCGGCCGGGAACTCGGCGTTGAGCAGGCAGCCGCCGGGCGCGATCACCTCGATCGGCCGGTACGCCCCGGCGCAGGGCGGGGCGTCGGGGTCGGTCAGCACGCGGACGGCGAAGAAGGCCGCCGATTTGGTCACCGAGAGCGGGCAGTTGAGGTTGCCGTCGATCTGGGGGTCGGTGCCGCTGAAGTCGAGGCGCAGGCTGTCGCCCGCGACCCGCGCCTCGAGCCGCAGCGCGACGTCGCGCGGGGCGCCGTTCGCGTCGTCCTCAAGCACATCCTCGGCCGTGTAGACGCCGTCGGGCAGTTCGCTCAGGGCCGCCCGGGTGCGGCGCTCGGCGTAGGCGAGGATCTCGTCCATGCCGACGCGCAGCTCTTCCCTGCCGTAGCGCTCGGCCAGCTCGCCCAGCCGCAGCTCGCCGATCCGGTTCGCCGCCGCCTGGGCGCGCAGATCGGCGAGCCGCTGCCGCGGCGAGCGCATCTGCGCGGCAAGGCGCTCCAGCTCCTCGCCGCTGACCCCGGTCGGCGGGATGACCACGCCCTCTTCCTCCAGCGTGCGCGAGCGGGCCGGCATCCCCGCCGGGCTGGGCCCGCCGATGTCGGCGTGGTGGGCGCGGCAAGCGGCGAAGCCGAGCAGCTCGTCGCTGACGAACGCCGGCAGGATCAGCGTCACATCAGGCAGGTGGGTGCCGCCGCGGTAGGGGTCGTTGAGGATCCAGGCCTCGCCGGGTCGCTGCTCCTCGCCGAGCACCGCGGCGACCGCGTCGGGCATCGAGCCGAGGTGGACGGGGATGTGCTCGGCCTGCATCACCAGCTCGCCGCGGGCGTCGAAGAGCGCGGTGGAGCAGTCGTGGCGCTCCTTGACGTTGGCCGAGTAGGCGGAGCGGATCAGCGTCGCGCCCATCTCGTCGCAGGCGGCGCGGAGGCCGCCGATCATCACCTGCAGGCCGACGGGGTCGAGACTCATGGGGCATCCGCTCGGATCGTGCCGGTGGCGTCGACCTCGGCCTGCCAGCCGGGCGGGACGACGAAGGTCGCCTCGGGGAGCTCGAAGACGACGGGACCGGCGACCGCGAGGCCGGCGGGCGGCTCGCCGCGCAGAATCGGCGTCTGCACCCACTCGCCGCCGAAGCGGACCCGGCGGCTGAGCCGCTCCAGCCGGCCCTCCGGCGCCGCCGCCGGCCGGGGCCTGGGTCCCGGGGCGATGAGGGCGAGGCGGATGTGGACGAGGACGACCTCGCCCTCGGGGTCGCGGTGGCCGTAGCGGCGCTCGTGCTCATCCTCGAAGCGCGCCCTGAGGTCGGCCGGGTCGGGGCGCGTCGTCCCCGGCACCGGCAGCTCGAACGCCTGGCCGGCGTAGCGCAGCTCGTAGACGACCTCTGGCTCGCCGGCCTCGAGCCCGCCGTCGAGCAGCGCAACCAGCTCGTCGACCTCGGCGGCGATCCGCTCGGCCGTCAGCTCGGCACCGCCGAGCATCACCGTGCGCGTCGTGTCGCGGCGGCGGTCGGAGGCGCAGAGCCCGAGCGCCGAGAGCACGCCGCCGGCGCGCGGGCAGAGGACCCGCCCGATGCCGAGCTCGGCGGCGATCGCCGCCGCGTGCATCGGTCCGGCGCCGCCGAAGGGCAGCAGGGCGAAGCGGCGCGGGTCGACGCCGCGCTCGACGGTGACCACGCGCAGCGCCCTCAGCATCTCCTGGTTGGCGACGCGGACGATTCCCTCCGCGGCAGCCAGCTCGTCGAGACCCAGCGAGCCGGCCAGGCCGGCGACGGCGGAGCGCGCGGCGTCGAGGTCGAGGGCGACGTCGCCGGCCAGGGTCGAGTCGGCGGCGAGGTTGCCGAGCAGCAGGTTGGCGTCGGTGACGGTGGGCTCGTGGCCGCCGCGGCCGTAGCAGGCGGGACCGGGGTCGGCGCCGGCCGAGCGCGGCCCGACCCGCAGCGCGCCGCCGGCGTCGCGCCAGCCGATCGAGCCGCCGCCGGCGCCGACCGTGTACACATCGACCATCGGCAGCTGGATCGTGCGGCCGTCGATCTCGCGCGAGTCGGTGCGCCGCACCTCGCCGTCCTCGACCACGCAGACGTCACAGGAGGTGCCGCCCATGTCGAGCCCGAGCGCGTTGCCGTCGCCGGCCGCGCGCGCCAGCAGGCCGGCGCCGACCGCGCCGCCCGCCGGCCCGGAGAGGACGCTCCAGGCGCCGGCGCGGGCCGCCTCCGCGGCGGGCGCGACGCCTCCCGAGGAGCGCATCACGACGGGCTGGGGCAGCCCCGCCCGCGTCGCCGCCTCGCCGAGTCGACCGAGGTAGCGGCCGAGCAGGGGGGAGAGGTAGGCGTCGATCGTCGTCGTCGAGCAGCGCTCGTACTCGCGGAAGCGCGGCAGCACCTCGTGCGAGGCGGAGATGTGCAGCTCGGGCAGCTCGCGTCGCAGATGCGCGGCGATCACCCGCTCGTGCGTCGGGTCGAGGTAGGAGAAGAGCAGGCAGATCGCGACCGACTCGGCGCCGCTTCCGCGGACCAGATCGGTCAGCCGCTCTGCCTCGCCCTCGGCCAGCGGCTCGATCTCTCCCTGCGGCCCGACCCGCTCCGCCGCCTCGAAGCGCAGCGCGGGCGCAATGAGCGGCGCGGGCTTCGGGGTGCAGAGCCGGTACAGCTCGGGCCGGTCCTGGCGGCCGATCTCGAGCAGATCGGCGAAGCCCTGCGTCGCGATCAGCGCCGTGCGCGCGCCGCGTTCCTCCAGCAGCGCGTTGGTGCCGACGGTCATCCCGTGGGCGAAGGACGCGACCGCCTCGGCTGTGACGCCGGCGCGTCCCAGCACCTCCTGCACCGCGGCGATCACGCCCAGCGACTGGTCGTCGGGGGTCGTCGGCAGCTTCGCGGTGTGGACCGTCTCGCCGTCGAAGAGGACGGCGTCGGTGAAGGTCCCGCCTACGTCGACTCCGAGCAGCATCCGTCCCCCGAACCTACCGACCGCGGTCGAGGTTTGGTGCGCATGGCGACGCAAACCTCGACCGCGGTCAGCGCCAGGTCTCTCGGCGCGTCTGTCCGTCCGGGCTGCGCACGATGTGGACGCCGTCGAGCGCCGGGTCGAGTGCCGGGAAGTCGGCGCGCAGGTGGCCGCCGCGCGACTCCTCTCGCTCCAGCGCGCAGGCGGCAGTCGCCGCTGCCAGCGGGTAGGGGTCGCCGCGCAGCTCGCGCAGCTGCTCAGACCGGCGCAGTGGCCCGGCGAGGCGCCAGACGGCGTCGCGGGTCGCTTCGGTCGGCGGCTCGAAGCGCCAGGCGTCCGGCGCTGGATGCGCGCTTGCCGGCGCTTCTGCGAGCGCTGCGCGGGCGGCCCGCGCGCCGAAGACGAAGCACTCGCTGAGCGAGTTGGAGGCGAGGCGGTTGGCGCCGTGCAGGCCGGTGCAGGAGCACTCGCCGACGGCGAAGAGTCCGGCGAGCGAGGAGCGCCCGTCGAGGTCGACCGCGATCCCGCCCATCGTGTAGTGGGCGGCCGGGGCCACGGGGATCGGCTCGGCGTCCGGGTCGAGCCCCGCCTCGCGCAGCGACGCGAAGACGCTCGGGAACCGCTCCGGGTCGACCTCGCGCAGATCGAGGCGGACGCCGGCGCCCTGGTCCGCCTCGACCCGGTCGAGGATCGCCGCGGTGACCGCGTCGCGCGGCGCCAGCTCGTCGGTGAAGCGGCGGCCGGAGGCGTCGAGCAGCGTGGCGCCCTCGCCCCGCGTCGCCTCGGTGATCAGCATGCCGTCGAAGCGGCTGTCCGGCAGCTCGAGCGCGGTGGGGTGGAACTGGCAGAACTCGAGGTCGGCGAGGTCCGCTCCGGCGGTGGCCGCCATCACCGCGCCGGCGCCGATCGCGCCGCGCGGGTTGCTGGTCCGCCGCCAGAGCGCCGCCGCGCCGCCGGTCGCGATCACCGTCGCCGTGGCGGCGATCGGCTCGTCATCCGTGAGCAGCCCGTGGCAGCGTTCGCCGTCGCTCCACAGCGCCACCGCCGACGTCCGCTCGCGCACATCGATGCGCGGCTCGGCGGCGACCATCGTGGCCAGCTTCGCCGTTATCTCCTGCCCGGTCTGGCTGCCGCCGGCATGGACGATGCGGCGCCGCGTGTGCCCGCCCTCGAGGCCGAGTGAGAGCTCGCCGCTGGGGTCGAGGTCGAAGGCGACGCCGCGCTCGCGCAGTTCGCGCACCGCCTGGGGCGCCTCCTCGACCAGGGCCTGCACGGCCGAGGCTCGGCAGAGGCCGCGCCCGGCGGCGATCGTGTCCGCGGCATGTTGGGCCGGCGAGTCGCCTGACTCGAGCGCCGCGGCCAGGCCCCCCTGGGCCCAGAAGCTGGCGCTCTGAGAGAGCGGCGTGCGCGAGATCACGCAGACGGCGGCGCCCTGTTCGGCCGCCCGCAGCGCCGTCCACAGCCCGGCGGCTCCGCCGCCGACGATGGCGACGTCGCACTCGCCCGCTGGCGTTATCGCCCCGCCGCCTCTCGGCGCAGCGCCTCGATCTGTCCGCGCAGCCAACCGGCGGCTGCTTCGCGGGCGCGGGTCTCGATGTCGGCGCCGCTGCCCTCGGCTTCGCTCGCCTTGCGCTGCGCCTCCTCGACCCGCTTCTCCGCCGCTTCGGCCTGCTTCTCGATCTCCGCCAGGCGGCTCTCGGCCGCGGCGATCGCGGCTTGCTTCTCACGCCGCTCCCGCTCGAGGTCGGCTTCCAGCGCCTGGATCTCGGCCGTGGCTCGCTCTTCCGCCGCCGTCGCGGCCTCGCTCGCCTCGCGCAGCCGCCGTTCGGCCGCCTCGACCTCGGCGTCCAGGCCATCGCCCGGAGAGTCGCGCTTCTCCTCACTCATAGCGGCTCAATCTATTACCTGGACACCGGGTCACGGTCGAGCAGCTCGCGATAGGCGACGACCACGCGCTTCGCCATCCGCGTCGCCGAGAGCGATGCCGCTCGTCTCGCCCCCTCGATTCGCGGGTCGGCGGCGTCCAGATGCGGCCGCACCGCTTCGCTCCAGCTCGCCGGCTCGAACGGCGCGCAGAGGGCTCCGTCGATCCCGGCGAGCGCGAACGGCGCGATCCCCACCGGGGTCGAGAGGACCGGTACGTCGCAGGCCAGCGCCTCGATGCAGACCATGCCGAATCCCTCGTAGTCGGAGGTGAGCAGCACGGCGTTCGCGGCGTTGATCCAGAGCGGCATCCGTTCCGGCTCGATCGAGCCGCCGGTGAGCAGCTCCGCCCCGCATGCGCGCGCCAGCTCCCGTGCCCGGTCCGCCCGCTTCTCCGGCCGCTCGGGGTTGGCGGGGAAGAACAGGTAGCGGCCGTCGGGGTCGAGTCCGAGCTCGCGGCGGGCGTCGGCCCGCGGGGTGGGGCGGAAGCGCCTCAGGTCTGGGCCGCAGGGGAGAACCGCCGAGCCGGGCACGGAGGGCAGGCCCGGGCGTCCGTCCTCGGGAGCGAACAGTGCCCGCGAGACGGCGGCGACCAGGTCGGCGCGCCAGGCGATCCGGTGCGAGAGCGGCCCGACGATCGGGTGGCGGACGTCGGTGCCGTGGAAGGTGACGACCAGTGGCCGAGCGCCGGCCAGCAGCGCCGACCATGCGGTGAGGCCGTAGTGGACATGCACGAGGTCGAAGGACTCGCGACGCAGCAGCCGCCGCAGTCGCACGGCGGCCGCCAGGTAGTGGCGCGACCCGCGGGGGAAGCTGAACACCTCAACCTCGACGCCCAGCCGCCGCGTCTCCTCGACCTGATCCAGCACCCAGCGCCCGCGCTGCGGCGCCCCGGCGTCGGCGGCGAAGTTGGTGACGACGAGCACCCGCATCGGCCGCTGAGGGTACCCGCAGGGCCGGTGGGCCCCGCTCGTCACACAAATTTGACATTTCCGCAGCCGAATTGGCCCATTCAGGTCTAGATCCGTTTGCCGGCGCTCTGGAGGCTCGGGCCAAATCCGAACCGAAGGAGGCTTCGAATGTTCTATGCGCTGATGGGCTACGCACAGGCCAAGGTCGAGTGGCGGTTGCGGGCGATCCGCTCGCTGCTCGCCGGCGAGCGCGGGCAGGGCACGGTCGAGTACGTCGGCCTGATCCTGCTCGTCTCCCTGCTGATGGTCGGCATGGTGGCGGCGATGAAGGGGTTTAACGGCAAACAGGGCACCGCCTTGGCCGGAGTCATCGTCGACAAGATCAAGGAGGCGGTCGACAAGGTGGCGTTCAAATGACGGTGGCGGAGGGGCGGCTCGCGATGCGGGCCGCCCCGCGTCGTCCGCGGCGGTCGTGAGAGACTCGCGGCCATGCCAGCTTCGCGCAGCTACGACAGGGCTCCCGCCGACATCCGGCCGGTTTCGATCGATCCCGGGTTCGTCGAGACCGCGGACGGGTCGGCGCTGATCTCGATCGGCAGGACGCGGGTGATCTGCACCGCGTCGGTCAACGAGCAGGTGCCGAAGTGGATGGGCGGGCGCGGCAAGGGCTGGGTCACCGCCGAGTACTCGATGCTGCCCGCCTCGACCGGTGACCGCAAGGCGCGCGATGTCTCGCGCGGCAAGCAGGACGGGCGCGGGGTAGAGATCCAGCGGCTGATCGGGCGCTCGCTGCGGGTCGTCGTCGACTTCCGGGCGCTCGGCGAACGCAGCGTCTACGTCGACTGCGATGTGCTGCAGGCCGACGGTGGCACGCGCTGCGCGGCGATCACCGGCGGCTACGTCGCCTTGCGGCTCGCGCTGCAGAAGCTGCTCGACGCGAAGAAGATCGAGACGATGCCGTTGACCGGCTCGGTCGCCGCGGTCAGCGTCGGCATGGTCAACGGGCGGGCGCTCTGCGACCTCGACTACGGCGAGGACTCCAACGCCGAAGTCGACGCCAACGTGGTGATGACCGGCGACGGCGGCCTGGTCGAGGTGCAGGCGACGGCCGAGCGAACGCCGCTCTCGCGGGCCTCGCTCGACGAGCTGCTGGGCCTCGCCGAGATGGGCATCTCGAGGCTGCGCGGGGTGCAGGAGCGGGTAACCGGGACTGCAGGGTTCCAAGCCGATTGATCTTCGCCACGGGCAATAAGCACAAGCTGCGCGAGATGCGCGAACTGCTCCCGGGCATCGACCTGGAGGGGCTGCCCGCGGGGGTCGAGCTGCCGCCCGAGGAGGGCGAGGGCTTCGCCGAGATCGCGCTCGACAAGGCCCGCGCCGCATTCGCGGCGACGGGTGAGGCGACGATCGCCGACGACTCGGGCATCGGCGCGGTCGGGCTCGGGGGGCGGCCCGGCGTCCACTCGGCCCGCTACGGCGGCGAGGGGGCGAGCGACGAGGAGAACCTGGAGAAGCTGCTGCGCGAGGTCGCCGAGGCGGGCGAGGAGCGCGGCGCCTATTACACCTGTGCCCTGGCGCTGATCGAAGCCGACGGGACCGAGCATGTCTTCGAGGCGCGCAGCGAGGGACAGCTGATCGAGCGCCCGCGCGGTGAGGGCGGCTTCGGCTACGACCCCGCCTTTGTCCCCGACGCGACCGGCCCCGAGGACACCCGCACCTACTCCGAGATCAGCCAGGAGGAGAAGAACGAGATCAGCCACCGGGCGCTCGCGGCGCGCCGGCTGGCTCGCCACCTGAGCGCCAGCGGGGCGGCGCCGGCGGAGCGATGATCCGCACCAAGAGCGGCGCGGCGGGGCTCTCGATCGCCTCCAACTCGCTGCTGATAGCGATCAAGCTCGCCGCCGGCGCGATCACCGGCTCGATCGCGATCGTCACCGAGGCGGTGCATTCGCTGATCGACCTGGTCGCCTCGGTGGTCGCCTTCGTCTCCGTGCGCAAGGCGGACGAGCCGGCCGACGCCGACCACCCCTACGGGCACGAGAAGGTCGAGAGCCTGGCGGCGACGATCGAGGGGATGCTGATCCTGATCGGCGCCGGGATCATCGTCTACGAGGCGAGCCACAGGCTGGTCGTCGGCTCCCAGGTCGAGCGGCTGGGCGTCGGCATCGCCGTCATGGGGTTCTCGGTGCTCGCCAACCTCGCCGTCTCGACTGTGCTGGCGCGACAGGCTCAGGCGCACGACTCGCCGGCCCTGGAGGGCGACGCCGCCCACCTGCGCACCGACGCGCTCACCTCACTCGGCGTGCTCGCCGGACTCGCCCTGGTCGAAATCACCGGCGTCGTCGCCTTCGACTCGATCACCGCGCTGATCGTCGCCGCGGCGATCGTCACGGCCGGCCTGCGGATCATCCGGCGCTCCTCGGGCGTCCTGGTTGACGAAGCGCTGCCCGACGCCGAGATGGACCGGATCGAGGCGGCGATCGCCGCGGCGCGCACTCCCGAGGTCGCCGGCTACCACAAGCTGCGCGCCCGCCGGGCCGGCAGTCGCCGCTACATCGACCTGCATGTGCAGTACCGCTCCGGCACCAGCCTCGAGCGCGCCCACGAGCTCGCCCACCAGATGCGCGACGAGATCGAGGCCGACATCCGCCGCGCCGAGGTGCTGATCCATGTCGAGCCGGAGACCTCGCTGCGCGACCCCGATCGGGAGCGGTCGGGGCCCTTCCGGGCGGGTTAAGGACTGGGAAGTAAATTCACCGCCGCGGCCAAGCCGACGGCTATCAGGGTGATCGTGTAGCCGGTGTAGCCGCTGATCGCGAAGAGGACCGCGGCAATCGCACAGACGGCGACTACGGTGATCCATGAGGCTCGGGCGAGGGACACGGTCGGTATTTTGGCCGAGATGCCCGACGACGACATCGCAGAGCAGATCTCGCCCGCGGCGGCGGAGGGCGCGCTCGCCTACCTGACCGAGATGTCGCCCGACCTGCGCGGGGCGGCGATCCTCGCTCGCGACGGGGGCGTGCTGGCGGGCAGCGGCGACGCGGAGCGCTGGCGCGACGACGCCGCGGCGCTGTTCGAGATCGCCGACCGGGCGGGCGGCGAGCCGGTCGAGCAGGTCCACGTCGGCACCGAGCAGGGCGAGGTCTTCGCCCTGCGCCACGCCGGCCTCGCCGCGATAGCCGTGACCGAGCGCTTCGCGCTCTCCTCGCTCACCTTCTTCGACCTGCGCTCGATCCTGCGCGACCTCGCCGCGGGCGGCGACGGGCGGGCGGGGGAGGCACGGCCCGATGCCGCCTAAGCCGCACAGGGTCCTGCTCGACCGCGTCTCCGGCTACGCCGATGAGGCCGCCGCCTACATGCGCCGCCGCCGCGCCGCGCGCAAGCCCTTCGCCCGCCTCTACTACGCGGGGGGGCGGGCCGAGGACCACGCCACCGACTCCTCGGCCGGCGGCGAGTTGTTCGTCGCCGCGGGCAGGCTGATCGAGGTCGCGGGGAAGGGGTCGTGAGCGCGGAGTGACCGAACGTCCATATCTGATTCTTCGTGAGGGAACGAAGCGGGAACAGGTGTTCCAGTCGTGACACGCCCGGAGGAATTGCTCGACCCGGCGGTCGCCGAGCGCGTGCTCGCCCGGGCGCTCGCCCACGGCGGCGAGTTCGCCGAGGTCTTCGCCGAACGGCGCGGCGGGTTGACCCTGGCGATCGACGAGTCGCGGATCGAGTCGGTCCAGTCGGGCGCCGAAGAGGGCGCCGGCGTGCGCGTGCTGAGCGGCGCCACCACCTATTTCGCCCATGTCGACGGGCTCGACCCCGCCGACCTCGAGCGGGCCGCCGGCGAGGCGGCGGCGGCGCTGCGCGCCGAGCGCGCCGAGCCGCGGCCACTGCGGTCCGAGGCGCCCAGCCCGCAGCCGGTCGATCAGCCGCCCGGCGACGTCCCGGCGGCGCGCAAGGCCGAGTTGCTGCGCGAGCTCGACCAGCGCGCCCGCGCGGCGGGCGGCGAGATCGCCCAGGCGAGCGCCTCCTACGGCGAGGCTCGCCGCGAGGTCGCGGTCGCCAACTCAGATGGCCTGTTCAGCGGCGACGATCGCACCCGCGTGCGGATCGGCGCCCAGGCGGTCGCCCGCCGTGACGAGCGGGTCGAGACCGGTGCCGAGACGCTCGGCGCGGCGCGCGGCTTCGAGCTCTTCGACGACGACCCGGCGGCGATCGCCGAGACGGCGGCGCGCAAGGCGCTGACCCTGCTCGACGCCGTGCCGGCGCCGACGGGGACGATGCCGGTCGTCGTCGGCGGCGGCTTCGGCGGCGTCCTCTTCCACGAGATGACCGGCCACGGGCTCGAGGCCGACCACGTGCAGAAGGGCGCCAGCGTCTACGCCGGCAAGCTCGGCGAGGCGGTCGCGCAGCCGCTGCTCACCGCCTACGACGACGGCCGCATGCCGGGCGAATGGGGCAGCGACGCGATCGACGACGAGGGCGCGCCGACGCGGAAGACGCGGGTGATCGAGGAGGGCCGGCTGATCGGCTTCCTGCACGACCGCCGCACGGCCGGCCGCGAAGGCGTCGCCCAGACCGGCAACGGCCGCCGCGAGAGCTTCCGCCACCTGCCGATCCCGCGCATGACCAATACCTACATCGCCCCCGGCGACGCCGCGCCGGAGGCGATCATCGGCGATGTCGCGAAGGGCTTCTACGCCGTCTCCTTCGGCGGCGGCCAGGTCGACCCGGCGACCGGCGACTTCGTCTTCGGCGTCAACGAGGGCTACCTGATCGAGGACGGCAAGGTGACCCGGCCCTGCCGCGGCGCGACCCTGGTCGGCAACTGCCTGCAGGCGCTGGCGGCGATCGACGCGGTCGGCAACGACTTCTGGATGAAGACGGGGATCTGCGGCAAGGGCGGCCAGAAAGTCCCGGTCGGCACCGGCCAGGGCCACGTGCGGATCGCCGCGATGACCGTGGGGGGGACGGAGGCTTGAGCGAGCTCGCGGAGCAGGCGGCCGGCGCGGTCGAGCGGGCGATCGCCGCCGGCGCGGGGGACGCCGAGGCCTACGCGAGCGAAGCGGAGAACCGCGAGGTGCGGGTACACGGCGGCGAGGTCGAAAGCCTCACCGCGGCGACCCAGCGCGGCCTCGGGCTGCGCGTCTGGATCGGCCGCCGGGTCGGCTACGGCTTCGGCACCGACCTCTCGGCCGGCGGCCTGGCCGCAATCGCCGCGCGGGCGGTCGAGGCGGCGCGCGCCGCCGACGAGGACGAGTTCGCCGCCCCGCCCGCGGCCCCCGAGCTTCCGGTGCGCCTTTCCCACTCCATAGGTGGGGAAGGCGCACCGGAGCTGGTGCTGCGCGACCCCACGATCGGCGAGTGGTCGATCGACCGCGTCGCCGAGCTGGCGCTGGCGGTCGAGCGCAGCGCGCTGGCGGCCGACGCGCGGGTCGCCGCGGTCGAGCAGGCCGTCTACTTCGACAGCGGCGAGCGAACCGCGCTCGCCGCCTCGGCGGGCGTCCGGGCCGAGTACGAGACGAGCAGCTGCTACGCCTACCTGCAGGCGCTGGCCGAGGGCGAGGACGGGCGCGAGACGGGGCTCGGCTTCGACCTCGCCCGCGGCCCCGCCGGACTCGACGCGGAGGCGATCGGCCGCGAGGGGGCCGAGCGGGCGACGGAGATGATCGGCTCCGCCAAGCCGGCCTCGCGCCGCTGCCCGGTCGTCCTCGACCCGACCGTCGCCGCGAGCTTCGTCGGCCTGCTCGGCGGCGCCGCCGGGGCGAACGCCGTGCAGCGCGGCCGTTCGCCGCTCGCCGCGATGCTCGGCGAGCAGGTCGCGTCCGAGGCCTTCATCCTGCACGACGACGGGCTCGACCCGCAGGGCTTCGCCACCGCGCCGGTCGACGCCGAGGGCGTGCCGCGCCGCCGCACCCCGCTGATCGAGGGCGGTCGCCTGCGGACCTTCCTCTACGACAGCTACACCGCGCGGCGCGGCGACGCCGCCTCGACCGGCAACGCCGGCCGCTTGGGCTACCGCTCGCCGCCGAGCGTCTCGGCCTCCAACCTCGTCGTCGCCCCGGGCTCGGCGAGCGGCGCCGAGCTGCTGCGCGAGGCAGCGGACGGCGTCTACGTCAGCGACGTCGCCGGCCTGCACTCCGGCGTCAACCCGGTCACCGGCGTCTTCTCCGTCGGCGCCTCGGGACGGGCGATCGAGGGCGGTGCGCTGGGCCGGCCGCTGCGCGAGTTCACGATCGCCAGCGACCTCGTGTCGATGCTGCGGGCCGTGCGGACGGCCGGCTCGGAGCCGCGCTGGGTGCCCTTCGGCGGCTCCGTCAGCACGCCGCCGCTGCTGATCGGCGAGATGACGGTCAGCGGCTCCTAGGAGGAATCGGCGCGCGAATGGGCAATGACGCCGAAAGCGCTGTTAGATTGCCGCCGACCTCAACGACAGATGGAGGAGCTTCGACGTGACCAAGGCTGAGTTTCTGGATCAACTGGCAGCTGACGACCGAGTGGGCAGCAAGAAAGCCGCGAGCGACGCGGTCGATGCCGTGCTCGACGCGATCACCGACACGCTGAGCGGCGGGGGTGAGGTCAGCTTCACCGGCTTCGGCAAGTTCCACGTCGCCGAGCGCGGCCCGCGCCAGGGCGTCAACCCGCGCACCGGCGAGCGCATCACCATCCCGGGCGGCAAGGTCCCCCGCTTCTCTGCCGGCTCGGCACTCAAGACCAAGGTCAAGGGCTGAGCTCCAGAGCACCCGCCAGAGCTCTCGCCGCCGCCGCTGTCGTCTGCGGCTTCGTCGTCGTGATCGTCCTTGTCGCGACGACGCTCGGCGGTGGCGGGGGCGGCGGGAGCTCGACTTCCAGTTCGCATCGCACGAGCCACTCGGGCTCGGGCCGCTCCAAGGCCCACACGCCGAAGACCTACGTGGTCCAGAACGGCGACACCCTCACTTCGATCGCCCACGAGAACGGCGTCCCCGTAGCCCGCATCCTGAGGCTCAACCCCGGCGTCGATCCACAGATCCTGATCTCGGGCGAAAAGCTCCGGCTGCGGTGAGGCGCGCGCTCCTCGCGCTCCTCGCGGCAGTGCTCCTGGCCGCGCCGTCCGCGGCTCTCGCCGCCGGCCCGCCGAAGCTCGAGGCGCGCGCTTGGGCGCTGATCGACGCCCGCAACGGCGAAGCGATCGCCTCGCACGCGATCGACCGTCATCTGTTGATCGCCAGCACCACCAAGCTGATGACCGCGTGGGTGGTGCTGCACGAGCTGCCGCTGGACAAGGTCGTGCGGGCGGCGCCGTATGACGCCGAATACGGCGAGTCGCTGCTCGAGCTGCGACCGGGCCAGCGGATCAGCGTCCGCGACCTGCTCTACGGGTTGATCCTGCGCAGCGGCAACGACGCCGCCTACGACCTGGCGCGCGCCGCCGCCGGGTCCGTGCCCCGCTTCGTCAGCCAGATGAACCGCTACGCGGCGGCCCTCGGGCTCTCCGACACGCACTACGCCAACCCGATCGGGCTCGACCAGCGGGGCAACTACTCCAGCGCCGGCGATCTCGTCACGCTCACCCGGCGCCTGCTGGCGATTCCCGCGTTCGCCAAGATCGCCGATTCGCGCAGCGCCGAGCTGCGCAGCGTGCAGCCGTCGCGGCGGATCGAGTCGATCAACGAGCTGCTCGAGATGGCGCCCTGGGCGACCGGCGTGAAGACCGGCCACACCTTCGGCGCCAGGTACGTGCTGGTCGGCTCGGGCCGGCGCAAGGGGGTCGAGCTGATCGCCGCGGTGGTCGGCACCTGGACCGACGAAGAGCGCTTCGACGACACCCTGGACCTGCTCGAATACGGCTTCTCGCGCTATCGCCGTCGCCTGCCGATCCACCGCGGCCAGTCGCTCGCCGCGCCGTCGATCCGCTACAGCGGCGGTGAGTTGCCGTTGCGCGCCGCGCGCACGGTCGCCGTCGGCGTGCGCCGCGGCCAGCGCCTCAGCCTGGTCGTACGGGCGCCGCACGAGGTGCAGGGGCCGATCCGCCGCGGCGCCAGGCTGGGCCGGGCGATCGTTCGCCTCGACGGCAGGCGCGCTGCGAGCGTGCCGCTGCGCGCGGGCCGCGCGGTTCCGAAGGCGAGCGCCCTGGAGCGGGCGCGCAGCTTCGCTGAAGACAAAGCCCTCTGGATCGTTATCGCCCTGTCAGCGATACTGGTTGTGGCACTCTTCACGAAGCGCCTCCGGAGAACCAGGCGATGATCCTGACCGTAACCCTCAACGCAGCGATCGACCGCACGGTCGCCGTGCCGAACTTCCGCCTCGCCCGCCGCCACCGGGCGGTCGAGAGCCGCACCGTGGCGGGAGGCAAGGGGATCAACGTCGCCCGCGCCCTGCGCCTGCTGGGACGCCCGGTGATCGCCGCGGGCTTCGCCGGCGGGCCGACCGGGAACCGGGTGCTCGAGCAGCTGCGCCGCGAGGCGATCCTCACCGACTTCACCTGGATCGCCGGCGAGACGCGGATCAACATGGCGGTGATCGACCCGACCTCGGGCGAGCAGACCGAGATCAACGAGCGCGGCCCCGCGGTCAGCCCGGAGGAGGTCGAGCGCTTCGTCGAGCGGCTGCGCTACCTCGCCGACGGGGCGAAGCTCTGCGTGCTCGCCGGCACCCTGCCGCCCGGGGCGGGCGCCGAGCTCTACGCGCGCCTGATCGGGGACCTGCGCGAGGCGGGCGTGAAGACGATCCTCGACTCCGAGGGCGAGCCGATGCTGGCCGGGATTCGCGCCGGCGCTTCCGTCGTCACGCCGAACGAGCGCGAGGCCGAGGAGCTGGTCGGGCAGGAGTTCGGCGACCGCGAGGACTTCGTCCACGGGCTCTCCGAGCTGGTCCGGCTGGGCGCCGGCGAAGCGGCGATCACGCGCCCCGACGGCTGCATCGCCGTGGTCGGCGCCGGACCCGAGCGGCGCGTGGTCGAAGTGCGCACGCGGCCACTGGAGCCGGTCTCGACCGTCGGCTCGGGCGACGCCTTCCTCGCCGGCTACGTCGCCGGCCTCTACGACGGACGCGAGCCGGCCGACTGCCTCGCCTACGGGGTCGCCTGCGGGGCGGAGTCGACGCAGCACTTCGGCGCCGGCACCGTCGACCGCCGCCGAGTCGAGCGGCTGCTCGACGAGGTCGAGGTCCAGGACCTTGAGGTCCACGCGGAAGTGTAGGCTCACTGCTTCAACGCCATCCCGCCTGGAGGACTGATTTGGAGATCGATATCGGTCGAGGCAAGAAGGGGCGGCGCGCTTACGGATTCGATGACATCGCGATCGTTCCGTCGCGCCGCACCCGCGATCCCGACGACATAGACATCAGCTGGACCCTCGGCCCCTACCGCTTCGAGCTGCCGCTCGTCGCTTCGGCTATGGACGGGGTGGTCAGCCCCGACACCGCGGTGTTGGTCAACGAGCTCGGCGGCCTCGGGGTGCTCAACCTCGAGGGGATCTGGACGCGCTTCGAGAACGCCGAGGAGCAGCTGGAGAAGATCGCCGCCGCGCCGAAGCACGAGGCGACGAAGATCATGCAGGAGATCTACACCCAACCGGTCAAGCCGGAGCTGATCGGGCGGCGGATCGCCGAGATCAAGGAGCGGGGCGCGGTCGCCTGCGGCTCGCTGACGCCGCAGAAGGTGCGCGAGCACTACGAGATCGCGGTCGAGGCGGGGATCGACATCCTCGTCATCCAGGGCACCGTGATCTCCGCCGAACATGTCTCGACCACGGTCGAGCCGCTCAACCTGAAGGAGTTCATCGCCGAGGTGCCGGTGCCGACGGTGGTCGGCGGCTGCGCCTCCTACTCGACCGGGCTGCACCTGATGCGGACCGGCGCGGTCGGCGTGCTAGTCGGCGTCGGCCCCGGAGCCGCCTGCACGACGCGCGGCGTGCTCGGGATCGGCGTCCCGCAGGCGACGGCGATCGCCGACGTCGCGGCGGCCCGCTCGCAGCACATGCTGGAGACCGGCGAGTACGTCAACGTGATCGCCGACGGCGGCATGCGCACCGGCGGCGACGTCTCCAAGGCGATCGCGGTCGGCGCCGACGCGGTGATGGTCGGCTCGCCGCTGGCCCGCGCCAAGGAGGCGCCGGGTCGCGGCTTCCACTGGGGGATGGCGACCTTCCATCCCTCGCTGCCGCGCGGCACCCGGGTCTCCACCAGGCAGGACGGGACGATGGAGGAGATCCTGCTCGGGCCGGCGCAGGAGAACGACGGCACCTTCAACCTGATGGGGGCGCTGAAAACCTCGATGGCGACGACCGGCTACGAGGACATCCGCTCCTTCCAGCGGGCCGAGGTGATGGTCGCGCCGGCGCTGATGAGCGAGGGGAAGAAGCTGCAGACCGAGCAGGCCGTCGGCATGGGCTCCAACGGACGCGCCGCGGTGTCGGCCGGTGTTGGAGTCGCCGACGACTGAGGCCGGCGCCAAGGTGGCGCCGGCCCAGGCCTCCGAGGAGGTGCTGGTTCTCGACTTCGGGGGCCAGTACTCGCAGCTGATCGCAAGGCGGATTCGCGAATGCGGGGTGTTCTCTGAGCTGTTGCCGGCCAGCACCCCTGTGGAGAAGATTCGCGAGCGGGGGCCGAAGGCTCTCGTGTTGTCTGGGGGCCCGGCGTCGGTGTACGAGCCCGGGGCGCCCGACTTCCCATCCGAGCTACTCGATCTGGGGGTTCCTCTACTCGGCATCTGTTACGGGATGCAGGCGATGGTCAAGGCGCTCGGCGGCAAGGTCGAAGGGGCCGAGTCGGGCGAGTTCGGGCGCGCGGAGCTGACCCTGCGCAACTCCGGCGGGCGACTGCTGGCCGGGCTGCCGGAGGAGCAGAGCTGCTGGATGAGCCATCGCGACTCGGTCTTCGAGCCGCCGCCGGGGTTCACCGCCCTCGCCGCGACGCCGGCCTCGCCGGTCGCCGCCTGCGAGGCGCCCAACCGCGGCCTCTACGGGATCCAGTTCCACCCCGAGGTCGTCCACACGCCCTACGGCACCGAGGTGCTGACGCGCTTCCTGCGCGAGATCGCCGGCTGCGAGGAGCAGTGGTCGGCCGAGTCGGTGATCGCCGAGCAGGTCGCGGCGATCCGCGCCCAGGTCGGCGACGGCCGCGTGATCTGCGGCCTCTCGGGCGGCGTCGACTCCTCGGTCGCGGCGCTGCTCGTCCACAGGGCGATCGGCGCCCAGCTGACCTGCGTCTTCGTCGACCACGGGCTGATGCGGCTGAACGAGGCCGAGCAGGTGGTCGAGGCCTTCAGCCAGTTCGGCATCCCGCTGGTCCACGTCGACGCGGAGGAGCGCTTCCTCGCCAAGCTCGCCGGGGTCGACGAGCCGGAGCGCAAGCGCAAGATCATCGGCGGCGAGTTCATCCGCGTCTTCGAGCAGGAGGCGGCGAAGCTCGAGGACGCCGCCTACCTGGTGCAGGGAACGCTCTACTCGGATGTGATCGAGTCCGGCGGCAGCGACGCCGCCGACACGATCAAGTCCCACCACAACGTCGGCGGCCTCCCGGAGGATCTCGAGTTCGAGCTGGTCGAGCCGCTGCGGATGCTGTTCAAGGACGAGGTGCGCGCGGTCGGCGCCGAGCTCGGGCTGCCCGAACGGATGGTCTGGCGCCAGCCCTTCCCGGGCCCGGGCCTGGCGATCCGCATCGTCGGCGGCGAGGTCAACCGCGAGCGGCTCGACATCCTGCGCTCGGCGGACGCGATCCTGCAGGAGGAGATCCGCGCCGCCGAGCTCTACCGGCAGCTCTGGCAGTCCTTCTGCGTGCTGCCGGTCGTGCGCTCGGTCGGCGTCCAGGGGGACGGCCGCACCTACGCCTACCCGATCGTGATCCGCGCCGTGACCTCCGACGACGCGATGACCGCCGACTGGGCCCGCCTCCCATACGACCTGCTGGAGAAGGTCTCCAACCGGATCATCAACGAGATCAGCGACGTGAACCGCGTCGCGCTCGATATCTCCTCGAAGCCTCCGGCGACGATCGAGTGGGAGTAGCTCGCCCTCCTTCGGCGTCTCGATAGCGATCCTCAGCCTGGCGCAGGCGGTGCTCGTGGCGCTGCCGCGGGGGTGGCGCTTCGGCTGGCTCGAGCGCTTCCGCAGTCCCTGGTGGGCGCTGGTTCCGGCGGGGTCGATCGTCGTCGTGATCGGGATCGTCGCCTGGCAGGGGGAATCGGCGACGGCGCTCTCCTGGCTCGCCCTCCTCGCCGTGCCGCCGTTCGCCGCGCTGGCGCTCGGCCGGCTCGTGCATGGCGCGCGTCCCGAGTGGGCGGCGGCTGTCCCGCCACTCTTCCTGATCGCCTGGGCCGCCCCCGGGGCGCTGGTCGGCGAGACGGCGGCGATGACGCTGACCGGCCTCGGCTGCATCGGCCTCGGCTGGCTGCTGGCCTCGGTCGCGCCCGCCCGCTGGTTGAAGTGGGGGATCTACGCGATGGCCGTGGTCGACACCTGGTTCGTCGCCGCCGACCTGCTCCAGGGCCCCAACTCCGTGCTCACCGCCGCCGCCCCCAGCGGCCTGCCGAGCCTCCAGGTCGTCCACTTCGGCGGCGCCGTCATCGGCTTCGGCGACCTCTTCGTCGCCGCCACCCTCGGCTGCCTCCTAGCCCTCCCCGCCGACGGGCCGAAAACCCACCATATAGGTGGGTTTTCGGCCCGTCGGCAGTGGGTTGGGGCCGGGTTGGTGCTTGGGCTGGGGCTCGGGTTCGACTTGTTGTTCTTCGCTGTGGATACGTTGCCCGCGACGGTTCCGGTTGCGCTGGCGCTGGCGCTCATCGAGCTGGATGAGCGGCGTCGGCTCAGGCAAGAGACTCGTGCTCAGTAGCTCAGGAGTAGCCGTCCCACTGCTTGAGCAAGGGCAGCGGGTCGATCGGGCTGCCGCCTTCGTACCAGCCGGGCGGCGTCCAGACCTCGAAGTGCAGGTGGCAGGCGGTCGCGTCGCCGGTCTGGCCGACGAGGCCGATCGGTTCGCCGGTGCGCACCGTCATCCCCGCCTTCAGCGGCGAGGGTTCGAGCAGGTGCATGTAGCCGAAGTCGTAGCCGGTGCCCTTGCCGTCGATCACCAGGTAGTTGCCGGCGGCGCCCTGGTAGCCGGAGTACTGGACGCGGCCACCGCGCGCGGCGAGCAGCGGCGTGCCGCACTTCGCCATCACATCCTGGCCCTCGTGGGTGTGCCCGGAGCGGGCGGCGCCGAAACGGCCGGCCGCGCCGCCGAAGTCGTGCGGGCCGAGGATCGGGAAGGCGTAGGCGTAGAGCTGGAAGCCGAGGCTGAGCGGTTGCGGGGAGGCGGAGGAGGTGGCGCGGCGCGCGGCCCGGCCGCCCGTCTGCGGAACGACGCGGAAGCTGTAGCGGCCGTTCGGCGCCGGCCGGCCCCCGCTGACGGTTCCGTCCCAGCGCACGCTGTCGGGTGTTTCCGGCGCGACGTCGTTGCGGTAGAAGCTCTTCACCACTTCGCCCGCTTCGCCGACGACGTCGACGCGTAGGTCGTTGGCGGGCTGCTCGCTGGCGATTTCGTAGCGCAGCCGGGGCGCGCGGGCGCCGTAGTAGAACGACTTGCGCGGCCAGGTCTTGGCCGCGAGCAGGGCCACGTTACCGGCGCTTGGCGCGGGGTCGGGCGAGCCGCTGTGGCTGGGTGGCGCCGGTGGGCTGCCACCCGGCGTCGGGGCGCCGCCGGTCAGCGCGAGCGCGGGCGACGCGAGGCAGGCCAGCAGGGCAACCGCCGCGAAAATCGATATTCCGCCAAGCCACGGCCCGGCGCCAGCACCGCTTCGTACCACGTGCCCTCTCTTTCGTTCGCCTGCGGAGTTAGCTGTCGGGCTCGCGCTGAAAGAGATGCGCTACGGATGGATCTTCGTCCGATTCGCCCCCGGGACCTGCAAGAGTCCCTGCGGTTCCTCCGCTCCCGCCCGCTGGCGCGGCCGGAATTCGGCTATGGATGGCGCGGCAGTATAGCCCCGCTCCCGGCCGATCGGGCAGGTGCGCGTCAACTCCGCTCGGCGGCTATCATCCCGGGGCCGCTGGGGCTCTCCCCGCGGCTTTTCTCTGATGAAGACCTACGTTGCCAAGCCGACCGACCGCCAGCGCGACTGGCTGATCGTCGATGCCGAGGGGCAGACCCTGGGCCGGCTGGCGACGCGCATCGCCGACGCCCTGCGCGGCAAGCGCAAGCCCGAGTACACCCCGCATGTCGACACCGGCGACTTCGTCGTCGTCGTCAACGCCGAGAAGATCAGGGTGACCGGCAACAAGCTCGAGCAGAAGCGCTACTGGCGCCACTCCGGCTACCCGGGCGGGATCAAGTCCCGCACTCTGGCCGAGATGCTCGACCGTCGCCCCGAGGAGGTGATCCGCAAGGCGGTGAAGGGGATGCTTCCCCGCAACCGCCTCGCCCGCAAGCAGCTGACCAAGCTCAAGGTCTATGCGGGTCCGGATCACCCGCACGCGGCGCAGAAACCACAGCCGATGGAGATCAAGTAAATGGCAGACGAGCCGCAGGACCGAGAGACTTCCGAAGAGCCGCAGGAGGAGCAGCAGCCGGAGGCCGTCGAGGAGACGCCGACCGAGGACGCGCAGCCCGAGGCGGCTGAGGAGACGCCCGTCGAGGAGACGCAGCCGGAGGCGGCTGAGGAGACGCAGCCGGAGGCGGTCGAGGAGTCGCAGCCCGAGGAGCAGCCGGAGCCCGAGCCGGAGCCCGAGCCCGAGCCGGCTGCCAAGGAGAAGAAGAAGGACGTCATTCCCGGCGCCGACCTGGAGCCGATCGCGGTCGAGCCGGAGGAGCGGCCACTGAGCGCCGAGGAGCAGGCGCGCAGGGAAGCCGAAGAGGAGGAGCGGCGGGCCCGCGAGGCCGCGCTGGCCGGCGAATCCGATGAGGAGGATCAGGCGGCGAGCCGCGCCCCGGCCAAGATGGAAGGCGACTCGCGCTACCTGGCGACCGGCAAACGCAAGAACGCGATCGCCCGCGTCACGCTGCTGCCCGGCAGCGGCGCCTTCGTCGTCAACGGCCGCCCGATCGAGGAGTTCTTCCCCCGCCCGCTGCATCAGACGACCGCCCGCCAGCCGCTGGCGACCACCGGCTACGAGGGCAGCGTCGACGTCCGCGTCAGGGTGCATGGCGGCGGCATCAGCGGCCAGGCCGGCGCGGTTCGCCACGGCATCGCCCGGGCACTGACCGAGGTCGACCCGGAGCTGCGCGGCGAGCTCAAGCGGCGCGGCTTCCTGACCCGCGACGCGCGCGCCAAGGAGCGCCGCAAGGCCGGCCTCAAGAAGGCGAGAAAGCGCCCGCAGTTCAGCAAGCGCTGACGGAGCGGATTTGACTGCGGAGCGCAAGCTCTTCGGCACCGATGGGGTCCGAGGGGAGGCTGGCACGTTCCTGACGGCCGAGTTGGCTCTGTCTCTCGGCCGTGCCGCGACGGAATCGCTGGAGGTAGATCGGCCGCAGGTTCTGATCGTTCGCGACACGCGCGAGTCGGGGCCGATGCTGGAATCGGCACTGGCGGCTGGGGTTGCGGAGGCTGGGGGCGATGCTCTGTGTGGCGGCGTGCTGCCGACGCCCGCCGCCGCCGTCCTCGTGCGCAAACTCGGCCTCGACCTGGCGGCGGTCGTCTCCGCGTCCCATAACCCCTACAGGGACAACGGGATCAAGTTCTTCGGCGCCGGCGGCAGCAAGCTCGACGACGCGACCGAGGCGCGGATCGAGGCCCACCTCGAGGAGCGCGGTAGAGGTTCCGACCGCATAGCGGCGCAAACCTCTACCGCGGTCGGGTTCGGCCATGTCCGCGAGCTGAGCGGCGGCGAAGAGGACTACCTGCGGGCGCTGCAGGCCGCCTTCCCGCTCGACCTTTCCGGCGTCAGGGTGGCGCTGGACTGCGCCAACGGCGCGACGCACCGGGTCGGCCCGGCGATCTTCGAGCGGCTCGGCGCCGAGGTCGAGGCGATCGCGGTCGAGCCCGACGGGCGCAACATCAACGACGGCTGCGGTTCGACCCACCTCGACAACCTGGCCGCGCACATCGCCTCCTCCGGCGCCACGGTCGGCTTCGCCTTCGACGGCGACGGCGACCGGGTACTTGCAGTCGACGGCGAGGGCCGCACCCACGACGGCGACGAGCTGATCGCCCTGCTGGCCCGCGGCCAGGCGGCGCGCGGCGAGCTCGGCGGCGGCGTCGCGGTGACCGTGATGAGCAACTACGGCTTCCATCAGGCGATGGACGACGCGAGCATCGAGGTGGCGACGACCAAGGTCGGCGACCGCTATGTGCTCGACGAGCTGCGCAGGCGCGAGTGGGCGATCGGCGGCGAGCAGTCGGGCCACATCATCGACATGCGCTTCGCCGCGACCGGCGACGGGATCGCCGCGGCGCTGATGACGATGCGCGAGCTCGGCGACCGCGACCTGGCCTCGGTCGAGGCGATGGAGAAGCTGCCGCAGAAGCTGGTCAACGTCGAGGTCGCCGACCGCGAGGCGATCGCCGGCGCCACGACCGTCTGGGACGCGGTCGAGCGCGAGGGCGCCGAGCTCGAGGGCCGTGGCCGCGTCCTCCTGCGCCCCTCCGGCACCGAGCCCCTGGTCCGCGTGATGGCCGAGGCCCCGACCGCCGAGGAAGCCGACGCCGTCTGCAAGCGCCTCGCCGACCTGGTGCGGCAGGAGCTGGCCTGAAGTCCCCGCCGTCTACCCTTAACCACCTTCATGTGCGGAATCGTCGGATACGTGGGGGCGCGGCCCTGTAGGGACATCCTCGTCGCCGGGCTGGAAAAGCTCGAGTACCGCGGCTATGACTCGGCCGGGGTGTCGACGATCGAGGACGGGCGGGTGGAGAGCGTGCGCGCGGTCGGCAACCTGGCCAACCTGCGGGCGGCGATCGAGCAGCGCGACGCGAGCGGCGGCGGCGTCGCCGTGGCGACCGCGCCGCCGACGACCGGGATCGCGCACACGCGCTGGGCCACCCACGGGCGGGTCACCGAGGAGAATGCCCACCCGCACAGCGACGGCTCCGATCGCGTCCACATCGTGCTCAACGGGATCGTCGAGAACCACGCCAAGCTGCGCGAGCGGATCGAGGCCGAGGGGCACGAGTTCAGCTCCGAAACCGACGCCGAGGTCGTCGCCCACCTGATCTCCAGCCACTACGACGGCGACCTGACCGCCGCCGTGCGCGCCGCCTTCGGCGAGCTGCGCGGCCACTACTCGTTCGTCGCGATGCACGCCGATCGGCCCGACCTGCTCGTCGGCGCGCGCAAGGAGTGCCCGCTGGTCGCCGGGGTCGGCGAGGGGGAGAGCTTCCTCGCCTCGGCGATCCCCGCCTTCCTCGCCGAGACGCGGTGCGCGCTGACGATCGAAAACGACGAGGTGGTGACGATCGACGCCGCCGGCGTGCGGATAACCGACGCCGACGGCAACCCGGTCGAGCGCGCGCCCGAAGAGGTCGACTGGGACGAGGCCGCCGCCGAGAAGGCGGGCTACGAGACCTTCATGCTGAAGGAGATCCACGAACAGGCCGACGCGGTCGCCGAAACGATCGCCGACCGCCTGCCCGGCGACGACGGCGTCGACCTCTCCGAGATCGGCCTCGCCGACGACTTCCTGCGCGGCCTGAAGCGGATCGTGATCGTCGCCGCCGGCACCTCCTACCACGCCGGCCTGGTCGGCCGGTACGCGATCGAGGAATGGGCGCGGGTGCCGGTCGAAATGGACATCGCCTCCGAGTACCGCTACCGCAACCCGGTGGTCGGCTCCGGCGACCTGGTGATCGGGATCACCCAGTCGGGCGAGACCGCCGACACGCTGGCGGCGATGCGCCTCGCCCGCGAGCGCGGCGCGACCGTCCTCGCGCTGACCAACATCATGGGCAGCCAGGCGACCCGCGACGCCGACGCCGTCCTCTACACGCGCAGCGGCATGGAGATCAGCGTCGCCGCGACCAAGACCTTCGTCGCCCAGGTGGCGGCGATGTACCTGCTGGGCCTGCGCCTGGCCGAGCTGCGCGGGACGCTGCCGCCCGAGCGCCTCGCCGAGCTGGTCGCCGAGATGAAGGCGCTGCCGTCGAAGATCGACGCGACGATCGAAGGCTGCGAGGAGCACGTGCGGGAGATCGCCGCGACGCACGGCGACGAGGGCTTCTTCCTCTACCTGGGCCGCAACATCGGCCTGCCGGTCTGCCTCGAGGGCGCGCTGAAGCTGAAGGAGGTCTCCTACATCCCGACCGACGCCTACGCCGCCGGCGAGATGAAGCACGGCCCGATCGCGCTGCTCGACGAGTCGACCCCGGTGGTCTGCGTCGCCACCGACAGCCCGATTCTCGACAAAGTGCTCTCCAACGTCGAAGAGGTGCGGGCGCGCGGCGCGCACACGATCGCCGTCGTCACCGAGGGCGACGAGCGAGCGGTGGCCGTCGCCGAGCAGACGATCGCCGTCGCCGCCAGCGACTGGCTCCTGCAGCCGATCCTGGCGATCCTGCCGCTGCAGCTGCTCGCCTATGACATCGCCCGCGGGCGTGGCCTCAACGTCGACCAGCCGCGCAATCTGGCGAAGACCGTCACGGTCGAGTGATCTTCTGTCGACGGCGTCTGTAGGATGCCGGGCCGCATGAAGCCTCGTCTGCTCCTCGCCGCGCTTGCCGCCGCCGCCACGATCGCCCTGGTCGCCGGCTGCGGGAGCAGCTCCTCCGGCTCCGACCTCGCGAGCCTGGCGCCGCCCGGCACGCCGGTCTTCGTCGAAGGCACGCTGCGCCCGGAAGGCGAACTGAAGTCCAACGTCGACGCGATCGCCAAGCAGGTCGCGGGCGTCGGCAACCTCGGCGACCTGATCGTCGAAGAACTGGAAGGCGAAGCGGCGAGCGAAGGCGAACCGGTCGACTTCGCAAAGGAAGTCGAACCGTGGCTGGGCGAGCGCGGCGGCGCCTTCTTCGAGCGGCTGGAAGGCGAAGACTTCACCGGCACCGGCGTGATCGTCGAATCGACCGACACCGAAGCGACCCAGGCGTTCATCGACAAGCACGATGAAGCCAAGGAGGGCCGGGCGGTCGGCCTGGTCGGCGACTTCCTCGTCATCGCCGAAGACCAGAAGCTCTTCAAGCAAGTCGAAGAAGCCTCCGAAGGCGAAGCGCTCGCCGACGAAGACACCTTCACCAAGGCGATCTCGGCAGCCTCCGATGGCAGCCTCGCCGACGTCTACGTCGACGTCGGCAAGCTGATCGACCAGAACGGCGGCAAGATCAACCCGACGGCGCGCCAGGCCCTGCAGAACGCCGGCATCGACCCGAGCGAAGCGACCGCGGTCGCCAGCATCGTGCCCGGCTCCGAACAGATCGCGGTCGAGCTGAGCAGCGACCTCGGCGGCCAGGAAGCGCCGACCGGCGACGCCTCGGGCCTGCTCGGCGAACTGCCCGGCAGCGCCTTCGCCGGCTTCGCCGTCAGCGGCTTCGGCGAACAGCTGAAGGAACTGATCGACAGCCTCGACGAAGAAGGCATCCCGGGCACGGTCCCGCCGAACCAGCTGAAGAAGGGCCTGAAGCAACTCGGGATCGACCTCGAAGGCGTATCGGGCTCGCTCCAGGAAGCCGCCGTCTTCGCCAGCGGCGCCAACAAGAACAGCCTCGGCGGCGCGCTGGTGCTCAGCACCAAGGGCTCCGAAGCGACCAAGACGGTCGCCAACATCGGCAAGCTGCTGCGCCAGGTCCATGTCTCGGGCGTCACCGCGCTGAGCGGCAAGTACAGCGGCTTCACGGTCCGCAGCGACGAACTCGGCAGCAAGCCGCTCGTCGTCGCCGCCAGGGAAGGCAGGCTGGTCATCGGCTACGGCCTGCCGCAGACTCTCAACGGCCTCGTTTCCGAAGCGGGGAAGAGCAAGACGCTCTCGGAGGATCCCGCCTACGAAGACGCGGTGAGCTCGCTCGGCGACACGCCGATCAGCGGCTTCGCCGACGGCCCGGCGGCCCTGCACCTCGCCGACGCGCTGATCTCGAACTCCGACAAGGGGTTCAAGAAGGCGAAAAAGTACCTGAAGAGCATCGACTTCCTCGCCCTCGGCAGCGCCTCGCAGGGCGAACTGGCGACGGCAAAGCTGATCGTCGGCCTGAAGTAGCTCGCGTCGTCGTCGGATCCACCCGGGCAGAGCAGCTCGGTGCGTTTGGGGGTCCTGTACGCGATGTTAAACGGCTTTTTTAATGCGTCATTCAAATGAGCCTTTGATAGAATCATCTGTCAAATAGATGAATTCACAAATTCAAAGCCCGCTGGAGACACGCATCTATGCGATCCCTGATGTGCAGCCGCCAGAAATGGCGGCGCTCGAGCGCATCGAGGATCTGAGGCGGCAGCTTCGCTATCGGGTCGCCGAGCCGCGCCGCTGGGTGGGCTCCGTTCGCCGTGTGCTCAGCGCCCGTGCGATCCAGGGTTCCAACAGCATCGAGGGCTACGACGTTTCGCTGGAGGACGCTCTGGCGGCCGTCGAAGGGAGTGAGCCAGCCGAAGCGGATGAGCGCGATTGGCTGGCCGTGCTCGGCTACCGCCGGGCAATGACCTACGTCCTCCAGCTCGCCGACGATCCACACTTCGAGTACTCGTCGGCGTTGATCCGCAGCCTGCATTTCATGGTCACCGAGTACTCGCTCGAAGCAAGTCCGGGCCTCTGGCGACCCGGACCGATATGGGTGCAAAACAGCGCCACCGGCGAAATCGTCTACGAAGCACCCGAGAGCGACGCGGTCCCCGAGTTGATCGAGGCGTTGATCTCCCAGCTTCGCTCCGATGACGATGTGCCGGCCATGGTTCGCGCAGCGATGGCGCATCTCAACCTGGTGATGATCCATCCATTCCGCGACGGGAATGGTCGAATGGCGCGTTGCCTGCAGACCCTCGCTCTTGCCAGGGACAGGATCTTGTCACCCGAGTGGATGAGTATCGAGGAGTACCTCGGGGCGCACACCCAGGCCTACTACGACATCCTGGCGGAGGTTGGACGGGGAGCGTGGAATCCCCAACTGGACGCACGTCCGTGGGTCCAGTTCTGCCTGAAGGCGCACTACATCCAGGCGGCGAACGTGCTGAGGAGGATCCGCGAGTCCGAGCGGCTGTGGATCGCGATCGACGAACTGCGGGAAAAGCACGAGCTGCCCGAGCGGGTAGTGGGCAGCCTCTTCGATGCGGCAACTGGACTGCGGATTCGGAATTCATCTCACCGCAAGAGCGTCGAGAGCGCGGAGCGCGTCGAGATTTCGAAGCAGGTCGCGACCAACGACCTCGGTGCGATGGTTCGCGCGGGGCTGATCGAGCAGCGCGGGCAGAAACGTGGCGCCTATTACGAGGCAACGGATGTGTTGCGGGCCGTTCGAGCTCGAGTCCGCGAGGAGGGCCCGGCGATCGATGTCGACTCCCTATTCGCCGTTTAGGCTGGACTGCGAGTGGAGCCCTGGCTAGACCCCCTTTTCGACGCCGACGGGATGCGAGCGGTGGATCGCTGGGCGATCGAGGAGCAGGGGGCGCCGTCGCTGGAGCTGATGGAGGCGGCGGGGAGGGCGGTGGCGGAGGTCGTCGGCGAGCTGGCGCTCGACGGGCCGGTGCGGGTGGTCTGCGGCAAGGGCAACAACGCCGGCGACGGGCTGGTGGCCGCTCGCTACCTGGCGCAAGCGGGATTCGAGGTCGAGGCGCTGCTGCTCTGGCCGGCGGAGGAGCTGAGCGATGACGCGGCGGCCAACTTCGAGCGCTGCGACGCCGAGTACGTGAGGGGAGACCTCGGCCCGCGCTTGGCCGGCTCGGGCGCGATCGTCGACGCGATCTTCGGCACCGGCTTCGCCGGCGCCCCGCGCGAGCCGGCGCTGGCGGCGATCACGGCGATCGACGCCAACGGCGCGCCGGTCGTCGCCTGCGACATCGCCTCCGGCGTCGACGCGTCGAGCGGCGAGGTTGCCGGCGCCGCCGTCGAGGCGGACATCACGGTCAGCTTCCACGCCGCCAAGCTCGGCCACCGGATCGCCCCGGGGAAGTGGCATACGGGCGAGCTGCGAGTGGCGCCGATCGGCATCCCGGCCGGCGCTCCGGACGCGCCGGTCGCCGGCACGATCGGCCCGGCGGTGCTGGGATTGGCGCCGCGCCGCGGGGCGCGCTCGACCAAGTTCAGCTCCGGCCAGGTGACGATCGCGGGTGGCTCGCGCGGTCTGACCGGGGCGGTGCAGATGTCCTCGCTGGCGGCGATCCGGGCCGGCGCCGGCTACGCCACGGTGGCGGTGCCGGCCGACCTCGAGCCGATCTTCGAGGCCGGCCAGCCGGAGGTGATGTCGGTCGGCTGCCCGGGCGGCGACGGCTGCCTCGCACCGGCGTCGCTGAAGCCGCTGCTGCGCGCCTTCGAGCGCGCCGCCGCAGGCGTCTTCGGACCCGGTCTGGGCCGCGACCCCGGCTCGGTCGAGCTGGCGCGAGAGGCGGTCTCCCGGATCGAGACGCCGCTCGTGCTCGACGCCGACGGGCTCAACGCCTTCGCCGGCGAGTTGGGGGCGATCGCGGCGCGTGGAGCGCCGACCGTGCTGACTCCGCATGCGGGCGAGCTGGGACGGCTGCTCGGGCGCGACTCGGCCGAGATCGCCGCGCACCGGCTCGCCGCGGCGCGCGAGGCCGCTCGGGCCGCCGGCGCCGTGGTCGTGCTGAAGGGCGACGACACGATCGTCACCGACGGCGCGCGGGTCGCCGTCAACGCGCTCTCCGCGCCCGCCCTCGCGACTGCAGGGACCGGCGATGTGCTCTCCGGGATCGCCGCGGCGATGCTCGCCCGCGGCCTCGAGCCCTTCGCCGCCGCCTGCGCCGCCGTCTACGCGCATGCCCGCGCCGGCCGCGACGCGGCGACGAGGATCGGCGCCGCCGAGTCGGTGATCGCGACTGACGTGATCGACTCGATCGCAGCGGGGATGTCTCCCGGCCGCCGGGTCGAATAATCTCGCAAGCGTGAAGACCGCCGCCGAGATCATGGACAGCTCCGTGCCCAGCGTCGCGCCCGACGCCGACGCCCGCGGCGCGATCGAGCTGCTCGCGCAGACCGACAAGGGCGCGATCCCGGTCATCGACGAGGACCGCCGCGTGGTCGGCATCGTCAGCGAGTCCGATCTCGTGCTCAGCGAAGAGGAGTCCGACCTGCACCTGCCGCACTACCTCAACATCATGGGCGGGGTCGTCTTCATCGGCTCGATGAAGGGCTTCGAGAAGCGCCTCGACAAGGCCTTCGCGACGAAGGTCTCGGAGCTGATGACGGCCGAGCCGGATGTCGTCAAGGACTACACCAGCGCCGAGAACGTGGCCAGGAAGATCGCCGACTCGCACCACAACCACCTGCCGGTGGTCGACGAGGACGGTCGACTGGCGGGAATGGTCACCCGCGCCGACGCGCTGGCCGCGCTCGTCGAGGAGTAGAGCGTGGCGCGGGCGGTGGCCCGGATCGATGCCGGCGCCGTGCGCGAGAACTGCGCCCGGCTGAAGGCCGAGCTGGGCGAGGCGGAACTCTGCGCCGTGGTCAAGGCCGACGGCTACGGCCACGGCGAGCAGGTCTGCGCCGAGGCGGCGCTGGCCGGCGGCGCGACGCGACTGGCGGTGGCGACGGCGGCTGAGGCGGCGCGGATCGGGCGGCGCTTTCCCCAGGTCTCGCTGCTGACGATGGGCGCGCTGGAGCCCGAGGAGCTCGACACGGTGCTCGAGGCCGGCTCGGAGCTGTCCGCCTGGCGGCGCGGCTTCCTCGACCTGGTGGCGGAGCGCGCCCAGGCGCACGGTCGCCCGGCCCGCGTCCACATCAAGCACGACAGCGGCATGGGCCGGCTGGGCAACCCGGATCCCGGTGAGGTGCTGGAGCTGCTGCGCGCCTGCGCCGAGAGCCCAGACCTCCATCCGGCCGGCGTCTGGACGCACTTCGCCACCGCCGACGAACCGGGCGCCGACGACGGTTTCTTCGAGCAGCAGCTCGAGCGCTTCGCCGCCGTCGCCGCGGCGGCGCGCGAGGCGGTTCCCGGCATCCTCGTGCATGCGGCGAACAGCGCCGCCGTCTTCCGCGAGCCGCGCGCCCATTTCGACATGGCGCGCTGCGGCGTCGCCGTCTACGGGCTCGATCCGTTCCAGGGCGACCCGGCCGAGCGTGGCCTGCGGCCGGCCCTCTCGCTGCGCTCCTACGTCGCCGACGTCAAGGCCTTCGCCGCCGGCGACAGCGCCGGCTACGGCCGCACCTGGCGGGCCGAGCGCGATACCTGCGTCGGCGTGCTGCCGCTCGGCTACGGCGACGGCGTCCGCCGCGGCCTCACCAACGACGCCGAGGTGCTGATCGGCGGTCGTCGCTACCCGCTCGTCGGCACGGTTTCGATGGACAACGTCACCGTCGACCTCGGGCCGGGCACCGAGGTCGAGCCGGGCGCCGAGGCGGTGCTGGTCGGCGCCCAGGGAGACGAGGTGATCCTCGCCGAGGACCTCGCCCACCGCCTGGGGACGATCAACTACGAGATCACCTGCGGCATCTCCGCCCGCGTTTCCAGGGTGGCGGGGTGAGACTTCCTGTGTCAACCCCCCGCCGGTTGAAGCCGGCGCAAGTTGCCGTGTTTGGCGGGGTCATAGGCGACTCCGTCCTGCCAGCAACGCCAGAGAACGCG
>DATFMX010000098.1:0-18472 GCA_035266685.1 Solirubrobacterales bacterium
AGCCCATCGTCGGTTCGGAAGCCGACATCGAGCGGGAACGTCTCGAACGGGCGTCCGGCCAGGGACGCTGAAACCCGGAACCGGTAACTTCCGCCGAGGCGGTCCTCGGGAATGTCTGCCCTCTCGATCGCGAACGCGAAGAAGTCACCGGAATCGTGACTCGCCGCATCAAGCAGCGCATCGAGCAGCTCCTCCTCGCCGGCGCGCCACTCGATGTCGATGTCCTTGGTGCTCCTCGCGCGTGCGGTCCGCAGGTCGAGGGCGAAGCCGCCCTCCTCGTATCTCACGCTGGCGCTTCCCGCAGGCGACGCTCGATGAACTTGCGGACCCGGGCCGGGCGGGTCGATGCTGCCGTTCGCAGCCGGCGCGGCGTGGTTAGCCCTCGATCGAGGGCCTGGCGGACGGCCATCTCCATCTGCTCGGGCTGCGCACCCGTTTCGAGCGCGTCAACGATGGTGCGCTCCGGACTGGTCACCGGTAGGCCGAAGATGTCGCGTACCTCGGCTTTCTCCGGCGGTCGGTTCAGCGTGTGCAGCCGTACGCCGTCTCGACGGCGCTGCCCTCGCTCCGAGCGCGGCAGCGAAAGGTGAATGGCATCCGGGATCACGTCGGAGAGCTCGTGCAGCTCGAGGGCGCTCTCGTGCGATACCACAGCTTTGGCGTCACGAAGCGGAAGCCAGGCCGCCATAACGTGCTCGTGGGGACTCGTGGGGAAATGCCGTAGCCGATAGAGCCCGCGACGAACGCGCTCGTAGCGGCCGCCGGGTCGAGCGTGGTGGCGCAGCGTGCTGCGGTCCATCCCCGCATCTACCGCTTGTTGAGCGGTGAGATATCCGGCTTGCGCCTCGGCCAGCCTGAAAAGCCCATCATGAGATCAGCCGAGGGGCACGCGGGACTTCGCCGTGCGCGACCCGTCGGGCAACCTGCTGCGCATCGACCGGTTACCCGGCTCGCACCTGGGCGAGCGTCTCGCCGCGCCAATCGCCGAGTTCCTCGATCCTTGCGTCGATCAACTCTGAGGGAGTGTCAGCCACGTGGCCAGGCTATCGCGATCGGGAGGCGCGCAAGCCACGGTCCCCAGTAGATACGTGACTGCAAAGTGCTCCGAAGTTTCTTAGCATCTGGTTCCAGGAGGTCGTGCGCGGCACGGCCGAAAAATCGCCGGGCGGGCGCCCGGTCGACATCTGGGAGGAGAGCAAGATGAAGTGGAGACGCATAAGTGCTGTTCTGTGTGTGCTGGCGTTCTGTGGCGCGTTTGCGAGCGCAGCGTCGGCGACGAAGTACGTCGCGTTGGGTGACTCGTATTCGTCGGGCACCGGGACGCGGACGTTCTACGAAGAATCATGCAAGCGGTCGGTATACGCGTATCCGTACCTGCTGCACGAAGCGCACTCGAGCTGGACGTTCGTCAATGCCACCTGCTCCGGCGCGACGACCAGTGACCTGCTCAACACCCAGGCCGCGAGCCTGGACTCGAGCACCAACTGGGTCACCTACACGATCGGCGGCAACGACGCCGGCTTCGCCGAAGTGATCACCGAATGCGCGCTGCCGTGGTGGGCCTCGAACTGCAACGGGGCGATCGACGACGCGCAGGAATTCATCGAAAACACGTTGCCGGGCCGGCTCGACGAAGTGAACGAAACGATCGCCGAAGACGCGCCCAACGCCGAGGTGGTCGCGCTCGACTACCCGCGCCTGTTCAACGGCGAAGATTGCAATGCGTTCACCTGGTTCAGCCCGAGCGAGGAGACGCGGCTCAACGAAACGGCCGACCTGATGAAGGAAGTGATCAGCGAAGCGGCCGAACGCGCCGGGTCGAACTTCGACTTCGGCAACGTCATCCCGCCGTTCATCGGCCACGCGATCTGTGACGGTGGCGGCGGCTCTTCAACGGAGTGGATCAACGGCCTCTCCAGCCCGATCGAAGAAAGCTTCCACCCGAAGGTAAGCGGCCACGCCAACGGCTACTACCCCGTGGTTCACGAAATCACGGGCTGACGCCCGAGCGAGATGCGATGCCGGGCCGCGGCCCGGCATCGCATGCAGGCTTACGCTCACGACAGCAGTTGCCGTGAGCGCTCGCGGACCAGCGCGGCGACGGGCTACCGCGGGCCACCATCGTTTTCGTCTACGGACACCGTGACGCTCGCGCCCATGCGGCGGAGCAGGCGCAGGGACCGCTCGATTGCCAACGTGGAAGCCCCGGCCTCCAACCGCGCCAGGTAGGAGCGCTCGACGCTGGCGTCGTTGGCCAGTTGCTGCTGGGTGAGGCCACGGGTACGGCGCACCCCGGCGATCGCGCGGCCGAGGTCGGGTACGGAGCGAATCGACCATTCTTTGGAGCCAGGTTGCGTTGTGGGCATATCCACACACTAGTCCAACATGGGCCGTTGTGTGGTTATTCATACAGACGCGCGCTGGCCTATTGCCTTGATATCCACGCAGAGGCTCGTCGGAACAGGCCGACGCGCCATGATCCAAGCGTGAGCGACGTGGCGCTTCTGATCCCGGTCGGCCTGTTGATCGGGGTGTTGCTGGGCTCGGTGGGGGGCGGGGGGTCGCTGCTCGCCGTGCCGGCGCTCATTTACCTGGGGAACCAGAGCGTGCGCGGCGCGCAGGCGGGGGCGCTGGTCGTGGTGATCGTCGCTGCCGCGATCGGCTCGGTCTCCTACCTGCGGCGAGGCGAGGTGCGCTGGCGGGCCGGGCTGGCCTTCGGCGCGGCGACCGCGGTCAGCTCGTTTGCCGCCTCGCTGCTCGCCCGGGCGCTCAACCCCGACCTGCTGCTGCTCGCCTTCTCGCCGGTGATGGTCCTCGGCGCCGCGGCGATGGTCAGCGAGCGGGCGCGAGGCGAGTCGAGCTTCCGCCCCTGGCGGTACGGGGTCGGCGCCCGCTCTGCCGTCGGGGTCGTTCTGCTCGGCTTCGCGGTCGGCTGGCTGACCGGCCTCTTCGGCGTCGGCGGCGGCTTCGTGATCGTGCCGGCGCTCGTCCTCTCGCTCGGCTTCGCGATGACCGAGGCCGTCGGCACCAGCCTGCTGGTGAGCGTGATCGGCTCGATCGTTGCGCTGCTCGTTCGCCTGCACGGCGGCGGCGTCGAGTGGGCGACGATCCTGCCCTTCGCCGCTGCGGCGGCGTTCGGCGTCCTGTTCGGCAGCCGGCTCGGCGAGCGCGTCTCCACGGACGCGCTGACCCGCTGGTTCGCCCTGCTCGTCGTCGCAACCGCCCTCTACACCGGCACCGAGGCGCTGGCGTCACTGCTCTGAGCTGGGAGCGCCCGGCGAACGAAGATCCTCAGCCGAGGATCTTGGCCTTCTGCGCGGCGAACTCTTGCTCGGTGAGCACGCCCTGGTCCTTCAGCGCCGCGAGCTCCTTCAGCTGCTCGATCGTCGACTGCTCGCCCGCCGGCGCGGCGACCGGCGCCGGTGCGGCGGCCTGCTGAGGCGGCGGGGCGGCCCCCTGAGCTTCCTGCGCCTGCCAGCGTTCGCCCTGGCGGCGCGAGACGCGGTTGCTGACCGCGGTCGCGGTGCCGGCGATCATCGCCGTCCTCGCCACGCCTCTGAGTAGTCCCGGCATCGCTCGCTCCTCTCGCTCAGCTCGTCTGCTCCGCCGCGTCGAGCGCGGCCTCGAGGTCCTGGATCGGGATGCGGCCACTGGCCACGAGCTCTCCGCCCGACCGCCGCAGCGCCGCCGCCAGGGGCGCCGCCCAGCGGTTCTCGTAGACGAGCACCGCGGCGCTGGTGCCCGGCTCGAGCGCGTTCGCTGCCTCGTTCAGATCGTCGTCGCCGAGCAGGCCGGACGACGCTCCGGCGAACGCCGCGAACTGCTCCACCTGCTCGCCGAGCTCGTTCAACTCGAGGCCGGCGACCGAGCCGTCCTCGTCCTTGGTGACGAAGGCGAGGTCGATGATCCGGATCAGCCCGCGGTCGACGAGATCGATCAGGTGCGGGGCCGCTTCGCCGTTCGGCTGGCGGCCCGGCCACTCGAGCACGACGTAGTCGATCGGTCCCATCTCGTCGAGCTCGGCGACGCTCATTGCCGGGAGCCTAGCGCGCCGCGGGTGGCTGCGCCGGCAGCCGACCACTCCATCTGCTTCAATCGGCAGACCAGAGAAAGGAGGTGGTCCTAACTTGAATCACATGCTTGATGGGACTCTGGAGGTGCAGGGCCGCTAGGCGCCGCACTGGTTCGGGCGCCCGGCGGAATCCACCCCGGGCACCGGCGAGCGCAGGGAGGCGGGCTTTGTCCCACCCGTTCGCAGTTCCCGCGTTCGTCCCCAAGCACCAGGCCGGGGCCGCCTTCGGGTGGCCCCGGCTATCTCTCAGTCGAGCAGCAGGGCCGTCAGCGCGGCACGCGAGCGGGCGCCGGTGCGGTCGTAGACGTTCTCCAGGTGGCGCTTCACGGTGCGCGGCGAGATCCGCAGCTCCTCCGCCACCTCGCGGTTCGACCGTCCGCGGGCGATCAGCCGGATCACCTCCGCCTGGCGGCTGGTCAGGTCGAGCGCCTCGATCCGCGAGTCCAGCGCCGAGCCGGCGGCCGGGGCCTCGGCGGCGCCCTCGAGGTCGCGTTCGGCCTGGGCGGCCCAGAGCGGCGCCGGCATCGCCGTGTAGTCGTCGATCGCCCGCTGGAGCGAGGCTCGGCCGCTGTCGGTCTCACCGAGCAGCAGCTCGAGCCGGCCCAGCGCGTGGTCGACGAGGCCCCAGATGCTGATCGACGTCGTCGCCATCTGCCCGCGGAACGGTTCGAGCACCGGCTGCAGCTTGGCCGCCGCATCGCGGTCGCCCAGATCGGCGATCGCGTGCGCGTAGGTGGCCGCGGCGGCGATCCAGATCGGGTCGCGCGGCAGCTCGGCGAAGTCGTTCGCCGCGTCGCTGGCCAGCACCTCGCGGGCGAAGGCGGATTCGCCGGCGGCGGCGTGGGAGAGCGTGACCAGCGAGCGGAAGGCGGGCAGACCCGGATACTGGTCGAGCGCCCGTGCCAGCAGCGGCGCCAGCTCGGCCAGCCGGCCCTGCTGCCAGCGGATGCTGGCGATCTGCGAGATGTAGAAGGGCAGGACGTCGGGCTGGGCGCTGCTCTTGGCCCGCTCGGCCGCCCGCTGGGCGCGCACCTCGGCCTCCTCCAGCCGGCCGCCGAGGGCGAGGTGTACCGAGGCCGAGCACTCGCATAGCCAGCTCGCGGTGCTGTCGCCGACCCGGGCGGCGATCCGTTCCTGCTCGCGCAGGGCCGCCGCCGCCGCTCGCACCTGGCCGACCTCGACCTGGGCGGTCGCCTGCCAGTGCAGCGCGTGGAAGAGGTCGAGCGGCTCGTCGAGGCGCGAGGCGATCTCGATGCTGCGGGCGGCCATCGCGATCCGCTCTTCGGGGTTGTCGGGCCCCCAGCGGGCGATCAGGCAGCGGATCAGGACCTCGGCCAGCACGCGTTCGTCGCCGCTCGCCTGCGCCGTCGAGAGGGCGCGTTCGGCGAGCCGCCGCCGCCGCTCGACCTGCGGCGAGAAGGTCAGCTCGAGAGCGAGTTGTGCAAGCACCAGAGCGAGCTCCGGGCCGGGCGCCCCGATCCGCTCGGCGGCGCGCCGCAGCATCGCGCCGCGCTCGCGGTCGAAGCTGCCGACATGGCTGACGAAGCCGCGGTGGTTGGCGAGCACGGCGGCGACCAGGCGGTCGGTGTCGTCGAGCCGGTCGGCCACCCGGGACGCCTCCAGCAGGCACTGCCGGGAGCGCTCCTGGTTGCTGAAGCGCAGCGCTTCGCCGAGCCCGATCAGCAGGTCGCAGCGCTCACTGTCCTCGGTCGTCCGGCCGGCTGCATCGCGCAGCTCCAGAGCGGCCTCGAACCAGCCCGCCGCGACCTCGTGGTCGTAGCGGCGCAGCGCCTCCCGGCCGGCCGCGGCGCTCCAGTACACGGCGCGCTCGGGCGCCGCCGGCTCCGCGCGCCGCCAGTGGCGAGCCAGGTCGCCGGCATGCCGCGCCGCCTCCGGCGAGGCTTCGAGGCGCTCGGCGAAGCGGTGGTGCAGGGCGCCGCGCCGCCGGGGCCCGACCTCGTCGTGCAGGCAGTGGGCGACGATCGCGTGCGTGAACGTCCAGCCGCTCCCGTACTGGTCGGGCGCGACCATTCCGGCCCGCTCGGCGAGGCCGAGCGACGAGGCGACGGCGGCGGGATCCGCCCCGAGCGCCGCGGCGACCGCCGCCGGGTCGAACTGACGGCCGTGGACGGCGGCGGCGCAGAGGTGCTCGTAGGCGGTCGCCCCGAGGTCGTTGGCGCGGGCGGCGATCAGCATCCGCAGCGAGGGCGGGGCGGGGGTCTCGGGGTCGCCGCCGGACTGGGCGACGACGCGCAGCAGCTCGCAGGCGAACAGCGGGTTGCCGTCGCTCTCCCGGGCCACCCGCCGCGCCGCCCGGTCGAGCCCCTCGCGGTCCCCGGCGACCTTCAGCGCCGCGGCGATGCCGCGCAGCGCCCCTTCGTCCAGCTTCCCGAGCCGCAGGTGCTGGACGCCGGGAGCGGAGCGCAGCTCGGCGATCGTCGCCGCCGGCGCGCTGTCGGGCGGGGCGTCGGTCGGCCGGTAGGTCGCCAGCAGCAGCAGGCGGACCGGCGCCGCCGTCCGGGAGAGGTGCTCGACCAGCGCCAGGGTCGAGGGCCCGCAGCCGTGCAGGTCGTCGATCGCCAGCAGCAGCGGCCGTTCGACGGCGATCCGTTCGAGCAGCTCTACGGTCGCGGCGAAGAGCTTGCCGCGCTCGTCGCCGAGGCTCCAGCGCGGCGGCTCCTCGGCCGGGACGTCGCGGATCAGCGCGGCCAGGGGGGAACCGCGCAGCTCGTCCAGCAGCCGCTCGTCCCCGTGGCGGTGGAGGTGCCCGAGCGCCGTCGCGAACGGCGCGAATGGGGTCTCCGCCCTGTCCTCGCCGCTGCCGTAGAGGACGAGCCCGCCGGCGGCATGGGCGGTGTGGCCGACCTCCGCCAACAGCCGGCTCTTGCCGGCCCCCGGTTCGCCGGCGACCAGCACGGTCTCGCGCTCGCCCGCTGCGACCCGCGACCAGGCCGAGGCGATCGCCTCGAGCTCCGGCTCGCGGCCGAGCATCGGCCAGGGACGGTCGCGGGCGCTGGCCAGCGGCCCGGGAAGCGGCACGGTCGAGCTCGGGATGTTCGAGCGCCCAGACACCCCGCTCAGGCGGTGGCGAAGCGGCCGAGCGTGCGCTCCGGCCGGACGTCGCCGACCCGGTCCTGGAAGATGCGGAAGTAGGCGAGCTCCTCGCGCGTGCGCAGCGGCGGGTCGACCGCGTCGCGCTCCGCCGCCAGCTCGTCCTCGCCGACCGACTCGCCGAAGTGCTCGCTGAGCGGCACGGCGCCGCCGCTGCCGTCGCCGAACTGCGCCTTGTCGCGCCACAGCAGCTCGTCGGGCAGCCAGCCGTCGAAGGCCGCCCGCAGCAGTTGCTTCTCCGGCGCCGCGCCGCTGCTCAGCTTCCAGGCCGCGGGCAGGCGCAGCGCATGCTCGATCACCTCGCGGTCGAGGAACGGCACCCGTGCCTCCAGTCCATGCGCCATCGTCACCCGGTCGCAGCGTTGCAGGTTGAGGTTGTGCAGGCCCTCGACGCTGCGCACAAGCTCGGCGTGCAACTCGTCTGGATCGTCGTAGGCGCGCATGTAGTCGTAGCCGGCGAAGAGCTCGTCCGAGCCCTCGCCGGTCAGCACCACCTTGACATGCCTCGCGGTCATCTCGGCGAGCATCCAGTTGGGCACCGCGCTGCGCACCAGCGAGGGGTCGAAGGCCTCGATCGTGGCGATCGTCTCGGGCAGGCCGGCGATCGCCTCCGCGGCGGTGTAGACGCGCTCGCGGTGCTCGGTTTCGAGGAACTCGGCGACGCGGCGCGCGGCGAGCAGGTCGGGCGAGCCCTCGACGCCGACCGCGAAGGTCTGCAGCAGCTCGCCGTGGCGGGCCAGGTAGCGGGCGGCGATCGCGGCGACGAGGCTCGAGTCGAGGCCGCCGGAGAGGAAGACCCCGACCGGCACATCGCCCATCATCTGCCGCTCGACCGCGTCGACCAGGGTCCAGCGGGTGCGCATCAGCGCGTCGGCGGGCACATCCTCGGGGGCGATCGGGCTCGGCGCGGTGCTGCGCAGGGCGCTGGGGACCGGCGGCGCGAAGCGGACGAGGCCGCCCCCCGGCGTCCAGTAGTGGCCGGGCGGGAAGGCCTCGATGCGGCTGTGCAGGGCGGCGTCGAAGGCGGCCATCTCGGAGGCGAAGGCGACGCCGTCGGCGTGCCGCGCCCAGTAGAGCGGCTTGATCCCGACCGGGTCGCGGGCGGCGAGGAAGCCGACATCGCCGCCGGCCATGACGAAGGCGAACATCCCGTTCAGCTCGGCCAGGCCCTCGGGCCCGTCGCGTTCGACCACGTGCAGCGCCACCTCGTTGTCGGAGGCGGTGCGGAAGCGGTCGTCGCCGAGCCGCGCCCGCAGCGCCGCGTGATTGTAGATCTCGCCGTTGCCGACGAAACGGCAATCCTCGCTGCCGCCGCGCAGCGGCTGGTGGCCGCCGGCGACATCGACGATCGAGAGCCGCCGGTGGCCGAGCCAGGCGCCCTCGAGGCTGACCTCGCCGCGGTCATCGGGGCCGCGGTGGACGAGTCGCTCGAGCATCCGCCGTCCGCGCTCCGGGTCGGCCGCGCCGTGCTGGGCCGCGATTCCGCACATACGCGTCTTTCTACCGCTCGTCCCGGGCGCGCCGCGGTGCGCCGGCGCTCAGGCGAGCGCCGGGGTCGGGGACGCGGGCGCGGCGGGGGCGTCGGCGAGCGGCTTGTGCGCCGGCGCCGAGGGAAGGTCGGGATGGGCGGCGGGCGGCGCCGTGCGGTCGGTGCGGTAGGCCTCGATCGCCCGGTCGCCCAGGTGGTCGATCCAGCCGCGCGCGGTGGCGACTTCGGCGCTCGGCACGACCTCGGCGACGGCCATGCCGGAGCGACCGCCGGTGCGGGCGAGCACCTGCCCCTCGGGGTCGACCACCTTGGCCTGGCCGATGAAGCGCAGCGAGCCGATCTTGCCGGTCAGGTTGGCGGAGACCCAGACCACCTGGTTCTCCAGCGCCCGCGACTCGTCGAGCAGGTTGAAGTGGCGGGTCTGGCGGTCGGCGGCTACGCGCCGCGCCGGGTCGCGCCGGTCGAGCGGCCAGGCGGAGAGCGAGGCGATCGTCTCGGCGCCGTCGAGCGCCAGCGTGCGCGCCGCCTCGGGGAAGAGCTTGTCGTAGCAGAGCAACATCCCGACCCGGCCGACCGGGGTGTCGAAGGCGGCGAAGCCGTCGCCGGGCGCGAACGCTTCGCACTCGCTCGGCGGCAGGTGGACCTTGCGCTGGTGCCCGAGCACGCCATCGCCGCTGACGCAGACGGCGCTCGAGTAGGGCCGTCCCGGCCCGCGCTCGGTGAAGCCGGCGCAGACGACGGTCTCGCCCGCGACCTCGCAGAGGCGGGCGATCTCGGGGCCGTCGAGGGCGATCGGCCGCGCGTGGCTGCCGTCCGGCCGCAGGTAGCCGCCGAGCGCGCACTCGGGCAGCACGACGAGCTCCGCGCCGGCGCCGCGAGCCGCCTCGATCGCGGCGGCGACCCGCGCCGTCCCGGCCTCGCCCCGGCCCCCGAAAGACCCCGCAACCGCAGCGTAGGAGTGGGTGCTCGACCTCATGTACGAATGATGAACCTCGGCGGGCGCCGCGTCTAGTCCATCCGTACAAAAAATCGCCGCCGCGCTTGGACAGCAGCGGCGGCAGTCTCAGCGCGAAATCAAGCCTGTTGGGCGAGCAGGCTCTGTGCGCACTCGGCGATCGTCTCGTCGTGCGGGCGCGGGGACCAGCCGAGCTGCGTCCGCGCCTTCTCGCTCGAGATCGTCGTCCGCTTGCCGAGCTGGCCGAGGATCGAGCGCACGCCGGGGTCGAAGAGCGCCATCGCGCGGACCAGCAGGTTCGGCACCGCGCGGGTCGGCACCTTGGCGGCGTCGTCGCCGAGCCGCTCGCGCAGGACCGTGGCGACCTCGGACATCCACATGAACTCCTCGACGGCGACGAAGCGCTCGCCGCCCGCCTCCGGCGCCGTCATCGCCTTGATCTCCAGGTCGGCGACGTCGCGCACATCGACGAAGCTGAAGCCGATCCGCGGCACGCCCGGCATCCCGCCGAGCAGCCGCTCGATCGCCTGCAGCGAGTAGGAGTGGCCGGCCCCGAGCAGCGGGCCGATGATCGCGCCCGGGTTGACCGTCGTCAGCTTCTCCGTCGCGCCGCGCTCGCGGGCGAGCTCCCAGGCGGCCAGCTCGGCGATCGTCTTCGAGCGCGCATACGGGGTCATCTCCATGTTCTCGGGGTCGCTCCAGTCGCGCTCGTCCAGCGGGCGCCCCGACACCGCCTTGCCGCTGCCGGTGATCGCGGCGACCGAGGAGGTGACGACGATTCGCCCGACGCCCGCGTCGAGGGCCGCGCGCAGGACGCGCAGCGTGCCCTCGCGCGCCGGCACGATCAGCTCGTCGGGGTCCTTCGGCTGCACCGGCGGGAAGGGCGAGGCGACATGGAGCACGTGGTCGCAGCCGGTGACGGCCTCGGCCCAGCCATCGTCGGCGAGCAGGTCGGCGGCGAGCACGGTGAGCCGCTCGCCGGCGTCGATCTGCGTGGCGACCGCCGAGCGCACCTCGCTCTCGCGGGCGAGATCGCGGACGGTCGTGCGCACCGCGTAGCCCTGGCGCAACAGCTCGACGACGCACCAGCCGCCGAGGAATCCCGAACCTCCGCTGACCAGGACGGTCTTCGTCTCTCCCGTGGCTTCCACTTGTCGAAGCAGTATGACCGTGAGAGCATCGTTCCGCGGTGACCGACTTCCTCGTCAAGCGCGACGACCTGCGCGAGTGCCGCGTGGCGGAGTCGCCGACGCCCGAGATCGGCCCCGGCGAGGCGCTGCTGCGGGTCGAGACCTTCGGCCTCACCGCCAACAACGTCACCTACGCGGTCTTCGGCGAGGCGATGTCCTACTGGGACTTCTTCCCGGCCGAGCAGGGTTGGGGGCGGGTGCCGATGTGGGGCTTCGCCGAGGTCGAGCGCAGCGAGGCCGAGGGGGTCGAGCCGGGCACCCGCATCTACGGGTACCTGCCGCCGTCCTCCCACCTGGCGGTGACGCCCGCCGACGCGAGTAAGGCGGGCTTCGTCGACGGCGCGCCGCATCGCGCCGCGCTGCCCTCCGCCTACCACCGCTATCTGGCGACGGACGCCGACCCCTTCTACCGACCCGACACCGAGCAGATCCAGATGCTGCTGCGGCCACTCTTCTTCACCTCGTTCCTGATCGACGACCAGCTCGACGACGAGGGGCTGGCGACGCGCGGCCCGGTGCTGATCTCGAGCGCCTCGAGCAAGACCGCGATCGCCGCCGCCTTCATGCTCGCCCAGCGCGACGGGGTCGAGCTGGTCGGCCTGACCTCGCCGCGCAGCGCCGCCTTCGTCGAGGGGCTCGGGCTCCACGACCGCACGGTGACCTACGAGGCGATCGACTCGCTGGAGCGCGGCCCGGCCACCTACGTCGACGTCGCCGGCGACGGCGCGGTGCGGCAGGCGGTCCATTCCCACTTCGGCGACGAGCTCGCGCACAGCATGTCCGTCGGCGCCTCCCACTGGGAGGACTTCGGCGCCGGCGCGGGCGAGCTCCCCGGCCCGGCGCCGACCTTCTTCTTCGCCCCCGACCGGGTCGTCAAGCGCTCCGAGGACTGGGGAGCGGCCGGCCTCCAGGACCGCGTCGCTGAGGCCTGGCACCCCTTCTGCGAGTGGACCGCAGGCTGGCTGGAGACGATCCCCGGCACGGGCTTCGACGCCGTCCGCGCCGCCTACCTCGATGTGCTCGAGGGCCGCGTAGACCCCAAGCACGCCCACGTGCTCAGCCTCGAGCACCCCTGATGTCTGCGCGACGTCACACTGGCTGACCAGCCAGTCTGCGAGAATGCCGCCGTGGCTGAGGGGTCGCCCGAACATCTCGATGTGCTGATCGTCGGCGCCGGCCTCTCGGGGATCGGCGCCGCCTGGCATCTACAGGAGCGCTGCCCGAGCAGGAGCTACGCGATCCTCGAGGCGCGCGAGGACCTCGGCGGCACCTGGGACCTCTTCCGCTACCCGGGGATCCGCTCGGACTCCGACATGCACACGCTCGGCTACCGCTTCAAGCCCTGGACAGCGGAGAAGTCGATCACCGACGGGCCCTCGATCCTCTCCTACGTGCGCGAGACCGCGCGCGAGAACGGGATCGAGGAGAGGATCCGCTACCGCCACCGCGTCGTCGCCGCCGAGTGGTCGAGCGAGCGGGCGCTCTGGACGGTAGAGGTCGAGCGCGAGGACGGCGAGCGGCTGCGGCTGACCTGCGAGTTCCTCTGGTCCTGTAGCGGTTACTACCGCTACGACGAAGGGTTCACGCCGAAGTTCGAGGGCGAGGAGCGCTTCGCCGGCCCGGTCGTCCACCCGCAGCACTGGCCCGAGGACCTCGACTACGCGGGCAAGCGCGTGGTCGTGATCGGCAGCGGCGCGACCGCGGTGACGCTGGTGCCGGCGATGGCCAAGGACGCCGCCCACGTGACGATGCTGCAGCGCTCGCCCACCTACGTCGCCTCGCTGCCGGCCGAGGACGGCATCGCGAAGGTGCTGCGCCGCCGGCTGCCCGAGCGCGCCGCTTACGCTGCGGTGCGCTGGAAGAACGTCCTCATCCAGACGCTCTTCTACCAGCTCAGCCGCCGCCGGCCCGAGCTGGTCAAGCGGCTGATCCGCAAAGGCGTGCAGCGCTCGCTGCCGCCCGGCTTCGACGTCGACAAGCACTTCAAGCCCCGCTACAACCCCTGGGACCAGCGGATGTGTCTGGTCCCCGACGGCGACCTCTTCCGGGCGCTGTCGGACGGCAGCGCCTCGGTCGTCACCGACACGATCGAGAGCTTCACCGAGGGCGGCGTCCGGCTCGCCTCCGGCGAGCAGCTGGACGCCGATGTGATCGTCACCGCGACCGGCCTCAACCTGCTCTTCCTCGGCGGCATGGAGCTGCGCGTCGACGGTGCGCCGGTTGATGTGCCGAGCACGATGGCCTACAAGGGCCTGATGCTGAGCGGCGTCCCCAATATGGCCTTCACCGTCGGCTACACGAACGCCTCCTGGACGCTGAAGGCGGACCTCACCTCCGAGTACGTCTGCCGCCTGCTCAACCACATGTCGGCGCACGGCTACCGCCGCAGCGTGCCCGAGGTCGACCCCTCGGTCAGCGAGCAGCCGCTGCTCGACTTCAACTCCGGCTACGTCCTGCGCTCGCTCGACGAATTCCCCAAGCAGGGTTCGAAGGAGCCGTGGAAGCTGCGCCAGAACTACCTGTTCGACATCGGCACGATCCGCCGCGGTCGGCTCGACGACGGCGCGCTGAGGTTCGCCAACGGGGCGACGCCCGCCGGCGCTCGGGACGCCGCGGACGAGAAGCTGGCGGTCTGATTCCGGTCGTCTAGGATCGCGGTGTGAGCGAGGCGGACTACTCCGACCTGCGGGCGCTGTTCGTCAACTGCACGCTGAAGCGCAGCCCCGAGGTGTCGAACACGCAGGGGCTGATCGACCTCTCGGCCGAGATCATGCGCCGCAACGGCGTCTCGGTCGAGTCGATCCGGGCGATCGACCGCGAGATCGCCACCGGCGTCTGGCCGGACATGACCGAGCACGGCTGGCAGCGCGACGAGTGGCCGGCGATCTTCGAGCGGGTGATCGCGGCCGACATCCTCGTGCTCGGGATGCCGATCTGGCTGGGGGAGAAGTCCTCCGTCGCGACCCAGGTGATCGAGCGCCTCTACGGCAACTCGCACCTGCTCAACGACGCCGGCCAGTACGCCTACTACGGCAAGGTCGGCGGCTGCCTGGTGACCGGCAACGAGGACGGGGTCAAGCACTGCGCGATGAACGTCCTCTACTCGCTGCAGCACCTCGGCTACACGATCCCGCCGCAGGCCGACGCCGGCTGGATCGGCGAGGCCGGGCCGGGTCCGTCCTACCTCGACGAGGGCTCGGGCGGGCCGGAGAACGACTTCACCAACCGCAACACGACCTTCGCCGCCTGGAACATGATGCACCTGGCGCGCATGCTCAAGGACGCCGGCGGCATCCCCGCCCACGGCAACCAGCGCACCGAGTGGGACGCCGGCTGCCGCTTCGACTTCCCCAACCCGGACTACCGCTAGCCGCGCATCCGACTTTGACCACACTCTGGGGTGGAAAAAGTCGGAAGCGCTACTCGGCGTTCTGCTCAAGCCGCTCGGCGAGGCGGTTCATGCCGCGCTCGCGGGCGGCGGCGGCGCCGCCGGCCCAGTCGGTGGGCCGGTCGGTCGGGCGCTCGACGCCGGCGTCGCGCAGGGTGGCGATGTCCTTGAAGGCGAGCAGGTCGTCGCGGCCGTCGATCAGCGCCGCGCGCAGCTTCGGCCGCCGCTCGCGGATCGCGTTGTCGAGGACCGCCTCCAGCGTGCCGTGCTCGCGCAGCAGCTCGGCCGCGGTCTTCGGGCCGACCCCCTTGGCGCCGGGCAGGCCGTCGGCCGGGTCGCCGCGCAGGGCGATGAAGTCGGGGACCTGCGCCGGGTCGACGCCGTAGCGCTCGCGCACCTCCGCGGGCCCGACCTCTTCGGCGCCCGCCTTGCCGCCCGTCTTCACGTAGAGCACCGTCACCCGCTCGGCGGCGCACTGGTACATGTCGCGGTCGCCGGTCTGCAGCAGGGCACGGCCGCCGGCCTCGGCCTCGCGCCGCGCGTAGGTTCCCAGCAGGTCGTCGGCCTCGAGCTCGTCGCTGCTCGCGACCGTCCAGCCGAAGGCCTCGAAGAAGGGGCGGGCGTCGGCGAACTGGTGCGGCAGCTCGTCGGGCATCGCCGCCTCGCGCTCGGCGTGATAGGCCGGGTAGAGCTCGGTGCGGTAGGCGGCGGCGTCGGGGCCGAAGCAGAGGACGACGGAGCGCGGCTCGTGGATCTCGACCTCGCGCAGGATCAGGTTCGCCGTGCCGAGCAGCGCGTTGACCGGCCTGCCGTCCGGCCCCACGATCGAGTCGGGCAGCGCGTAGAAGGCGCGGAACAGCATCGAGGGCGTGTCGACGGCAAGTAAGGGACCGGCCATGGCCGCCCAAACCCTATGACCGCGGTAGAGCTTTGTGCCGCTATGCGGTTCAAAACTCGACCGCGCACCGGGGTTGGCGGTACATTCGACCTGCGCATGGGCTTCATGCAACCCACCCCGCCGCCGTTCGAGTACGAGGAGTGGAGAAGCCGCCCGCATCTGGAGCGGATCAAGCTGTGCGCCCAGGACTGGGCGCTGAACGGCTTCGGCACGCCCTATTTCGTCTACCTGCTCTACATCGTCAAGCTCGTCATCTACGCGGGCGGCGGCCTGCTGCTGATCTCGGCGACGACGCCCGGCCTGGGCGGCCTCGGCGAACTCTCGTCCTGGTGGACCGAGCCGATCGTCTTCCAGAAGGCGGTGGTCTGGACGCTGCTCTGGGAGGTGCTCGGGCTCGGCGCCGGCTCGCTGCCGCTGACCCTGCGCTTCTCGCCGATGATCGGCGGCGTCCTCTACTGGCTGCGGCCGGGGACGACGCGGCTGCCGCCCTGGCCCGAGCGCCTGCCGCTGACCCGCGGCAACCGGCGGACGCTGCTCGACGTCGCGCTCTACGCCGCGCTGCTCGCCGCGGCGCTCAACCTGCTGCTCTCGGGCGGGGTCGACGCGACGGCGGCGGGCGCCGGCCGGCTCGACCCGCTTGCGGTCGGCGTGATGCTCGCCCTGCTCGGCGCGCTCGGCCTGCGCGACAAGGTGCCCTTCCTCGCCGCCCGCGCCGAGATCTACGGCACGCTCTCGCTGATCTTCCTCTTCCCGCTGACCAACATGGTCGTCGCCGCGCAGCTCGTCTTCGTCTGCATCTGGTGGGGGGCGGCCTCCTCGAAGCTCAACCACCACTTCCCGTTCGTCGTCACGGTGATGATCAGCAATACGCCCTGGAACCGCTCGCGGGCGATCAAGGGCCGCCTCTACCGCGACCACCCCGACGATCTGCTGCCCTCCTCGCTCGGCGCCTTCGCGGCCCATCTCGGCACCGTCATCGAGTTCACCCTGCCGCTGATCCTGCTCGTCTCGCAGGGCGGCTGGATCGGCACCGTCGCCGTCGCCGGGATGGTGATCTTCCACCTGCACATCCTCTCGACCTTCCCGCTGGCGGTGCCGCTGGAGTGGAACATCTTCATGATCTTCGGCCTGCTCTTCCTCTTCGGCCACTACGGCGCGACGCCCTGGTCGACGATCGACGACCCGCTGCTCCTGCTGGTGCTCGCCGTGCCCTGCATCGGCCTGCCGCTGCTCGGCAACTTCCGCCCCGACCTCGTCTCCTTCCTGCCCGCGATGCGCTACTACGCCGGCAACTGGGCGACCAGCCAGTGGCTGTTCCGGCGCGACAGCGCGGCCGAGGCGAAGCTCGACGAGAACCTGGTCAAGCCGGCGGCAATCGTCACCGAGCAGCTGGCCAAGTCCTACGACGCGGAGCTGATCGATGTGCTGATCCACAAAGGCCTGGCCTTCCGCTCGATGCACTCGCACGGGCGGGCGCTCAACGGCCTCGTGCAGCGGGCGGTCGACGACGTCGAGGACTACGACGTGCGTGAGGGCGAGCTGATCGCCGGCGTCGTGCTCGGCTACAACTTCGGCGACGGCCACTTCCACGACCAGCGGCTGCTGGCGGCGATCCAGGAGCACTGCCGCTTCGAGCCGGGGGAGCTGCGGGTGGTCGTGCTCGAGTCCCAGCCGGCGCACCTGCAGCGCCAGCGCTACCGCATCTTCGACGCCGCCTCGGGCCTGGTCGAGGAGGGCTGGGTACACGTCGCCGACATGATCGAGCGCCAGCCCTGGCTCGACGAGCGCCCCTTCCCGGTCCAGCCGCTATGAGCGAGGCGATCGTCGTCGGGTCGGGCCCGAACGGGCTCGCCGCGGCAGCTACCCTCGCCGCGCGGGGGGTGAAGGTGACCGTGATCGAGGCCGCGCCGACGATCGGCGGCGGCACCCGCAGCAGCGAGCTGACCCTGCCGGGCCTGCTGCACGACGACTGCTCGGCCTCCCACCCCATGGGCGCCTCCTCGCCGGCCTTCCGCGAGCTCGGCCTCGAGCGCCACGGGCTCGAGTGGGCATGGCCGGAGATCGACCTCGCGCACCCCCTGGGGGGCGGGCGCGTGGCGACGATGGAGCGCTCGATCGAGGCGACCGCCGCCGGCCTGGGACCGGCGGGCGAAGCCTGGAAGCGTCTCTTCGGCCCGGCGTCCCGGCGCTTCGACGCGCTCGGCGAGGACATCCTGCGGCCGGTCCAGCACTTGCCGCGCCACCCGCTGGCGCTGGCCGGCTTCGGCCTGCGGGCGCTGAGCCCGGCGACGCTGCTCGCGCGGGCGCTGCCGAGCGCCGAGGCGCGGGCGCTGTTCGGCGGCGTCGCCGCCCACTCCTTCAGCCCGCTCTCGGCGCCGCTCAGCTCCGCCGTCGGCACGGTGTTGATCGCGGCCGGCCACAGCGGCGGCTGGCCGGTGGCCCGCGGGGGCTCGCAGGCGATCGCCGAGGCGCTGGCGAGCGTCATCCGCGAGCACGGCGGGACGATCGAGACCGGCCGCCCGGTGCGCTCGCTCGCCGAGCTGCCGCCTGCCGACGCCGTCCTGCTCGACCTGGCTCCCGGCGCCGTCGCCGAGCTCGCCGGCGAGCGCCTGCCGGCGCGCGTCGCCCGCGCCTACCGCCGCTATCGCCACGGCCCCGCCGCCTTCAAGCTCGACCTCGCGGTCGAGGGCGGGGTCCCCTGGGCCGATGAGCTCTGCGGCCGGGCGGGGACCGTCCACGTCGCCGGCTCCTTCGAGGAGCTTGTCCACGCCGAGCGCGAGGTCAACCGCGGGCGGATGCCCGAGCGCCCGTTCGTCCTGCTCTGCCAGCAGTACCTCCCCGACCCCTCGCGCTCGCGCGGCGACCTGCACCCGGTCTGGGCCTACGCCCACGTGCCGCGCGGCTACGAGGGCGACGCGACCGAGGCGATCCTCGCGCAGATCGAGCGCTTCGCGCCCGGCCTGCGCGAGCGCGTCGTCGCCAGCCACGTTCGCTCGCCCGCCGAGCTCGAGTCCCACAACCCCAACTACGTCGGCGGCGACATCGTCACCGGCGCCAACACCGGCCTGCAGGCGTTGATCCGTCCCCGGTTCGCCCACGATCCCTATGCGACCGGCATCCCCGGCGTCTTCATCTGCTCCGCCGCCACCCCGCCCGGCGGCGGCGTCAGCGGCATGAACGGCTACAACGCCGCCCAGTCAGCGTTCCGCCACCTGGCCTGATCGCGTTCCGGTGCGCCTTTCCTACCCAGGCGGTGGAAAAGGCGCACCGGAAGCCGGCGGGGGCGGTCCCGTAGATTTCGGGCCGTGAAGGCGCTCGATGTGGAGAAGCTGGAGAAGCGGTACTCGACCGGGGTCGAGGCGCTGCGCG
>DATFMX010000099.1:0-35297 GCA_035266685.1 Solirubrobacterales bacterium
CGGTCGGCGCCGACGACGCCGGCGTAGCCGACGTCGATCGCGCCCGAGTCGGCCATGTTGAGCCCGACGCGGAAGCCCATGAGAAAGAGCGCGGCGACCAATAGCCAGGCGGCCGGCCAGACCGGGCGCAGCCCGTCGCCGCGTCCCCGCAGCCCGATCCACAGGGAACGGGCGAGCAGGTAGAGCAGCGCCGGGTAGACCAGCGGCACCGACACTCCGATCTCGGCGCGGTTGAAGAAGTAGTTGGAAACGCCGAAGCTCAGCAGCACCAACAGATCGAGCGTCGCCACCCGCCACGGCTTGCGCCAGTCGACCAGACCGAGCAGGAACAGCGCGCAGAGCGGCAGGAACACGTACGGGGCGTTGAGCTTGTGGCCGAAGGCGCCGCTGTACCCGCGCGCCATCTTCCACAGCACCTGATGCCCGGTCCACGACTCGGTCACCTGGCCGGTCTTGGGGTCGACCAGGACCAGCGCCACCTCCTTTCCGGCGGCGAAGTACGCGATCTCCCAGTGCCCTTCGACCTTGGAGACGCTGTGGCTGAGCGTGCCGTTCTCTCGCTGCTCCTTGGCGACGTTGGAGTCGCGGCTCGCGATCGTCGCTGCCCGTTCGCGATTCACCGCAGCCTCAGCGGGCGCGGCCAACAGCAGCATCGCCAGAGGAAGGAGCAGCCAGGCCTTCACTCAACTCCGAAGTGCTCGAGCACCACGGGCGCCACATCGCGCAGCGCCCAGCGGCCTCGGTCGCCCGCGTCGTCTGGACCGCAGCCGACGAAGAGCAGCGGCCCGAGGGAATCGCCGGCGTGCAATGAGCCGTGGCTGCCGCCGCCCGCATGGCTCACGCCGCCCCAGTCCACGGCCTCGTAGCCGGGCGTCAGCGAGACGATGAAGTCGCCGGCGTGCGGAGCGGTCACGGCGGAGAAGACCCGCAAGAGGGCATCGGGGTACTCGTCGCTGCGAAAGACGCCGGACTCGACCGAGGCCCCCAGCACGCCGAGGCTCCCGACGACGTCCCAGCGCTCTCCGCGCAGATCGGACAGCTCGTTCCCGGGCCGGAAGCGCAGGGCCTCGCCTTCCCGTTCGATCACCCCGTCGTCTCCGTCGCGCCGGCAGACGAGCTCGATTCCCTCGATCTCTCCCAGGCGCCGCCTGACCTCGTCCGGGGCCGCCCGCTCCCCCTCCCCGGGCAGCAGATAGACATGGGCCGCTCGGCCCGTCGGGCTCACCGCGAGCTGCGCCAGCTCCGGCCTGTCCTCCGAGGGCGCCAGCACGGACCACTCGCGGCCGAGCACATCGGCGAGCGGCAGGCCGCGCTCGACCGGCGTCTGAGCGTGGTCGGCCAGCAGGATCACGGCGTGGTCGGCGAGGAACTCGTCGAGGCCGCCGCTCGCCTCGACGAGCTTGGCGAAGCAGTGGTCGGCCTTGGCGATCGACTCGACGCTCGCCTCGGGGCCGAAGCGGTGCGAGTAGTTGTCATTGTCGGGCAGCGAGAGCAGCAGGAAGTCGTAGGCGTCGAGTCGATCGAGCTCGGCTGCGCAGCAGGCCGAGTAGCCGTCGCGCGAGCCGGGGATCGAGGTCGATTTGCAGGGCACCTCGCGGCTCGCGTAGAGGTCGCCGTAGAAGAGCTCCGCCGGCCCCCAGGTGTGGTGGCGGAACTTCAGCCGCGTCGTCTCCACCGCCCGCCGCATCAGGCCGTCGAGCGAGACCTCGTGGCGGTGGCGACCGCGGTAGATCAGGAACGGCGTGCAGGCGGTCCGCACCCCGGCGTCGTCGAGCCGCTCGAACAGGGTGTCGACCGCGGGGTTGAGGTGGGCGAGGTTCATGTTGTAGACGAGGTCGTAGAGGGCGCGGAAGACGCCGACGGCCCGCGTCGCCTCCAGCGATGAGCCGTACTCGACGTAGCGCTGCTCCAGCTTGTGAAACCAGTTCATGCCGCTGATCCAGTGGTCGTCGGCGGCGACCCCGGTGACCATCTCGGCGCAGGCGACCGGCGTCACCGAGGGGAAGCTCGAGACGCAGTCGGGGATCAGCAGCCCGCGCTCAAGCAGAGCGCCGAAGGTCGGCGCGCGGTCTTCCGCCACGGCCCGTTCGAGCATGTCGGTGCGCAGCGAGTCGACGTAGGTGAGGACGAGCTTCACTAACGCAGCACGCGCAGCCCGGCGTGCTTGCGCTGCGCGCGGCGGTGGCGGGAGACGCCGAGCCAGACGAGCGCGACGATCACCAGCAGGGTGAGGACCGGCAACAGCAGCGCCGCGGCAACCACGACCAGCGCGGCGAGCGAGACGATGAAGCCGAGCGCCCCTCCCCCGCTCCCTTCGCGGCGGCTGGCGCCGCTGACGACGTCGCTGATCACCAGGCAGCCGAGCACCGCGCCGAGCGCGCAGAAGATCGCGCCGATCAGGCTGCCCAGGTCGGCCGCGCCGGCGAGCAGGAAGCCGATGACCAGGCCGATCACGGCGGCGAGCAGGGTCATCCGCCCGCGGGCCGAGCCGCGCGTGCCGGTGGTGCCGGCGAGCATGCCGATCGCGATGCCGATGCCGAGCTCGAGCCCGGTGCCTTCGAGGAAGCTCACGGGGAAAACCTACACTCCAGGGATGGAAGAGACGCCGCACCGGCGCCGCGCCCACACCCGCAGTCGGGACCTCGAGCGCTACGCCGGGCTGTTCGCCGCCCGCACCAGCGTGATGCGGTCCTCGGCGATGCGCGACCTGATGGCGGTCACGGCGCGGCCCGAGGTGATCTCGCTGGCCGGCGGCCTGCCCGACACCTCGACCTTCCCGGCGGGGACCTTCGCCGCCCAGATGACCAGGATCGCGCAGGAGTCGACGGCGGAGGCGCTGCAGTACGGGCCGACCGAGGGCTTCGCCGAGACGGTCGACTGCATCCTCGAGGTGATGGGCGCCGAGGGCATGCTGCCCGACCCCGACGATGTGATCGTCACCACCGGCGGCCAGCAGGCGATCGACCTGGTCTGCAAGACGCTGGTCGATCCCGGCGATGTGGTGATCTGCGAGGCGCCGACCTACCCGGGCGCCGTGCCGGTCTTCTGCAGCTACCAGGCGGAGACGATCCAGGTCGAGTGCGACGGCGACGGGATGAAGATCGACGAACTCGAAGCGGTGCTGGAGCGGCTCGGCACCGAGGGCCGGCGGCCGAAATTCGTCTACTCGGTGCCGACCTTCCAGAATCCGGCCGGGGTGACGATGTCGCTGGAGCGGCGGCGACGCCTGGTCGAGCTGGCGCGCCTCAACGAGCTGCTCGTCGTCGAGGACAACCCGTACGGCCTGTTGCGCTTCGGCGGTGAGCCGCTGCCGCCGCTCTACCAGCTCGACGGTGGCGACTTCGTGATCTACATCGGCACGCTCTCCAAGATCCTCTCCCCCGGCATCCGCCTCGGCTGGGCCGTGGCGCCGCCGCCGGTGATGGAGAAGATCGTGCTCGGCAAGCAGGCCTCCGACCTCTGCACCTCGACCCTGACCCAGCACTTCGTGCGCGAGTACTTCAGCGAAGGCCGCTGGCGCGAGTACATCGCCGACCTGGTCGAGCTCTACCGCGGCCGGCGCGACGTCATGGTCGAGGCGCTGCGCGAGCACTTCCCGGCGCAGGCGAGCTGGACCGAACCGCAGGGCGGCCTGTTCATCTGGGCGACCCTGCCCGAGTACATCGACACCAGCGACCTGCTGGCCAAGGCGCTGCGCGAGGACGTCGCCTTCGTCCCCGGCCAGGCCGCTTTCGTCGACGAAAGCCGCGGACGCAACTCGATGCGGCTCAACTTCTCCGGCGTCGGCGACGAGGAGATCCGCGAGGGTGTGCGCCGGATCGGCAAGGCGATCGCCGAGCAGGTGGAGCTGTACGGGGCGTTGACAGGTGAGCAGGGGACCGGGTCGAAACCCGCCGAGCCGGATGAGGGCGCCGTATTGCCTTTCCGTAAACGGGAGTCGGCGTGAGGGTCGCGGTGCTGAAGGGTGGGCGCTCGCTGGAGCGCGGCGTCTCGCTGCGCTCGGGCGCGCGGGTCGAGGACGCGCTCGAGCGGCTCGGCCACGAGCCGCTGCCGATCGACGCGGGCGGCGACCTGGTCAAGCGGCTCGTGGCGGAGCGAGCCGACGTCGTCTTCGTCGCCATGCACGGCCCGGGCGGCGAGGACGGCACGGTGCAGGAGCTGCTCGAGATCCTCGGCCTGCCCTTCACCGGCCCCGGCGTCGCGGCCTGCGCCCGCTGCATCGACAAGGTCCTCGCCAAGCACGAGCTGCGCGGCGCCGGCGTGCCGACGCCAGACTGGTTCGCCTTCAACGAGACGGCATTCCGGGAGCTCGGCGCGGCGGACGCGCTCGGCGAGCTCGAGCAGCGGCTCGGCTTCCCGCTCGTGGTCAAGCCGAGCCGCGGCGGCTCGGCGCTCGGGGTCAAGTTCGCCGCCAGCTGGTTCGAGGTACCCGAGGCGCTGGTATCCGCCTTCAGCTACGACGAGCGGGTCCTGCTGGAGCGCTTCGTCGAGGGGCGAGAGCTGGCGGTCAGCGTGCTCGGCGGGGAAGCGCTGCCGATCGTCGAGGCGATCCCCGGCGACGGCGACCGCTACGACTTCGAGGCCCGCTACGAGATCGGCCGCACCGAGTTCACCTGTCCGGCCGAGCTCGGCGAGGCCGACGCGGCGGCGGTGCGGGAGGCGGCGCTGGGCGCCTACGAGGCGCTCGGCTGCTCGGGCTTCTCGCGAGTCGACCTGATCCTCGGGCAGGACGGCCCGCAGGTGCTCGAGGTCAACGCGATCCCCGGCCTCACCGACACCAGCCTGCTCCCCCAGGCCGCCGAGGCGGCCGGCATGTCGTTCGAGGAACTCGTGGAGAAGATTCTCGAACTGGCGCTGAATCCCGCCGCTACCTAGAGCTTCAGGAAGCTCCCTCGGCAAAATCGTCGGGAGTTACCTCGTCGAGGAACTCTTTGAATTTGTCGACGACCTCCTCGGTGTCCTCGACCTCGTGCTCGAACTCGATCGCCGACTCCTCGATCACCTCCTCGGCCGCGAAGATCGGCGCCGAGACGCGGACCGCCAGGGCCAGTGCGTCGGAGGGGCGCGAGTCGATCTCCAGCTCCGCGCCGTTGATCGAGACGGTGATCGAGGCGTAGAACGTGTTGTCGCGCAGTTCGGTGACGGAGACCCGCTCGCATTTGGCGTTGAACTGGTCGAGCATGTCGGAGAGCAGGTCGTGGGTCATCGGCCGCGGCGTCGAAGCCCCCTGCAGCTTCATCAGGATCGCCGCCGCCTCCGGGTGGCCGATCCAGATCGGCAGGAACTGGTTGCCGTCAACCGTCTTCAACAAGACAATCGGCTGCTTGCCGACCATGTCGAAGCTGACCCCGTAGATCTGCATCTGCTGCAAAATTCCGCTCCGAGCCGAGGTGGACCGCTAATTATAGGTACGGCTAAGCACCGCTCCGCCATCTGGCTACCCGTCGAGTCGAGTCGTTGCCCCGCAGCGTCGCGGCAGTGGGCGATCCTGGATTCAAGCCAGGGACCTCGTCCTCATCAGAGACTAGCGACACCGAGCGGCAAATGGCCTCGGGTCAGGCAGCGGTGGAACGCTCGGCGGAACCCCCGCAGCCAGGCGCTTCATGGTCAATCCGATTTGTAGACCCTTGGGTTCCGCGCTCCGGATCAGCTCGGCAGATAGGCCGCAGTGGCTCATAGCTGACCTTGCACCTCGCTAGCCACCGCCACCTTGTGTCCTCGAACGTCACCTCGTCGAACCGGCTACCGAGCAAGCCCGTTCGAGGAAGGTGCGCCTCTCTTCCTTAATTGCTTCCCGAATCGCACCGAGCTGCTCCTCTCGGTCCTTCTCCTCCTCGGCTGGATCATCGGCGGCTTCGAGCAACTCTGCGATTTTGCTCCAGAATGCCCAGTAGCTCCTAGCTACTGGGTGGTCTCGGCCAATGCGAATAGCAAGACGCTGGGCCTGGTCCATCACTAAGACAACCTGCCCGCGCAGTGCGTTTAGATGCTCCTGGCCGTCGGCAGAATCGACTTCGCAATCGCGAATATCACCGGATACATGCCCCGCCGTCTCCATCGTCGAAGCGACAGTCTGAGCGGCGGAATCAAGCATCTCCCGCAGTTCGCCAAGGTCCTTGTCCTCGCGTTCCTTATGGAAACGCTGCTTCTGATTGAAATACGCAGCGAAAGGAGCAGAAAGACCCACCGCACCAGTAACTGCCACGCTCACAATTGCAACTGTCGTAGAGTCGGCCATTGCTCCACGATTCTATCCACGGCCTGCCTCACTCAGCCCTCCGGCTCAAATCCTCGGATCTTTCAGGCCTTCCTATCCTGCTCGTCTGCCTGGCCTCGGGCTTCCTCGGCACTCCGCGTCGACTGCCATTCCCTCCCGGCAACCACCGCCACTCCCGGCTCTCAGCGCAGTACGCCTCGCTCGCAGTTTCGGTCGCGGCCGGGGTGCCAGCCAGGCCAGCGCGCCATTTGCGATTCGGTGAAAGTCACGGATAGTCGTAATGGCGACAGGTGTTGTCGTCCTCGATCTCCACAACGTGATTGACCATCAGAGCGGCCGGTTCTTTGCCGCCTTCCCCAGCCTCCTGCTCGATGCTATCGATGGCAGTTGCCATCCATGCCCGCTCTTGGCTTTTCGCTGCGAGCGGCATCACGACGAGTCCCGGATGCAGGGCCGCGTCTTCCGCCAGCTTCAAGAAGTCATCGGCGTTGTTGGTGACGAGCACTCGATCCTCGTCCATGCACAGCTGGGCGACTTCGCGGTCACTCGCGCTCAGCATTCCCCGGTCGCGGCTACAAGTGGCGTCGTATCCAGCCTGGTGGCAGTCCTGAACCAAGGCTGGCGACAGATCCTCGTCGACGAAGAACCGCACTACGCATCCCGCCAAGGCCGCGCGGGGCGTCCTCGGCGGGGATGCGACTGCGCGTAGATCGAGGCAGTCTGAAATGCCTTGCGAGAGATGTGAGGATAGTCGTCAAGCAGATCGTCAATCGAGTCTCCGCCCTTCACCCGCTCCGCAACCGCGCGAACGGGAAGTCGCGTACCGGCGATCACCGGCTCCCCCTGCCTGATGTCTGGATTGGATTCGATGAAGCGCAGCCGATCCTCGCGGTAGCCCATCATCTGGTCGACCAGCGTGCGGAATTCAGGGTCGAGACGAATCACAACCACATCGCTCAGCGATAGCTCCGATGCCTTCCCCGGTCGGTAGGGCTGCGCCTCGTGCAGCCAGCGGCGGATTGTGCGCTTGGTCTGCGATTTGAGCGGGAACCCGGCCTTTCCGATCACCGCCAGCGCCATCACATCGTCAGCGTCAAGAAGCGTCCCGGCCCTCAGTCGGCGGGCCTTGACGACGTTCTCCTCAATCGCTTTGTCAACCGTTTTCAGCGGGACGTCAGCGAGCACAGCCGCCTCGCGGCGCGAGAACAACTTCGCGGCACTCCGGGTTCGAGCCGGGGCCTTTGGCGTGGCCTTTTTGGCGGTGCCTTTCTTAGCGTTCTTGCGTACGGTGGGCATAATCAATCCCCTTTACGGGACAATTTAACAGCACCCTTCGGCTGTAGCCTGATCTAGGTGCAGTTGGGCGAGGCCCGGAACCCGGCCTCTTCCTGGGAGATACCGGGTTCCTGCGCGCCCGGCGCAGGTGCTCGTCAAGGATGGCGCTACAGCGACACGCTCGCACTACCGCTTCCGGGTGGTGTGTGGCCTCCGAACCCCTTCAATTAGCCCTTTTCGGAGGCTTGCCTGTTCAGTGGGCGATCCTGGATTCGAACCAGGGACCTCGTCCTTATCAGAGACGCGCTCTAACCAACTGAGCTAATCGCCCGAGCTGCGGCCGATGATAGCGGCCAGCGCCAGAGCCTCGTCGAGGTCGGCGAGGCGGATCTCGACCGCTACCTCCGCCCCGCGCGGGCGCACTTTGACCTCGTGGCCGAGTGCCGTCTCGAGCTTGTCGGCGGCCTCGCGCATCGCCGCGGCCTCCTCGGCGCTGAGCCTCGTGCCCGCTCGCTTGGCGGTTCTTGGCTGGCTGGCCAGCTTAACCCTGTTCTCGGTTTCGCGCACCGACCAGCCGCCGCGCGCGGCGTCGCGGGCGAGGCGGCGTCGCGCGTCGTTGCCGGGGACGCCGAGCAGGGCGCGCCCGTGGCCCTCGCTGAGCTCGCCCGACTCGAGCAGCTCGAGCGTCTCGTCGGGCAGGTCGAGCAGGCGGATCAGGTTGGAGACGGCGGGGCGGCTGCGGCCGATGCGGCGGGCGAGATCCTCTTTGGAGAGGCCGAGGTCCTCGACCAGGGCGGCGCAGGCACGGGCCTCCTCGACCGGGTTGAGGTCCTCGCGGACCATGTTCTCGATCAGCGCCACCTGCAGCCGCTCGGCCTGCTCGGAGTCGCGGACGACCGCCGGCACCTTCTCCAGGCCGGCCTGCTGCGCGGCGCGCCAACGGCGCTCGCCGGCGATCAGCTCGTAGCTGCCGTCATGCAGAGGGCGGACGAGCAGCGGCTGCACGACGCCGCTGCTCTCGATCGAGGCGGCGAGGCCGGCGAGCGCGTCCGCGTCGAACTGCGTGCGCGGCTGCTTCGGGTTCGGCTTGATCAGCGCGACCGGCAGCTCGCGCAGGTCGCCGACGTCGCCGGCCGGCGCGCTCTCGGGCAGGATCGCGGCCAGCCCGCGGCCCATGCCGCGCTTGGCTTTGCCCTTTTTCGCTGCGCTAGCCACGGCTGGTGAGCTCCCTGGCCAGCGCCTGGTAGGCGTCGGCGCCGCGCGAGGAGGGGGCATGCTCGGTGACGGGAATCCCGTAGCTCGGCGCCTCGGCGACCCTGACGCTGCGCGGTATGACGGTGTCGAAGACCATTTCGGGGAAATGCTCGCGCAGCTCCCGCTCGACGTCCTGGGCGAGGCGCGTGCGCTCGTCGTGCATGGTGATCAACAGACCCGACACGTTCAGCGCCGGGTTGAGCTCGCGCCGGATCATCCCCAGCGTGTCGAGGAACTGGATCAGGCCCTCCAGGGCCAGGTACTCGGCCTGCACGGGCACGATCACCCGGTCCGCGGCGACGAGAGCGTTGACGCTGACCGGGCCGAGCGACGGCGGGCAGTCGAGCATCGTGAAGGCGAAGCGCTCGCGCACCGGGCCGAGCCGTTCGCGCAGCCGCGTCTCCGAGCCCTCCATCCGCGGCAGCTCGACCGCGGCGCCGGCGAGGTCGCGGTTCGCGGCGACGACCCAGAGGTTGTCGGGCCCGGCCGGCCGCGCCGCCTCGGCGACCGAGACGTCGCCGATCAGGCAGTCGTAGGACGACGGGTGTACGTCGCGGTCGCCGCCCAGCGCGACCGTCGCGTTGCACTGGGGGTCTAGGTCGACCAGCAGGGTTTGCGAGCCAGCGGCGGCTACACAGGCGGTCAGGTTCACTGCGGTGGTCGTCTTGCCGACGCCGCCCTTTTGGTTCGCCACTGCGTAGACAAGGCCCATGGACGGGGGAGGTTATTCGGCCGTAGGGGTGAGAGGTCGGATATCGCCTCGGAAAATGCCTAACTTCGCTCGCTGCGCTCGCTCGTGATGATGCTGCCCGCTTCGCGGGCCCCGCATAGCCCGCCGGGGCGCCGCTTCGCGAGGCATTTCCGAGGCGATATCCGACCCCATCAAGGGACGATCAACCCTTGGGGCGCTTTTTGGCCATGCCAGGGCGGCGCGGAAGATCGGCTGGCGTCGGGCCTAGCTTGCGCAGGATGTGGAGGTGACGGTGTTTGCTGCCGGCTCGGTCGCCTACGTCGAGGATCAGCTCGGGGCGCATGGCCAGCTTCTCAGAGGCTCGCTCAAGTTGTTGCTCCTCATCGATGTCGCGTTTGCCCTTCCAGGCGACGAGGACGCCGTTTTCGCGGAGGAGCGGGGCCGCGAGCTCGGCAAGGGTCGAGAGGCGACCTACGGCTCGGGCGGTGACGACGCCGTAGGTCTCGCGGGCCTCGCGGGCGGCCAGCTCCTCGGAGCGAGCGTTTAGGACGGTGGCGTTGGGGATCTCGGCGGCTTCTATCGCTCGCTGGATGAAGTCGCACTTGCGGCCCACGGACTCGATCAGGTCGACATGAGCTTCGGGCAGGGCGACAGCCAGGACGAGCCCCGGAAACCCAGCCCCAGAGCCGATATCCGCGATCCGTTTGGCCGTGCGCAGCTCCTCCACCTCGAGCCCCGTGAGGCTGTCGGCGACATGGACGCGCCACGCGCGATCTGGCTCGGTCACAGAGCTGACCGACGCCCGCTCTTCCTCCAAAAGCTCCAAAACCTGCGCGATCGTCGCCCGCTGCGGCCGACTCAAGGAGGGTCCGGGGAGGCCCGGAACGTCTTGTACTTTTTCGTCGTCAGCCATGGGCGTCAGCTGTGAACCGCAGCTTCGAAAAAGTTAAGTGGAGGGCCTCCCCGGACCCTCCCTCCTACTCCCCCACGAGCGGCGCGACGACGACGCAGCGGCGCGGCTCGTCGCCTTCGCTGAAGGTCTCGATGCCTGAGCGCTCTTTGAGGTGTTCGTGGACGACACGCCGTTCCTGAGCGCTCATCGGGTCCAGCTCGACGCTGACGTTGCGGTCGAGCGCCTGCTCGGCGGCACGGTCGGCCCGCGCCGTCAGCACCTCCTTGCGCCGCTCGCGGTAGCCGGCGGCGTCGAGGATCACCCGCTTGCGATCACGCAGGCCCCGGAACGCGGCCTGGAAGCAGAGCAACTGCAGCGCGTCGATCGTCTGCCCCCGCTTGCCGATCAGCAGCCCGAAGTCCTCGTCGCCGACGACCTCAGCCTCGATCCGTTCGTCGTCCTCCCGAATCTCAACCTGCCCTTCAAGGTCGAGTTCGTCGAGAACCCCCTCGATCAGCTCCCGAACCCGCTCGGCAGGCGCCTCTGGCCACGCAGCATCTCCACTCACACCCCGCAGCCTATTCGAGCTTGCGCGCTCCGTGGGCCTCGGGTGGTGCCGGCTGCGATCCCTACCTGCGACGCTTCTTCTTCTTGGGAGGCGGTGGGGGCGGCTTCGCTGCTGCTGCTTGAGCCGGCGTGGGCACCTGCGGCGCCGGGATGAAGCGCTTCAGCGCGTACTGCTGGCCGATCGTCCAGAAGTTGGTCGTGATCCAGTAGAGGACGAGGCCGGCCGGGAAGCTGATGATGAAGGGGACGAAGATGAAGGGGAGGACGAGCATCATCGTCCGCTGGCTTTTATCGGCGGTAACCGCCATCACCATGCCGGAAACCAGCTGCGTGCCGACGTAGAGGACCAGCAGGGCGATCAGTTCGGGGCCGGTCGCCTTGGCGGTCAGGTCGTGGATGAAGAGGAAGGACGCTTCGCTGCCACAGTGCCCCGCTTCGCAGCCGATATCGGCCGGGAGCTCGTTGCGCAGCACGTGGAAGAGGGTGATGAAGACCGGCAGCTGCGCGACCAGCGGGATGCAGGAGGCGAAGGGGTTGACTTTGTTCTCTTTGTAGAACGCCATCATCTCCTGCTGCATGCGCTGCTGGTCGTTCTTGTACTTCTCTTTGATCTCTTTCAGCTGCGGCTGCAGCGCCTGCAGCGCCCGCATCCCCTTCAGCGATTTGTAGGTGAGCGGGATCAGGATCGCCCGCGTGCAGATCGTCAGGGCGATGATCGACATGCCCCAGCTGAGGCCGGCGCTGTCGTGGAAGAACTTGAGGGCGCCATTGGCGATGTCGACCAGCGGCTGCAGGATGTCGGCGACGGGGATCACGTATGCGCCCCGTGGTGACGGTGGTACTCGCTCGGGTCGACCGGCCCGACCCGCAGCGTGAAGCGGTCGGGAACCGGGTCGAATCCGCCGTGGCTGAAGGGGTTGCAGCGCAGGATCCGCCAGGCGGCGAGGAGGACGCCGCGTAGGCCGAAGCGACGGATGGACTGCGTCGCGTAGGCCGAGCAGGTCGGCTCGTAGCGGCAGCGACGCGGCAGCGACGGCGAGACCCAGCGCTGGTAGGCGGCGATCGGCGCCAGCAGGACGCGTTTCACGTGGAACGCTCCCCTGGAGAGGTGTGCGCGAGCGCCTCTTCGAGGCTCGCACGAACCCCGCCCAGCCCCTCGCGCTCGATCAGGCCGCTGATTTCAGGCCGCGCGACGGCGACGAAGTCGTGGCCCTCCGGCAGGCGCTCGGAGAGCTCCCAGAACGCTTCGCGCAGCGTCCGCTTCACCTTGTTGCGATCGACGGCGCCGCCGACCTTGCGGCTCACCGAGACGCCGAGACGGACATCAGCGGTGTCCTCGTTCTTGCGGGGGAAGCTGTAGAGCACTAGATAGCGGGTGGCGTGCGAGGCGCCGTCGCGGTAGACGCGGTCAAACTCGCCGCTGCGCGAGAGGCGGCGTCGCTTCGGCATCCCTACGGAGTCAGCCGCTTCCGGCCTTTGCTGCGCCGACGCTTGAGGATCGCGCGTCCGCCGCGCGTCCGCATTCGCGCCCGGAATCCGTGCGTCTTTGCCCGCTTCCGCTTCTTCGGCTGGTAGGTGCGCTTCATTGGCCGTCGCAGTATACGTACGTGCCGACGCCATCGGTCCTCGACCCCGGAATCATTTCTGCGGCATTTGCGGCACCCCTGGGATCGAGCCCTACGGCCGCCGCTATCGTCGCTCGGCGGTGCCCGCGGACTCGCCTGGACAGAACCTCGACAAGCTCTGGGACGAGGTGCGCGCTCATCTCCGCAAGGCCGTGCCCCCCTCGACCTTCGAGATCTGGCTCGACCCGCTGCGTCCGGTCGGCGCACAGGGCGCGACCCTCTACCTGACCGCGCCGGAGGGGATCCAGACCTGGGTGGACCGGCGCTACCAGCCGCTGCTCCGCGAAGCGCTCGAGGCCGCCCGCGCCCCGTTCGGTGAGATCGCCTTCGCCTCCGCGGGCGCCGACGCGAGCGTCGCGTCGCGGACCACGCCGGCGGTCGAGCTGAACCCCAACTACACCTTCGAGCGCTTCGTCATCGGCGAGGGCAACCGGCTCGCCCATGCTGCCGCCCTGACCGTCGCCGAGACGCCGTCGGAGGCCTACAACCCGTTGTTCCTGCACGGCCCGCCCGGCCTCGGCAAGACCCACCTGCTCGGCGCGATCGCCAACTACCTGCGGGCCAACGCCCCCGGCCTCAGCGTCCGCTACACGACCGCCGAGGGCTTCACCAACGAGTTCGTCGGCGCCCTGCGCTCGAGCGGCGCCGAGGAGTTCAAGAACCGCTACCGCGACCTCGATGTCCTGCTGGTCGACGACGTCCAGTTCCTGCAGGGCAAGCAGCACACCGAAGAGGAGTTCTTCCACACCTTCAACGCTCTGTATGAGGGCGGCAGCCAGCTCGTCCTCTCCGCCGACCGCCTGCCCAGCGAGCTCTCGACGCTCGAGACGCGCCTGCGCGACCGTTTCGAGTGGGGCCTCGCGATCCCGGTCGAAGCACCCGACCTCGCCACCCGCCTCACGGTTCTGCAGCGGCTGGCCCGCGAGGCCGGCCTGGACACCGACGACCATGGCGCCCTGGGTGAGCTCGCCCAGCGCATCGACGCCAACGTACGCCGCCTGCACGGGGCCCTGACCAAGGTCATCGCCCACGCCTCGCTGACCGCGAAGCCGCTCAGCGCCGAGCTGATCGCCGAGCTGATCCCCCACCGGGCGCAGCAGAGCGAGCCGAGCGCCGTCGAGCAGATCCAGCAGCGCGTCTCTGCCGCGTTCGGCCTCTCCCGCGCCGAACTCGTCGGCGGCAGCCGCGCCGCCACCCCGCTGCGCGCGCGCCAGGTCGCGATCCTCCTGACCCGCGAGGCGACCGACCTCTCGCTACCGCAGATCGGGCGTCTCTACGGCGGACGCGACCATTCGACTGTCCTCAACTCCCTGCGCCGAGTCGAAACGAGCCTCAGCGAGGACAGCGAGCTCGCCCGCCAGGTCGCAGAGTTGCGCGCCGCTATCCACAGCCCCTCCCGCGAACCGTCGTGACCTCCGCCGCCGCTGCAAGAATCAACGTTTTCCCCAAGCCCCTCCACAGGCTCGGAACCGCGTAGCCATGCAGAAATCCGCCGGCTCTGACAGTTTCCACAGGAACTAACCCAACTCAAGAGGACATCAGTCATTTGAAGCTGACCATCAAACGAACCGAGCTCGTCGCCAAGCTCTCGATCGTCTCCCGCGCGGTCTCGACCCGCGCCGCCACCCAGGCCCTGTCGGGGATCCTCCTCAGCGCGTCGGAGAACGGCGTCGCGCTGACCGCCACCGACGGCGAGATGGGCCTGCGCACCGAGATGGAGGCTGGGGTCGACGGCGCCGGGACCGCCCTGCTGCCGGGTCGTCTGCTCGCCGAGCTCGCCCGCTCGCTTGGCGACGAGAGCGTCGAGATCGAGTTGCGCGACTCCGAGCGCGACGTCGAGCTCCGCAGCGGCGGCTCGAGCTTCCATCTGCGCACGCTGCCGGCCGAGGACTTCCCCCACCTGCCCGAGGAGGGCGAGGAGCCGCTGAAGATTCCCGCCGCCGCCCTGGCCGAGACGGTCGAGCTCGTCGCCCGCGCGGCCTCGCGGGATGACATGCGGCCCGTGCTCACCGGTGTGCTCGTCAGCGCTTCCGCTCAGGAGATGACGATGGTCGCCACCGACTCCTACCGCCTGGCGGTCAAGCGGACCGAGCTGGAGAGCCCGATCGGCGGCGAGCTCGAGGCGAATATTCCGGCCAAGGCGCTGCGCGAGCTCGGCCGGCTGGTCGGCGCCGGCGAGGTCGAGGAGGTCGCGGTCAGCCTGCTCTCCAATCAGGCGCTGTTCAGGGCAGGGGCGATCCTCCTCAACACGAGGCTGATCGACGGGCAGTTCCCCAACTTTCGACAACTCCTGCCGGAGTCCTACGAGCACGATGTGCGCCTGCCGCGGACGGAATTCCTCGACGTCGTGCGCCGGGTCAGCCAGCTGGCGCAGCGCAACGCGCCGCTGCGCCTGGCCTTCTCACAGGGCGAGCTCAAGGTCTCCGCTTCGACGCCGGACGTCGGCGACGCGGAGGAGACGATGCCGGCGGCCTTCGACGGCGAGCCGCTGGAGATCGGCTTCAACCCCGAGTTCCTGCGCGACGGGATCGAAAGCGTCGCGGGCGACGAGGTCGTGCTGCGGCTGATCTCGCCGCTGCGGCCGGGCCTGTTGCAGCCGGTCGACAACGAAGACTTCCGCTACCTCGTGATGCCGATCCGGCTCAACGTCTAGCGGTTCCGGTGCTGGTCGCCGCCGTCGAAGCGAGGCCGCTGCGCAGTCTCGACGGGGCGCGGGTCGAGCTCGACGAGGGTGTCGTCAGCCTGATCGGCCCAAACGGCGCCGGCAAGACGAACCTGCTCGAGGCGCTCTACTTCGCGCTCACCGGCCGCTCCTTTCGCACCTCCGACCGGCGCGAGCTGATTCCGTTCGGCGGCCAGTTCGCCCGGGCGGAGGCTGTCGTCCGCGACGAAGACGGCATCGAGCATCGACTGCTGGCCTCGGTCAGCCGCGGAGAAGGGCGCCGCCACCTGCTCGACGGCAATCCGGCCGAGCCGGCGGAGGTGGCCCGCCGGCGTCCGCCGGTTGCGGTCTTCTCGCCCGACCGGCTGGCGCTGATCAAGGGGCCGCCAGGCGAGCGCCGCGCCCACCTCGACCGCTACGTCGCCGCTCGCTGGCCGTCGCGCGCGCCGCTGCGCCAGCGCTACGGTCAGGCGCTCGCGCAGCGCAACGCTCTGCTGGCACGCATCGGCGGCGGCCAGGGCGGCGGGGACCTGGGTGTTTGGGATCAAGGGCTGGCGGAGGCCGCCGCCGCGCTCGTGGCGGCTCGGGACGACGCGGTCGCCGAGCTGGCGGCGCCCTTCGCCGCCGCCGCCGAGGACCTCGGGCTGCCGGGGGACGCCTCGCTCGAGTACGCGCCGCGCGCCGCGGGCTCAGCGGAGCAGATTCGCGCCGGCCTGGCGGAGCGCCGCGAGGCCGATCTGCGGCTCGGCCGCACCTCCTGGGGACCCCACCTGGACGAGCTGAAGATCCAGCTCGCCGACAAGTCCTTGCGGCGTTACGGGTCGCAGGGGCAGCAGCGAACGGCCCTGCTCGCTTTGCTGTTCGCCGAGCGGGAGGCGCTGATGGCGGCTCGCCGCGTCGCTCCGCTGCTGCTGCTCGATGATGTGATGAGCGAGCTCGACCCGCAGCGACGCGAGCGCCTGATCGAGCGCCTTGGCGGCGGCGGGCAGGTCCTGATCACCGCCGCGGCCGACGAGTCGGTCCCAGCGCTCGCGCGCGCCCGGGTGGTCCGCATGCCGCTCGAGGTCGTCAGATCGGCTGCCGCGTGAGCCGCCGCCCGGCTCCCCGTCGCGCGTCAGGCGCCTTCCGCACGGCGCTCGACCGGGCGGCGCCGCGGACCGGCCTCGCGGCGGTGCAGTCGGTCTGGGCGGAGGTCGTCGGCGAGCAGCTCGCGGCTGCCGCCCGACCGGTCGCCGAACGCGGTGGAGAGGTCACCGTCGCCTGCGCCGACGCCGTCTGGGCCGAGGAGCTCGACCTGATGCAGGCGCGTCTGCTCGAGGGCCTGCGGGCGCGCCTCGGGGAGACCGCGCCGAAGACTCTGCGCTTCCGTGTGCAGGACGACTGAAAGCCGTCACATTTTACCCTGATTTGCAGGGGTTTTTTTATCCGCGGGCGGGGATTCCGGGGGGCCGAACTGGTATCCTTATGTCAACTCGATCGATTGCCCCGACCGTGGCGCCGACAGCGCCAGGCGGCCGGGGTTTTCTTTGACATGCGGAAGGGACCAGTTGGCTGACGAGAAGAAGAGCGCCGGGTCGAACAAGGCGAAAGACGGAGCCTCCTACGGGGCCCAGGACATCACCGTCCTGGAGGGCCTCGAAGCCGTTCGCAAGCGACCCGGGATGTACATCGGCTCGACCGGGCCGCGCGGCCTTCACCACCTCGTCTACGAGGTCGTCGACAACTCGGTCGACGAGGCGTTGGCCGGGCATTGCGACCACGTGCGCGTCGTCCTCCATCCGGACGACAGCTGCACCGTGGAGGACGACGGCCGCGGTATCCCGGTGGGGACGATGGAGAAGGAGGGCCGCCCGGCGGCCGAGGTCGTCCTCACCGTCCTCCACGCCGGCGGCAAGTTCGGCGATGGCGGCGGCTACAAGGTCTCCGGTGGTCTGCACGGCGTCGGTGTCTCCGTCGTCAACGCCCTCTCCGAGCGCCTGCACCTCGAAATCCAAACCGACGGCCATGTCTGGACGCAGGACTACGAGCGCGGCAAGCCACAGGCCGACCTCGCCAAGGGCGCGGCCAGCAAAGACCACGGTACGACGATCACCTTCCAGCCCGACCCCGAGGTCTTCGAAGAGGTCGATTTCGACTTCCAGACCCTGGCCGAGCGGCTGCGCGAGACGGCCTTCCTCACCCGCGGCCTGAAGATCGAGCTGGTCGACGAGCGCGGCCAGACCAACAGCGTCACCTTCCAGTACGACGGCGGGATCGAGGACTTCGTCCGGCACCTGAACGAGAACAAGGACACGCTGCACAAGAAGACGATCTTCTTCGAGGGCGACGAGGAGGAGGGCCAGGTCGAGGTGGCGATGCAGTGGAACAACTCCTACCAGGAGTCGATCTTCAGCTTCGCCAACAACATCAACACCCACGAGGGCGGCTCGCACCTCTCCGGCTTCCGCGCGGCGCTGACGCGGACGCTCAACGCGTATGCCCGCAGCAAAGGCATTCTCAAAGAGAAGGACGGCAACCTCGGCGGCGAGGATGTGCGCGAGGGACTGACCGCGGTGATCTCGGTCAAGCTGCACGACCCGCAGTTCGAGGGGCAGACGAAGACCAAACTCGGCAACCCGCCGATCCGCGGCCTGGTCGAGGAGACGGTCAACCGCAAGCTGGCCGAGTTCCTCGAGGAGAACCCGGGCGACGCGCGGCGCATCATCACCAAGGCGATCGACGCCTCGCGCGCTCGCGACGCGGCGCGCAAGGCGCGCGACCTGACGCGGCGCAAGTCGGCGCTGGAGAACTCGACCTTGCCGGGCAAGCTCGCCGACTGCACGGTCAAGGACCCGCGTGACGCGGAGCTGTTCGTGGTCGAGGGCGACTCCGCCGGCGGCTCGGCCAAGCAGGCCCGCGACCGCTCGACCCAGGCGGTGCTGCCGCTGCGCGGCAAGATCATCAACGTCGAGAAGAGCCGCATCGACAAGGTGCTCGCCAACAACGAGGTGCAGGCGCTGATCACGGCGATCGGCACCGGAGTTCACGAGGAGTTCAACCTCGAGGACGCCAGGTACCACAAAATCGTCATGGCGACGGACGCCGACGTCGACGGCGCGCACATCCGCACCCTGGTGCTCACCTTCCTCTACCGACAGATGCCGGAGCTGATCGACGCCGGCTATGTCTACATCGCCAAACCGCCGCTCTACCGGGTCAAGCAGGGCAACCAGGAGACCTACCTGGAGCGCGAGCCGGAACTCGAGGAGCTGCTGCTGCGCGACAAGCTCGAGGAGATCGAGGTCGCCGACGTCAACGGCAAGACGGCGAAGTTGAGCAAGAGCCGCTGGCAGAGCTACGTGCGCCGGGCGAAAGAGTACGAGGGGTGGGGCTCCTCGCTACAGGCCGAGTTCGGCCACGAGACCGTGCGCTTCCTCGAGGAGTCGAGCCTGCTCGACGAAGAGGCCGCGACGCTCGCCTCGGCGCGCAAGGTGCTCGGCGGCAAGCAGGACGAGAGCGAGCCGTATGAGACGGAGCTGGTCGAGGACTCCGACGAAGGTCTGGTGGTCAAGGCGCTCGAACGCAAGAGCGGCCTGGCGCGCACCCACCGACTGCCGCGGGAGCTCTTCGAGCATCACGACTACCGCAAATTCACCGAGGTCCACGCCGCGCTGCTGAAGCAGGTCGGCCGGCCGCCGTTCGAGGTGCGCTACGCCGGCCGGACGAAAGAGGCGCGCTCATTCCAGGCGCTGCGGCCGGCGGTGCTCGAGCTGGCCCGTCACGGGGTGCAGCTGACGCGCTTCAAGGGCCTGGGCGAGATGAACGCCGACCAGCTGCGCGAGACGACGATGGACCCGGCGACCCGCACGCTGGCCCGGGTGACGCTCGACGACGCGACCGCCGCCGACCAGATCTTCTCGATGCTGATGGGCGACCAGGTCGGCCCGCGGCGCGACTTCATCGAGAGCAACGCGAAGGACGTGAAATTCCTCGATGTGTGAGAGAGGCGGTCGCTAGATGGCATTGGAGGCCCTGACGGGCAGGATCGAGGAGCGCGAGCTCGAGAAGGAGATGCGCTCGTCCTACCTCGATTACGCGATGAGCGTGATCGTCGGCCGGGCGCTGCCGGATGTGCGCGACGGGCTCAAGCCGGTCCACCGGCGCGTGCTCTACGCGATGCACGACATCGGCCTGCAGCCGACCCGCGCCTACCGCAAGTGCGCCTTCATCGTCGGCGAGGTGATGGGCAAGTACCACCCGCACGGCGACTCGGCGATCTACGACACGCTCGTCCGCATGGCGCAGGAGTTCTCGCTGCGCTACACGCTGGTCGACGGCCAGGGCAACTTCGGCTCGATCGACGACGACCCGGCAGCCGCTATGAGGTATTGCGTCGCCGGCGACACGCGGGTGGCCACGACGCACGGCACGGTGCGCATCGACTCGCTGGCAGCCGGCATGGAGCCGAATTCCGACAACGACGTCGACCTCGAAGTGCTCGATCGTCTTGGGCGACCCGTCCACGCGTCGAAGCTCTTCCATTCGGGCGAGCACCCGACCCTACGCCTGCGTACCGCTCAGGGCCATGAGCTAACCGGCACCCAGAACCACCCGGTTCTCTGCCTGGTCGACATGGAGGGCGTTCCCCTACTGCTCTGGAAGCTCCTCGAGGAGATCAAGCCCGGCGATCGCGTGCTTCAACTCCGCTCGCAGCTCGAACCCCTGCCGCAGCAGGATCCGACTGAACTCGTCGGTGGCTATCTGAAATCCGAGGGCGAGCCAGGACTGAAGTGGGGGGACCGCGACAGAGCTGGTGGCCCGGCGATCATGGAGCGGATCGAGTCGGCCGAGGTCCGCAAGGTTGTCGAGCCACTGGTCACGGGTGATTACTTTTACGCGGAGGTCGAGTCGGTTCAGGATGCCGGCGTCCAGGATGTGTACTCGGTCAGGGTCGACAGCAAAGACCACTCCTTCCTGACCAACGGCTTCGTCAGCCACAACACCGAGGCGCGGTTGGGGCGGCTCGCGACGGAGATGCTGCGCGACATCGACGCGGACACGGTCGACTTCGCCGCCAACTACGACGAATCGACGCAGGAGCCGGCGATCCTGCCTTCGCGTTTTCCGAACCTGCTGGTCAACGGCTCCTCGGGGATCGCGGTGGGGATGGCGACCAACATCCCGCCGCACAACCTGCGCGAGGTCTCGGCCGCGGTCGCGGCCTACATCGACGATCCGGCCATCGACCTGGCCGGTCTGATGGAGCACATCAAGGGCCCCGACTTCCCCGGCGGCGGGATCATGAGCCTGGAGGGGATCCGCGACGCCTACGCGTCCGGCCGCGGCACGGTCAAGGTCCGCGCCCGCGCCCATGTCGAGCCGCTGAAGGGCGGCAAGGACGCGATCGTCGTCACCGAGCTGCCGTTCACGGTCAAGAAGGGCGGCGACAACGGCCTGATCACGAAGATCGCCGATCTCGTCCGCGACAAGAAACTCGAGGGGATCTCCGACCTGCGCGACGAGTCCGACCGCTCCGGCATGCGGCTGGTGATCGAGCTCAAGCGCGGTGGCCAGCCGGCGAAGGTCGTGCTCAACAACCTCTACAAGAAAACCGCGATGCAGACCAGCTTCGGGATCAACATGGTCGCGCTGGTCGACGGGGTCCCGCGCACGCTGAGCCTGCTCGAGCTGGTCAAGTACTACGTCGAGCACCAGCGCGAGGTCGTCACCCGGCGCACCCAGTACGAACTGCGCCGCGCCGAGGCCCGCGCCCACATCCTCGAGGGCCTGCTGATCGCGCTCGACAACCTCGACGCGGTGATCAAACTGATCCGCGGCTCGAAAGACCCCGACGCGGCGCGCGAAGGGCTGATCTCGCAGTTCGAGCTCTCGCGCGAGCAGGCGCAGGCGATCCTCGACATGCGCCTGCAGCGGCTGACCGCGCTGGAGTCCGACAAAGTCCGCGCCGAGCACGCCGACCTGCTCGAGCGGATCGGCGAGCTGCGCACGATCCTCGGCGACGAGGCCCGGGTGCTCGGCCTGGTCAAGGAGGAGCTGAACGAGATCGTCGGCTCCTACGGCGACGAGCGGCGGACCGAAATCGCCCACTTCGAGGGCGATGTCGGAATCGAGGACATGATCGCCGACCAGCAGATGGTGGTCTCGCTGACCGCCTCCGGCTACGTCAAGCGGCTGCCGCTCGCCACCTACCGCCAGCAGCGCCGCGGCGGCGTCGGGGTGATGGGGATGAACCTCAAAGAGGACGACTACATCGCCCACCTGCACATCTGCTCGACCCACGACTACCTGCTCTTCTTCACCAACCGGGGGAAGGTCTACCGGCTCAAGGTCTACGAGCTGCCCGAGGGCGCACGCACGGCGAAAGGCAGCTCGCTCAACAACCTGCTGCCGCTGCGCGAAGGGGAGCGGGTGATGGCGGTGATCCCGACCCGCGACTTCAAAGAGAACAAGTACCTCGCCTTCGCCACGGCGAAGGGGCAGATCAAGAAAACCGAGTTCCTCGACTACAACACGCCGATCCGCGCCGACGGGATCATCGCGATCAAGATCCGCGAGGGCGACGAGCTGGTCGGGGTGCGACTGACGTCGGGTGACGACGATCTGCTGATGGTCTCGAAGTCGGGCCACGCGGTGCGCTTCTCCGAGAGCGCCGCGCGGTCGATGGGCCGGGTCGCCTCCGGCGTCAAGGGCATGAACGTCGCCGGCAAGATCGACGGCGAGGAGAACCGCGTGTTGGCGATGGACGTCGCCCGTGACGACACCGAGCTCTTCGTCGTCACCGACAACGGCTACGGCAAGCGCACCTCGATCGCCGACTACCCGGTCAAGGGGCGCGGCGGCAAAGGCGTGCTGACGATGAAGCTGACCGAGAAGAAGGGCGGGCTCGCCGGGGCGATGGTGGTCCGCGAGCACCAGGACCTGCTCTTCATCTCCCACCTGGGCATGGTGCAGCGGACCGAAGCCGGCGGCATCTCGCTGATGGGCCGCGCGACCCAGGGCGTCCGCGTGATGAACATGCGCGAGGACGACCGCGTCAGCGCCGTCGCCCTGGTCGTCGAGTCGGAGGAGGCGGCGCCGGCCGAGGACGCCCCGCAGCAGGACGAGCTAGGCGGCGACGGGTAAGTACTGCTGCCAGGCGGGCGGGATGTTCGGGCTCGCCACCTGGATGAAGATGCTCGGCCCGGGCGCCTTTGGCGTCTTCTTCGGGTGCATCTCGATCTCGCGCGGCAGGCGGTTGCCCTTGCGTCGGTTGCAGCTGGCGCAGGCGGCGACGATGTTCTCCCAGACCGACTTGCCGCCGCGGCTGCGGGGGATCACGTGGTCGACGGTCAGCCCGGATTTGGTCGAGCCGCAGTACTGGCAGGTCCAGGAGTCGCGGGCGAGCACGGCGCGCCTGGTGATCTTGCGCCGGTGCGCCTCGCGCGGCACCTTCACGTAGCTGACCAGGCGGATCACATCGGGTCGCTCCATCGTCATGTGCTCGGAGTGGATCGCCCCCGCCCGGCGCTCCAGCAGCTCGGCCTTCTCCTTCAAGAGCAGCACAGCGGCGCGTCTCAACGTGCAAACGTTGATCGGCTCATACGTCGCGTTCAGTACGAGCACACGTGCCATCTTGCTCGGGAATTCTACGCAGGCCGCTCAACCGATCGGGTAGGAGCCGAGGATCCTCACGTTCTCGGCCTTTGCCCGCAGCGCCTCCAGCGCCTCCGCGACGGGCTCGTCGGCGACGCCGCCTTCGAGGTCGCAGAAGAACATGTAGCGGCCGAGGCCGCGGCGCAGGGGCCGCGACTCGATCCGGCTGAGGTTGACTTCGCGGCTGGAGAACTCGCGCAGCGCGTCGACCAGGGCGCCCGGGTGATCGGCGCCGAGCTCGGAGAAGACCAGCGAGGTCCGGTGCGGCCCGCCGGCGCTCGCCGCCGTTCCGGCCGGCGCGATCCAGACGAAGCGGGTGACGTTGTCCTGCTCGTCCTCGATCCCCTCGCGCAGCAGGACGCAGCCGTAGAGCTCGGCCGCCGCGCGCGCCCCGATCGCCGCCCAGGGGCGCACCGACTCGCCGACCATCCGCACCGCCTCCGCCGTGCTGCTGACGCTGCGCCGTTCGACCGCCGGCAGCTTCTCGCGCAGGAAGCCGGCGCACTGGGCGAGCGGCTGGGGGTGGGATAGGACCGCCGCGACATCTCCGAGCTCGACGCCCTCGCGGGCGATCAGGTGGGCATGGACGCGGAAGTCGTGCTCGCCGACGATCGCCACATCCTCGGTCTCGAAGGCGAGCGTGTCGAGCGTGCTGCGCACCGACCCCTCGATCGAGTTCTCGAACGGCACAAACGCCCGCTCGCTCTCACCCCGCTCCACCGCAACGATCGCATCGTGCACAGTGGGCATCCGCACCATCTCCATCTTCCCCTCAGCTTCACCCCCGGGCAAGGAAGCCTCTCGCAACGCATCTTCCGTGAAGGTCCCCGCTGGTCCGAGAAAGGTGACCTTCATGAGAGAGGCCCTGCCCCCCTCATTCGAAGACGACGGTGTACGAGGCTTCGTTGTTTTCCGCGATTTCCTCGCCCGGCACCGGTTCCGCTTCGACTTCAAGCGTCGCTTCGCCCTTCGGCGCCGGCGTCAGCGGGATCGTCACGGATTCTTCGCCGCCCGCTTCGATGCTGCTGATCTCGCCGGTCAGCGTGTTGCCGTTCACGGTCACCGAGACCGTGATCCCGTTCTCGGTCGAATCGCCCTGGTTCTGCACCCGCACTTCGACTTCCGGCGTTTCTTCGGCGCTGACGTTCGTCGCTTCTTCGCTCGACAGTTCGGTGCCGTTGATGCTGGTGCCGAGCAGGCCCAGGCCGTGTACGCCGGGCGTCGCCGTGCCGCCGCTCGAGCCGCTGACCGAGCCGAGCGCCGAGCCGACCGCGTTTTCGCCCAGCCACTTGGTCCCGTCGGGGACGAATTCGCTCTTCGGCACATCGTCCCCCTCGATCCCGTTGTCGGCGAGCACCCCGTCGATTTCAGGCCGGGCGACTTCGGCGTAGACGACGTCGCTCGCCGCCAGCACGCCCATCTGCCTGGTGATCGCTTCGGTCGCCTTCTTCGAGCCGACGTCGCCCAGCGCGGTGCTCATCTTTTCGGCGATTTCGGTCATCGCCGCGGCGCGCAGCTCGTAGGTCAGCTCGAGCGAGCGCTGCGCGCTGCTCATATCTCCCGGGGTGTCGAGCGAGTCGATCCGCGAGACGTAGTTGTCCATCGCGCTGCGGTCGGCGTTGACCTCGGCGACGAACTCGGTGACCGAGAGCTTGCCGGGGTCCGAGAGCTTGCCGAAGAAGCGCTTGCTCGTCTGCTGGGTCTCCTGGACGATCTGGGTGACGTTGCCGGCGTAGTCGCTGAGCGCGCGGTGCTTGCGCGCGTTGAGGCAGCCGCGCACACCGAGCACGATCAGGATCAGGACGAGCAGGCCGGCGCCGAGCGCCAGTCCGCGCCTGAGCAGGATCTGCTGCCGTTCGGGACGGCGTGGCGGGCGCCCGCGGCGCCCCGGCCCTGATGCGAGGGAATCCTCCAAGAAGCAGGGAGTATGTCGCAGGAAGGAGCGGAATCGCGGCGAACTCGGAGGAGTCTTGGTCGGTTCCCTCGTGCTCAACCGCTTTTTGATCGAGCGCCGCATCGGCAGCGGCGGCTTCGGCGTCGTCTATGAGGCCTGGGACGGGCGGCTCGAGCGCGCCGTCGCGGTCAAGGCGATCGAGTCGCGCGGCGAGGCCGGTCGGCGGGTGCTGCGCGAGGCGCAGGCGGCGGCGCGGCTCAACCACCCGGGCATCGTCACGCTGTATGAGATGGGCGAGGAGGACGGCAACGCGCTGCTCGTCACCGAGCTGGTCGAGGGCTCGACCCTCGCCGACCTGGCCGGCGAAGGGGCGCTCAGCGACCGCGAGATCGGCGAGATCGGCGCCGACCTCTGCGAGGCGCTCGACCACGCCCACTCGCGCGGCGTCGTGCATCGCGACATCAAGCCGCACAACGTCGTCGTCGCCCCAGACGGGGAGTTCCGCGCCAAGCTGATGGACTTCGGCATCGCCCGGCTCGCCGACGGCGCCTCGCTGACCGCCCCCGGCGACGTCGTCGGCACCCTCGCCTACATGGCCCCCGAGCAGGCCGAGGGCCGCGCCGCCGGGCCCGAGGCCGACGTCTACTCGCTCGCCCTGACGCTGTACGAGTGCTGGGGCGGCGAGAACCCGAACCGGCGCGCCACCCCGGCGGCGACCGCGCGGGCGATCGGCGCCCGCGCCCGCCCGCTGCGCCGCCTGCGTCCCGACCTGCCGCGCGAGCTCGGCGAGACGATCGACGCGGCGCTCAGCCGCCGCCCCGGTCACCGCCCCGGCCTCGAAGAGCTCGGCGCCTCGATCGAGGACTCGCTCGACCTGCTCCCCGACAACCTCCCCGAAGCCCGCACCGCGGCAGGCCTGCGCGCCGGCGCCCTCGCCGCCGCCGCGATGCTCGGCGCCTGGCTCGCCCTGGGCCACGGGGTCGTGCTCCCCTAACGCGATCTCTAGGATTTTCCGATCGGCGTCCTGCGCAACCTCGAGAGTCGGATCGAAGGCCTGGTCGAGGGGGTATTCAGCCGCGCCTTCAGCTCCGAGGTGCAGCCGGTCGAACTGGCGCGCAAGCTGGCCAAGGAGATGGACGCGCACAAGACCGCCGGGATCGCCCGCGTCTACGTGCCGAACGAGTACACGGTCTTCCTCTCGGACAAGGACCGCGGCCGGCTCGAGGGCTATGAGCGCTCGCTCGAGCAGGAGCTCTCCGGCTACCTGCTGGAGCACGCGCGGCGCCGCGGCTACGACTTGCTGACCCGGCCGACCGTCGCCTTCGAGACCGACGAGCGGCTGCGGCTCGGCGAGTTCGGGATCCAGCCGCGCATGGTGAAGCCGCCGGCGCACGAGGGCGAGGCGCCGAGCCAGGGCGAGGAGGGCCACACGATGGTCTACTCGGCCGTGCGCGAGTCGCCGGCGCAACCGGAGGAGCGACCCTCGCACCGCGCCGAAGTGACCAGCCGCGCGATCGTCACCGTCGACGACCGCCGTTACGTGCTCGACGGCGAGCGCTCGACGATCGGCCGCGCGCGCGACGCCGACTGCGTCCTGCGCGACCCCAACGTCTCCCGCCACCACGCCGAGCTGCGCCGCTCTTCGCGCGGCGAGTGGACGATCGCCGACCTCGGCTCGACCAACGGGATCGAGGTCAACGGCCGCCGCGTCGGCTCGACCCGGCTCAAGTCCGGCGACCAGGTCACGGTGGGCACGACGACCTTCCGTTTCGACGTCGAGCAGTAGCGCCTCAGTTGGCTCTAGGGTGCCGGGGGTGGACTACGAACCGATCTCCGTTGCGCTGAAGTTCGGCTTCCTCGCCGTCCTCTACCTGTTCCTGCTCTGGATCGCGCGCAGCGCGCTGAAGGACCTGCGGCGCACGGTCTCCCCGGCGCCCGACGCGACCGGCTTCCATCCCGTGCCGGCCTACGAAGGCGCCCCGGCGAGCGGCGGCGACGCCTGGCTGGTGGCGCTGCGCGGCGGCGGCCTGCGCGAGGGCGAGCGCTTCGACCTCTTCGGCGGGCTCTCGATCGGCCGCTCGCAGGAGGCCGACCTGCCGATCGAGGACCGCTACGCCTCCGGCCTGCACGTGAGGGTCTTCTCGCGCGATGGGCACGCCTACGTCGAAGACATGAGCTCGACCAACGGCACGCTGCTCAACGACGCCGAGCTGCACGGCGAAGCGGAGCTGATCGACGGTGACACGATCCGCATCGGCGACACCGAGTTCAGGTTCGAGGCGGGAGGAGTCTAGGCTTGCTGCGGATCGACGACCAGGCCTTTCGCACCGACACCGGTCGCCAGCGCAGCGAGAACGAGGACTCGCTCTTCGTCCGTGCGCCGATCTTCGTCGTCGCCGACGGGATGGGCGGCGCGCAGGCGGGTGAGGTCGCCTCGAAGACGGCTGCCGAGGCCTTCGACCGCGACCTGCCCGAGGCGCCGGCGGAGGGCTTCCTGCGCGAGACGATCGAGGAGGCGAACCGGCGCATCCACGAGCTCGCTCGCGCCGATCCCTCGCGGGCCGGGATGGGGACGACGATCACCGCGGCGATCGTCGACGCGCGCGCCGAAGAGGTCGGCATCGGCCATGTCGGCGACAGCCGCGCCTACCGGCTGCGGCGCGGCAGGCTCGAGCGGCTGACCCGCGACCACTCGCTGGTCGAGGAGATGCGGCGCAAAGGGCAGATCACCGACGCCCAGGCGGAGGACCACCCGCAGCGCTCGATCATCACCCGGGCGCTCGGCCCCGAGCCCGAAGTCGAGGTCGACCTGCAGACCGTGCCCGCCTCCCCCGGCGACGTCTTCCTGCTCTGCTCGGACGGGCTGACGACGATGGTCAAGGAGGAGCGGATCGCCGCCGTGCTCGCGGCGGCCGGCTCGATGCGCGAGGCCGTGCGCACGCTGGTCGACGAGGCCAACGGCGCCGGCGGGCGCGACAACATCACCGCGCTCGCCTTCCGCCTCGCCGATGCCTCGGCGCCGCTCGGCGAGCGCGCCGAGGACGCGACCCTGGTCGGCGCCGCGGCCGAGGAGGCGGGGCTGACCGCGACCGAGGTGCGGCGCCGGGCCGCCGCGGAGGCGGCGCGCGGACGGCGCGAGCAGCAGGCCGCCAAGCGTCCACGCCGCGGCCTGCGCACGGCGGCCAAGCTGCTCGCCGTGGTCGCGATCCTCGCGGCGATCGCCTTCGGCGCCTGGTACGGCAATCGCCAGGCCTGGTTCCTCGGCACCGACGACAGCGGACGCGTCGCCCTCTACCGCGGCCTGCCCTACGAACTGCCCTTCGGCATCGAGCTCTACGAAGAGCGCTACGCCAGCCCGGTACAGACCGCGGCGCTGAACCGCAAGCGCCGCGACGCGGTCCTCGGCCACGATGTGCGCTCGCAGGCCGACGCCGCCTCACTGCTCGAAGACATCGAACGCAGCCAGGGGATTCCTTGAACGCGCTGCGGTCTCCCGCGCGCAACCGTGAGCTGCTGGCGCTGATCCCGGTCGCGCTGCTGCTCAGCGCCGGCTTCGCCGCGGTCTTCGCGCAGGAGAACGCGCGGCTCGGCAACCTCAGCCTCGTCTACGGCGCCTACTTCCTCGCCGTCTGCCTGGCGACCCACGCCTACCTGCGGATGCGGCTGCCCGACGCCGACCCCTACCTCTTCCCGCTGGTCGCCCTCCTGACCGCCTTCGGCCTGGTGATGGTCTACCGGATCGACGAGAGCCTCGCCCGCGACCAGGCCAACTGGTTCGTGCTCGGCCTCGTCCTCTTCGCGCTGACGATCCACTTCCTGCGCGACTACGACGTACTCGAGCGCTACCGCTACACGATCGCCGGCGCCGGCCTGCTGCTGCTGCTGGCGCCGCGCCTGCCCGGGATCGGCCAGCAGGTCAACGGCGCCTACCTCGGAGTGAAGCTCGGCCCGCTCGCCTTCCAGCCGGCCGAGTTCTCGAAGATCTGCCTCGTCGTCTTCCTCGCCAGCTACCTGCGCGAGCATCGCGAGGTGCTGATCGTCGGCGCGCGGCGCGTGCTCGGCGTCACCCTGCCGCCGCTCAAGCACCTCGGGCCGCTGCTGGTCGTCTGGGGGGCGTCGATGCTGATGCTCGTCTTCATCCGCGACCTCGGCAGCTCGCTGATGTTCTTCGCCGCCTTCCTCGCGCTGCTCTACGTGGCGACCGGGCGCTTCTCCTTCGTCGTCATCGGCATGGCGCTGTTCCTGCTCGGCGCCTGGTTCTTCGCCTCGACCGTTCCCCATGTCCACGACCGGGTCGAGATCTGGCTCAACCCCTACAACGAACCGGCGGGCAACGGGTACCAGATCCTGCAGTCGATCTTCGCCCAGGCCGACGGCGGCCTGTTCGGCAAGGGGTTCGGCCAGGCGCTGATCGACTTCCCCGGCACGCACAGGGCGCTGCTGCCGGCTGCGCAGACCGACACGATCTACTCGCTGATCGTCAACGAGCTCGGCCTCTTCGGCGCCTGCGGGGTGATCCTCACCTACCTGCTGGTCTCGGCGCGCGGCTTCAAGATCGCCCTGCTCGCCGACGACGGCTTCTCGAAGCTGCTCGCGACGGGCCTCACGGCGGTCTTCGCGATCCAGGCCTTCGTGATCGTCGGCGGCGTCACCCGGGTGATCCCGCTGACCGGCGTCACCCTGCCCTTCATCAGCTACGGCGGCAGCTCGATCGTCGCCAACTTCGTCCTCCTGGCGCTGCTGCTGCTGATCTCCGACCGCGCCCGACGCGAGGCGGCCAGGTGAACCGGCAGATCGTCAAGCTCTTCGGCCTGATCGTCGTGCTGTTCGCGGTGCTGATCGGCTTTACGTCCTACTGGGCCGTTTTCGACGCGAAGGCGCTGAAGGGCAAGGAAGCCAACGCGCGCCCGCTGCTCGAGCAGCAGCAGATCAGGCGCGGTCGCATCCTCGCCGCTGACGGAACGGTGCTGGCAAAGTCGGTCGCCAAGGGCCACGGCGCCGGCCGGCGCTACAGCCGCCGCTACCCGCAGAGCTCGCTCTACGGCCACCCGATCGGCTACAGCTTCGTCCGCCAGGGCGACAGCGAGTTCGAGAAATTCCACAACGACGAACTGGTCGGCAGCGAATCGGAATTCGGCTCGATCCTCGAGCAGCTCTCCGGGCGCAGCCAGGAAGGCGACGACATCGTCACCAACATCGACCCCGCGGCGCAGCAGGTCGCGATGTCCTCGCTGCAGGAACAGGGCTTCGGCGCAGTGGTCGCGATCGAGCCCGCCAGCGGCCGGGTCGAGGTGCTGGCGTCCAACCCGCCGTATGACCCGAACCGTGTCCCCTACGAACTTGAAAAGTTCAACCTCAACACCCTCGAAAGGCCGCTGTTCGACCGAGCGACCCAGGGCACCTACCCGCCCGGTTCGACCTTCAAGGTGGTGACCGCGGCGGCCGGCCTCGACTCGGGCCTGATCACGCCGCAGACCGCCTTCGCCGCGCCCTCGCCGCTGGAAGTCGAAGCGCAGCCGCTGGAAAACGACTTCAACGAAAGCTTCCCGCCGATCTCGCTCGACACGGCGCTGACCAGCTCGGTCAACACCTGGTTCGCCCAGCTCGGGCAGAAACTCGGCGAGAGCACGCTGTTCGAATACATGGACCGCTTCGGTTTCAACTCGACCCCGGCGATCGATCTGCCGAGCGATCAGGTCTACAAGAGCGGCGTCTACGACGAAGAAGAACTGCTCGGCCCCGGCGACCCGGTCGACATCGCGCGCGTTGCGATGGGCCAGGAGCGGCTGGCGGTGACGCCGTTGCAGATGGCCGAGGTCGCCGCCGCGGTGGCCAACGGCGGCAAGCTGATGAAGCCGCAGATCTGGAGCCGCGTGATCGACCCCGACGGGCGCGTGACGAAGCGGCTCGACCCCTCCGAGTACAGCCGGCCGATCGACGGCCAGACGGCGGAAGAGCTGACGACGGCGATGCAAGGCGTGGTCAGCGAAGGCACCGGCACCAACGCGGCGATTCCGGGCGTCCAGGTGGCGGGCAAGACGGGCACGGCGGAAACGCCGGGCAACGAATCGTGCGGCGGCGGCGAAGCGGAGAACCAGGCCTGGTTCATCGGCTTCGCTCCGGCGGAAGACCCGCAGGTCGCGATCGCGGCGACGGTCGAGTGCACCGAACGGTTCGGCAACGACGCGGCGGCGCCGATCTTCAAGGCCGTGGCGGAATCCATCCTCGCAAGCGAAGGGAGTTGAGCGTGTCGGCTGAAGTCGGCGAAGGTAGCGTCATCGACGGGAGGTACCGGCTGCTGCGCCGGATCGGCTCGGGCGGCATGGCCGATGTCTGGCTGGCCGAGGACCCCGACCTGCAGCGGCGCGTCGCGCTCAAGGTCCTGCACCGGCGCTTCGCCCAGGACCGCGAGTTCGTCGAGCGCTTCGAACGCGAGGCCGAGGCGGCGGCGGGGCTCTCGCACCCCAACGTGGTCGCCGTCTTCGACCGCGGCGACGTCGAAGGCACCCACTACATCGCGATGCAGCTGCTCGAGGGGCGGACCTTGAAGGAGCTGATCGACCAGGGGCTGACCCCGGAGCAGTCGGTCAGCCTGATCCGCCAAGTGCTGGAGGGCGCCGGCTACGCGCACCGGCACGGCGTCGTCCACCGCGACCTGAAGCCGCAGAACGTGATCGTCGATGACGACGGCCTGGCGACGGTGACTGACTTCGGCATCGCCCGCGCCGGCGCCTCGGAGATCACCCAGGCGGGCTCGGTGATGGGGACGCCGCACTACCTCTCGCCCGAGCAGGCGCAGGGCCAGGCGGTGACCGCGGTCTCCGACCTCTACTCGATCGGCGTGGTGCTCTACGAGGCGTTGGCCGGGCGGGTGCCCTTCGAGGCCGAGTCGGCGGTGGCGATCGCGATGAAACAGGTCTCGCACACGCCGCAGCGTCCGAGCTCGATCAACCCCGCGGTCACACCGGCGCTCGACGCCGTCGTCATGCGGGCGCTGGAAAAGGACCCCGGACAGCGCTTCCAGAGCGCCGAGGCGTTCATCGCGGCGCTCGACGCGGCGGCGCGCGAACCGGGCGGCGGTGGGGGCACGGCGTCCTTCGCGCCGCTGCCGCCGCCGGTCGTCGGCCCCGGCGAGGCGCTTGCGGCCGAGCCCGACGAGGAGGAGGAGCGACGCAGGCGGCGCCGCAGGATCTGGTGGACGCTGGCGGCGATCGCCGTGCTGATCGGGGCGTTGGTCGGCTGGGGCCTCTCACGAGACACGACGACCGAAGTGCCGAGCGTGACCGGCGAAATGCGGAGCGCGGCGACCGAACGGCTCGAACGGAACGGGTTCTCCGTCGCCAAGCCCGTCTACGTGCGCCGCGAAGTTGCCGCCAACACCGTGCTCGAGCAGGACCCGCCGGCCGGCGGGGCGTCGCTCGACTGCGCCTTCCTCAGCTGGTTCTGCTCGAAGCCGAAGGTGGCGCTGACCGTCAGCGCCGGGCCGGGCAGCGGCAGGGTGCCGGGCGGCCTCTCCGGCGTGCCGGTCGAAGAAGCCGTGGAACGGGTCGAAGATGCGGGCTTCGAGCCGAAGGTCGAACGGGTCAACTCCGAAGCGGTGGAAGAAGGCTCGGTGATTCGCACCGAACCCTCCGGCGGCAGCACGGCGACCCGCGGCTCGACCGTCCTGCTCGTCGTCTCCAAGGGGCAGAAGCTGAGCAAGGTGCCGGTGCTCGTCGGCACGCAGCGCTCGGTCGCCGTGCAGCAGATCCGCGGCCACGGATTCAGCCCCAGCGTCGAAGAAGAAGAAAGCGCCAAGCCCGCGGGCGAGGTGATCCGCCAGTCGCCGAGCGCCGGCACGAAGCTGGCGGGCGGCTCGACCGTCGGCATCGTCGTCTCGGCCGGCGTCGAAGAAGCGAAGGTGCCGAACGTGATCGGCTCCGAACGGCGCGAAGCGGTGGAAGCGCTGCGCGAAGCGGGGCTCGAACCGAGCGTGCGCGAAGAAGAAACCGAAGTGACGCAGCAGATCGGCCGCGTGCTCGACCAGTTCCCGCCGCCGGGCTCGAAGGTCGAATCGGGCTCGCAGGTGACGATCACGGTCGGCAAGCGGGCGGCGGAAGGCGGCGAAGCCTTCGAATGAGGGTCGCGGTGCTCAGCGGCGGTCGCTCCTCCGAGCACGACGTCTCGCTGCGCTCCGGCGAGGCGGTGGCGCGCGGGCTGGGGGACGCCGGCCACGAGCCGCTGGCGGTGACGATCGCGCGGGACGGCGGCTGGAGCTACGACGGCGCGCCGGTCGAGCTCTCGCCGGCCGGCGGGCTGCTCGGCGCCGACGCGGCGTTTCCCGCCCTGCACGGTCCCTTCGGCGAGGACGGCAGCGTGCAGGGCGTGCTCGAGTGGCTCGACCTACCCTACGTCGGCTCCGATGTGCTCGCCTCGGCGATCTGCATGGACAAGCTGACGCTGAAGCGGCTGTTCGCCGAGGCCGGCCTGCCGCAGGTCGAGTTCGTCGGCGCCGGCGAGCCCGGCTGGCGCGAGCGCTGCGCGGAGCTCGGCCTGCCGCTCTGGGTGAAGCCCTCGCGGCTCGGCTCGAGCGTCGGCATCAGCAGGGTCGAGAGCCTCGGCGAGGAGCTCGACCGGGCGGTCGAGCTGGCGCTGCGCCACGACCCGCGGGTGATCGTCGAGGCCTCGGCGCACGGCCGCGAGGTCGAGTGCTCGCTGCTCGGCAACGAGGCGGTCGAGGCCTCCCAGCCCGGCGAGGTCGTCGCGCACGGCGACTGGTACGACTACGAGACCAAGTACAGCGACGGGGGCATGGAGTTGATCGTCCCCGCCCCGCTGGACCCCGAGCAGACGACCCTCCTGCGCGAGCTGGCGATCGAGTCCTTCCGCCTCGGCGGCTGCGCCGGCCTCGCCCGCTGCGACTTCTTCGTCGAGCCCGACGGCCAGATCCTCGTCAACGAGCTGAACACCATGCCCGGCTTCACCGAGACAAGCGTCTACGCCAAGCTATGGGAGTCCACCGACCTCCCCTACCCAGCCCTATGCGACCGCCTGGTCAACCTGGCGATAGAGCGCCACGCCAAAGCCCGGTCGTACGAGTATTAGCCGACGAGCTTCGCAATAAGGAAGACCCGCCGAAGCGGGTCTTTCGGCGATTGGTCAGATCGCGGGGCACGTTCGAGGTACAAGCTGATCGTAGCGTTCGGAGCAGCGATTCTCGTTGGAACCGGTCGAGACGCTGAGCCCGCGGATCTTGCCGAGCACACCGCCGGATCCCCTTGATCTCGCCTGATGTGACCCACTTTGCGGGCGTCTCCGACCGATTTTCGACGCGCTCGCAATCATGCGAAACCGAGTGCGTGACCTGGCGGCCGCCCTTGATGCCGTCAAGCGCGGCTAGTGTGGATTCGTCTTTTGGGCCTTGCGAGCCGCCTTGAGCAGGTGCTCGGGCGCCTTGAGTCGTTCCAGCCGCTTGATGGCCTCCACCGACACGATCGCGGGCCCCGATCCCTCCTGAGACTGCTGAGTCACTTCGGGTTTCTGCGTTGCCATGAAGATCTACCCCTCTCTCTATGAACTCAATGCAGTTTCGCAGGTGCCGATGACGCCAAGAAAGCCCTCGTCCTCGGTGGCCCGCACAAGAGCGCCGTAGTGCCCGTCCCCAAGGATGTCTATGGCGAGAATTCCCTTGATGTCATGGTCCTGGCCTTCCCGGCTATACAGCGGACGGGCGTAGACGGCCTTATAGCCAGGAGTTCTCTGGACCTCGCTCCAGCTGAGGCCAAGCCGGTCGTCTATCGGCAGGGCCTCGAATGCTTCTCTGGTGTTGGCCCTGGCTCTTATCTCCTCCAGGTTCTTCGTCAGATGCGTCTTCAGGCGCCAGGCCTCCCCGACGACGCCCTTTCCCTTGGTCCACGGAATCCCAGAGCGCGCCCGGTCTCCGATCAGCAGAAAACTGCCGGCCCGTCGAAGCTGACGTTTGACCAGGGGAACCTGCCAAATGTGAACCCCTACCTCGGCGAGTGGGAGCGAGGGGCACTTTTCATCCACGAACGCTGCGACGTTCCGGCACGCGTCTTCCAGCTTCCGGTTCCGCCTCCTGCGCCTTCCCTGGATCGCCAGGCAAACCTGCCCCGTTACCCAAGCAGCGACGGCCGCGATCTGGATTGGCGGGAGAGCGTGACCGGCTGACCACGTGCTGGCCTTTGGGAAGCCGGCGGAATGCGCTACCGCGAGCACTGCCGCCGCGGCACCGAAGGCGAGCGTGAGTATGTCGAGGTAACTGGCGACCCATGCCAGCGACCTCGCCGCTTTCTCCCGGACCCTTGACATTAAGCCAAGGAGCCTACCGTCCTGGAAGTACGCCTGACTACTATTAATGTGGGTGCGTAACTGACCGGCCTCGACACCCGCGCCTTGGCCGAGGAGCGGGAGCGACGTGCTGATCCCCCAACGCTCCTGCTTTGCGCGATGGACAGCGCCATGCGCCGCCGAACTGGGACCACTTTGGCCACCAGATGTCCCGCCAAGCTAGCGAGTGCCGCAACCCTTGAGCTCAGGCACTGCCCGTTTATCCTGGTGTGAATTGCGTGGGCTAGGGTCGTGCGGG
>DATFMX010000100.1:0-10958 GCA_035266685.1 Solirubrobacterales bacterium
GCCGGCGAGCATGAAGATGATGAAGCCGACGAACTGCGGCACGACGAACCAGATCGCCCCCTGCGCGTGGACCACGTCGACCAGCGAGAGCGAGCCGCCCATGATGATCGCGCCGAGCAGCGCCAGGCCCATCGAGACCTCGTAGGAGATCAGCTGCGCGGCGCCGCGCATCGCTCCCAGCAGGCTGTACTTCGAGCCCGAGGACCAGCCGCCGAGCAGCAGGCCGTAGAAGGCGATCGAGCCGACGGCGAAGAAGTAGAGGATGCCGATCGGCACATCGATCCCGTAGAGGCCGACGCCGTCCTGCACATCCCCCCAGGGGATGATCGCCAGCGCCATCACGCCCGAGAGCACCGGCAGCAGCGGCCCCAGCACGTACAGCACCGGGATCGCGCCGACCGGCCGGAAGCCTTCCTTGCTGATCAGTTTGAACAGGTCGGCGAGCGGCTGCAGGAGGCCGAACGGCCCGACCCGGTTGGGCCCGTAGCGGTGCTGGAAGCGGCCGATCAGCTTGCGCTCGACCACCGTCATCACCGGCACGATGCCGAAGATCACGGCGAAGATGACGATCGACTTGACGATCATGATCCAGGTCGCTTCGACGAACTGGGTGTCGGCAAGAACCATCATCTTCCGCCCGCCTCCTCTGCTCCCGCGCCCACGCGGGAATCAGACTGTGACGCGCGGGCGCTCCCGCGTCCGGGGGCGGGCGGGCCGATCCTTGTGATCTCCACGTGGACGGGCGAGCCGTTGAGGAGGCCGTTGGCGTTGCCCTCGGCGGTGCCCTCGATCAGGAAGCAGACCCCCTGCTCGATCCGCTCGCGGATCTGGACCGAGGCCTCGACGGCGGAGCCGTTCTGGCCGACCCGGACGGTCTCGCCGTTGGCGACGCCGAGGGATTCGGCGTCGGCGGGGGAGAGCTCGATGCGCTGCCGCGGGGCGAGGAACTTCAGCGGCGGGTTGAGCTCGGTGATCGGGCCGGCCCAGAGATCTCGGTAGGTCCCAAGAGTGAGGGCGTCGGGCACAGGGTCCCCAGGCCGGCTTTCGCCGGGAGTTCCTGGGGACCCTGCACCCGACGCCCGCTCAGGTTCGGTCGTCCCGTCATCCCCCGTGTCCCGCGAGAGATTCGAAGCTCCGGGGCCGTCCTGCCAGCGGACGCCGCGGCCGGCGATGTCGGAGTCGCCGATGCCGGCGTAGAAGGGAACAGCTTCGGTGAGCGCGGCGAAGGCCGAGGGTTGGGAGTCGATGCCTGTGTCGTGGCCGAGCGCGAGGGAGAGCTCGGCGAGGACTCCCCAGTTCGGGCGGATGTCGCCGGGGCGGCCGGCGCTTGGGCGGACGCGCTGGAGGCGGCCGTCCGGATGGGTGACCGTGCCGTCTTTCTCGGCGTGCGTCTCGAGTGGGAAGACGACGTCGGCCTTGGCCGTGGTGGCGGTCTCGAAGGTGGAGAAGCAGATCACGTTCTTGGCCGAGGTGAGGGCGGCGTCCCAGGCGGCGGTGTCCGGGAAGTCGCGCAAGGGGTCGACGCCGAAGAGCAGGACGGTGTCGAGCTCGCCGGACTCGAGCGCTGCGCGGATCTCCTCGGTTGTCATCCCCATCCGACCTGCATCGGACCCCAAATGGGGGCTCGATGCAGGTCGGGTGAGGCCCGGGCCGGCGTCGGGGAGGCAGCCGGCCTCGCGCAGGCCGCGGGCGTTGGTCAGGTCGGGGATCTCGAGCAGGCCGCTGCCGTCCTTGCCGGCCAGGTCGAGCGCGGCGGCCAGGTCGAGCAGCGCGGCGGTGGCGGCTTCGCCCTCGCGGCCGATGCGCTCGCCCCAGATGACGACGACGCGCTCGGCGTCCCGCAGCATGTCGGCGGTCTCCGTCGCCTCGCCGCCGCCGCGCAGGGCGGTTGCCAGCCCGGCGAGGAAGCCGGTCGCCTCGCCTGGGGCGTAGCGGGCGACGGCCGCCGCGCCGCCGTCGAGGGTCGTCGGACGGTCGGTGGCGAGGGCGAGCCTGGCGCCGTTGCGGCGCATCGCCTTGCGGATCCGCAGGTCGAGGATCGGCGAGCTGTGCAGGGGGTCGGAGCCGACCAGCAGGATCGCGTCGGCGTCGTCGATGTCGCGCACCCTCGCCGACAGCTCCGGCTGGGCGAGGCGCAGCAGCGTCTCGCGGCCGGGACCGCGGGAGACGCGCGACTCGATGTGCGGCGAGCCGAGCGCCTCGCGCAGGATGCGCTGCACCAGGTAGCCCTCCTCGTTGGAGGCGTCGCCGACGATCGCGGCGGCGCGCGCAGCCGAGTTTGACCCCGCTCCAGGGTGGTCAATGTCGGATGCGCCGGCAAGCGCGTCGGCCGCTTTGGCGATCGCGTCGTCCCAGGTGATGGGGCCGCCGCGCAGTCGCGGGCCGGTCACCCGCTGCTCGGCGGCGAACATCTCGAAGCCGTAGCGTCCGCGGTCGCAGAGCCAGCCGTCGTCGACCTCTGGGTTGTCGCGGGCGATCACCCGCTTCACCTGCTCGTCGCGGACGGTGAAGCTGACGTTGCACTGGCTCGGGCAGAGCGTGCAGACCGAGCCCGCCTGCTCGATGTCCCAGGGCCGGGCGCGGAAGCGGTAGGTGTAGCTGGTCAGCGCGCCGACCGGGCAGAGGTCGGTGATGTTGCCGTGGAAGGGGTCGACGTAGGGGCGGTCGTCGAAGGTGCCGACGAAGGTGCGGTCGCCGCGCTCCAAGAGCTGCAGCTGCGAGTCCTCGGAGACCTCCTGGCTGAAGCGCACGCAGCGGTAGCAGAGGATGCAGCGCTCGCGGTCGATCGCGACCAGCGGCGAGAGCTCGACCGGCTTCTCGAAGTGCCGCTTTTCGTCAGTCATGCGGCTCTTGCCCGGGCCCCAGCCCATCGAGATGTCCTGTAGCGGGCACTCGCCGCCTTTGTCGCAGACGGGGCAGTCGAGCGGGTGGTTGACGAGCAGGAACTCGACCACGGCGCTCTGCGCGTGCTTGACCTGGTCGGTGCGCGTGTGGACGACCATTCCGTCGCGCACCGGGGTCGAGCAGGAGGTCTGCAGTTTCGGGATCCCCTCGATCTCGACCAGGCACATGCGGCAGGCGCCGACCGGGTCGCCGAGCTTCGGCTCGTAGCAGAAGACGGGGATCTCGACGTCGCCCCGCTTGGCGGCGTCGTGCAGCATCTCGCCCTCGCTCGCGGCGACCTCGCGGCCGTCGATCACGATCGTCACTTGTCTATCGCTCATATGGCTGCCGCCGCCCCCGGACGCGGGAGCCCAGCCGCATCCATATCTGATTCCTGCGGTTGGGCGGGAGCAGAGGAGGCGGCGGTGATTACCGCCTCGAACTCGGGCCGGAACTTCTTCACCATCGCGCTCACCGGCATCGCCATCGAGTCGCCGAGCACGCAGAGGCACTTGCCCATGATGTTCTCCTGGACCGAGCTGATGATGTCGAGGTCCATCGGCGTCGCCTCGCCGCGCACGACCCTTTCCAGCATCTTCACCGTCCAGTTGGTGCCCTCCCGGCACGGCGTACACTTGCCGCACGACTCGTGGTGGTAGAAGCGCGCCGTGCGCAGCGCCATCAGCGGGATCGAGACCGTGTCGTCGGCGACGATGATCGAGCCCGAGCCGAGCATCGAGCCCGCTTCGGCCATCGCCTCGAAGGAGTAGGGGAGGTCGAGGCCTTCGTCCGCGGTCAGCACCGGGGCCGAGGAGCCGCCGGGGTAGAAGGCCTTGATCCGCCGCCCCGGCAGCGGGCCGCCGGCGAGGTCGCAGATCAGCTCGCGGGTCGGGATCCCCAGTTCGACCTCGTAGTTGCCGGGCCGGCGCACGCCGCCGGAGATCGAGACGACCTTGGTGCCCGGCGACTGCTCGGTGCCGTAGCCGCGGAACCACTCGGCGCCGTTGGCGACGATCCGCGGCACGTTGGAGAGCGTCTCGACGTTGTTGATCAGCGTCGGCCCGCCGTAGAGCCCCTGCACGGCCGGGAAGGGCGGCTTGAGGCGCGGGTTGCCGCGCTTGCCCTCGAGCGCGTCGAGCAGCGCGGTCTCCTCGCCGCAGATGTAGGCGCCGGCGCCGCGGTGGACGACCAGCTCGAGGTCGCGGCGGCTGCCGCAGATGTCCTCGCCGAGGTAGCCCGCCTCGTAGGCTTCGGCGACGGCGGCGTCGAGGATGTTGGCCTGGGCGTCGTACTCGCCGCGGATGAAGATGAAGGCGTGGCCGGCGTCGGCGGCGATCGCGGCGATCGCGATCCCCTCGACCAGCTGGTGCGGGTTGCGCTGCATCAGCTCGCGGTCCTTGAAGGCGCCGGGCTCGGACTCGTCGGCGTTGCAGCAGAGGTACTTGGCCATCTCCCCGCGCGGCAGGAAGGAGGCCTTTTTGCCCATCGAGAAGCCGGCGCCGCCGCGCCCGCGCAGGCCGGAGTCCTCGAGCTGCTTGAGGATCTCCTCGGCCTCCATCTCGCGGTAGGCCTTCTCCAGCGTCGCGTAGCCGCCGTGGGCTTTGTAGCCCTCGAGCGTGCGCAGCTTCGGGTCCTCGGCGTGCTCCAGCAGGACGCGCGTCTCAGGCATCGCCGCCCCCGTTCGCGCCCGCGGCGTCGCCGGCCAGTGGCCGCTTCGCCAGGGACTTCTCGGGCAGCACATCCTCGCCGGCCAGCAACTGGTCGATCGCCGTCCTCGCCTCGCTCGCCTCCAGCGGCCCGAAGTAGCGCTCGTCGATCGAGGCCATCGGCGCGATGTCGCAGGCGCCGAGGCACTCGAAGCCGGTGACGAAGACGTCGTCCTCCTGCCCGGCCGCGGCGGCGCGGAAGGCGTCGAGCAGCTCGTCGCCGCCGCGCATCCAGCAGCTGATGTTGGTGCAGACGGCGACTTTGTGGACGCCCACCGGATCGGTGTGCAGGAGGTCGTAGAAGCTGGCGACCGACTCGAGGTAGGCCGGCGTGACCCGCATCACCGCGGCGGCCTGGCGGATGCCCTCCGGCGTACACCAGCCGTAGAGCCGCTGCACCGCCCAGAGCGCCGGGATCGAGACCGAGTGGCGGTCGGGGTAGCGGCCGATCAGCGTCTCGATCTGCTCGCGCAGCTCGTCCGGGCAGCCGACTTCGTGCAGCTCGGGGATCGCCTCGGGGCTGCGGTCGGGGACGCGGCCCTCGCTGACCGCGCGGTCGACGGGGAAGTCGCTCACCTGTCGACCCCACCGAGGATCGGATCGAGCATCCCGAGGCTGCAGATCATGTCGGCGATGTAGCTGTCCGTCGACATGTCGCGGAAGGCCTGCAGGTTGACGAACGAGGCGTCGCGGAAGTGGACGCGCGCCGGCTTCGAGGAGCCGTCGGCGAGGACGAAGCAGCCGAGCTCGCCGCGCGGCGACTCGACCGCGTAGTAGACCTCGCCTGGCTCGACCCGGTAGCCCTCGGTGACCAGCTTGAAGTGGTGGATCAGCGACTCCATCGAGGTCGAGAGCTCCGAGCGCGGGGGCAGCACGTACTTGCGGTCGTCGGCGATGAAGGGCCCTTCGGGCAGGCCGTCGAGCGCCTGCTCGACGATCCGCACCGACTCGACCATCTCCGCCACCCGCACCCGGTAGCGGTCGTAGTTGTCGCCGACGGTGCCGACCGGGACCTTGAAGTCCATCTCCGGGTAGGCGAGGTAGTCGAACGCCTTGCGCAGGTCCCAGGGCTCGCCGGCGGCGCGCAGCAGCGGCCCGGTCACGCCGAGCTCGAGCAGCCGCTCGCGCGGGACGACGCCGGTGCCCTTGGTCCGCGAGAGGAAGACCTCGTTGCGGTCGAGCAGGTCCTGGTACTGGCCGACCCGCACCGGCATGTCGGCGATGAACTCGCGCAGCTTCGCCTCGAAGCCGAGCGGGATGTCTTCGATCACGCCGCCGACCTGGAAGTAGCGCGTGTGCATGCGCTGCCCCGTCGCCATCTCGAACAGGTCGAGGATCCGGTCGCGCTCGCGGAAGCAGTACCAGAGCATCGAGACCGCGCCGAGGTCGAGCGCCGTCGTCCCCAGCCAGACGAGGTGGGAGTGGATCCGGTTGAGCTCGAGGAAGATCGTCCGCAGGTATTTGGCCCGCGGCGGGATCTCGAGCCCGACGAGGCGCTCGACCGCGCCGCAGTAGGCCTCCATCTGGAAGAAGTAGGAGACGTAGTCCATCCGCTCGACGAAGGGGATGACCTTCCAGTAGCTCTTGTCCTCGCAGGACTTTTCGATCCCGGTGTGGACGTAGCCGATCACCGGCTTCAGGTCGCGCACGACCTCGCCGTCGAGGTCGACCACCAGGCGCAGCACGCCGTGCGTCGCCGGGTGGTGCGGCCCGATGTTGATCGTCATTAACTCCGAACGCGCCTGCGAAGAATCAGATATGGACGCAGTCACGTTCGGAGTTGAATCAATTCCGCCCATGTCCTCCGCTTCGCGTCCGGGCATGGGCGGGCTGTGGGGTCGTTCAGCCATAGTTGCGCTCGTTGTAGGTGAAGGTGACGGGCTCGCCGCCGACCGGGAAGTCGCGGCGCTGCGGCCAGCCGACGTAGTCGTCGGGCAGCAGGATGCGGGTCAGGTCGGGATGCCCGCTGAAGGCGATGCCGAAGAAGTCGTAGGCCTCGCGCTCCTGGAACTCGGCGGTGGGGAAGAGCGAGACGCAGGAGTCGATTTCCGGCAGCGCGTCCTCGCCCGGCTCGGCGAGCATCGCCTTCACCCGCAGCCGCTCGACGCGGTCCCGGTTGAGCAGCTCGTAGTGGACGCCGAAGCGCGGGGACGCGGGCAGGTAGTCGGCGACATGCAGCGAGGAGAGGAAGCTGTAGCCCTGACCCGGCGCGTCGCGCAGCCAGCTGAGCACGGCGAGGATCTGCGCCGGGTCGACGACGAGCGCCGGCTGGTCGCGGTCGAAGCTCGTGTCGAGCACGGCGCCGGGGTGGTCCTGCTCGATCTCGCCCCGGATCAGCTCCAGCCCGGGGGCGTCAGGCACGGATCAGCCCTCGCGCTTGCTCGTAGGCGGCGGCCGCCTCGGGGCTCGGCTCGCTGCGCGGGCCGCCCCGCGCCCACTCCTCGGTGCCGGCCGCGTTGTAGCGCTGGCGCCAGCCCTGGTCGGGGTTGCCCATGATCTTGCGCTGCAGCTTGGTGAACCCGTACATGACCGCCTCGGGCCGCGGCGGGCAGCCGGGGATGTGCAGGTCGATCGGCATGAACTTGTCGGCCCCCTGGACGACGGCGTAGTTGGCGAACATGCCGCCGGAGGAGGAGCAGGCGCCCATCGAGATCGCCCACTTCGGCTCCAGCATCTGGTCGTAGAGGCGGCGGACGACCGGCGCCATCTTGATCGAGACCCGGCCCGAGAGGATGATCAGGTCGGCCTGGCGCGGTGAGGCCCGCAGCGCCTCGGCGCCGAAGCGCGCGAGGTCGTAGCGGGGGCTGCCGACGAGCGCGATCGGCGCCTCGATCGCGCAGCAGGCGAGGCCGAAGGTGAGCGGGAAGCAGGAGTTCGCCCGGCCCCAGTTGAGCAGTTTCTCGAAGCTGGTCAGCACGACCTTCTGCTCGACATGGCGCTCCAGCTCCTCGCCCTCGAGGTCGCCGCGCAGCATGTCGCGGGCGCGCAGCTGACGCTCGCGCATCGTCTGTCGTTCTACCTCCAATTCAGTGCCCCCTTGCGCCAGACGTAGGCGAAGGCGACCAGCAGCAGGACGACGAAGGTGATCAGCTCGCCGAGCACGAAGACGCTGTCGGCGCCCTTGAGGATGACGCCGATCGGGTAGAGGAAGACCACCTCGATGTCGAAGAGGATGAACAGCATCGCGATCAGGTAGAAGCTGACGTCGAAGCGCAGGCCGTGGGTGGCGCCGACCGGGATGCCGGACTCGTAGGGCTCGGTCTTACGCCGGTTCGCCGCGGTCGCCTGCGCCGGCCGCTTGGGGCCGATCAGGTGGTTGAGCATCACGAGGGCTCCGCCGACCCCGAGGCCGAGGAAGGCGAAGACGAGTATCGGCAGGTAGCTCTTCAGCACGGGCGCGAGTCGTTATACAACCACATTGTGACAAGTTGCTACATAGTGCTTTTCCGCATCAGCAAGCGAAATCCCGACCCTTTTTGGCGGATTTAGGTGGCGGCGATCCATCTCGTCGTCGGCTGCGCGCTGATCGCGCTCAACCTCGCGGCCTTCGGCTTCGGCGGCGTCGCCTGGCTGCGCCGCCGCCCCTCGATCCCCTTCTGGTACCTGCTGCGCGGCGCCCAGGCGGCGGTCTTCCTGCAGGCCCTGCTCGGCGGCCTGCTCGTGATCACGGGCCACGAACCCGACAGCAACCTGCACTACCTCTACGGCATCCTGCCGCTGGTCGTCTCCTTCCTCGCCGAGGGCGCCCGCGCCGGCGCCGCCCAGCGCGAGCTCGGCGACGTCGACTTCGAAGCCCTACCCGCCGAGGACCAGCAATCCCTAGCCCTCGCCATCGTCCGCCGCGAGATGGGCATCATGGCGGTCAGCTGCGGCGTGATCTTCTTCCTCGCCCTGCGAGCCGCCAGCACCAGCGGCGCGTTCTGAGCGCGGTCAGTCCTCCGGAAGGTTCTCCAGATCCGCCCGGTCCTGCGCCCGGTCCTGCGCCTGCTTCATTTGACGCAGGTTCTCTAAGGAACAGATTCGAATCGGGACGCCGAGTACTTCGCTCTCGACTGCGTTCGCTGCGAGCTGCGAATAGCCCGGGACGCCACGGGCGAGCTGGATCACATCGAGGCCGCCGAATTCGGTGTCGGCGGTCACGTTACCCCCGCGGCGAATCGCCTTCGCATCTTCGGCTGGATTGAACTTTCGGTTACCAGCGGTGGGAAGAGTGGCGTTGAGCTCCCGCAAGGCGTCGATAAGGCGGTCGAGGTTCTCTGGGTCCGGATCGGGAACCAAGTCCAAGTCTGCGGTTGCCCGGATATAGCCGTGGGCGCCGACGGCTACGCCGCCGATGACGACGAAGCGGATGTCTCGATCTACGAGGGCTTGGAGCAGCGCGCGAAGATCGAATTCGGTCAACGTTGCCGGGCGCTGCCCTTGATCGCGCTCATCTGCTTGGAGAGGGAGTGGACGCGGGTCAGCCGCTCGCTCATCGACAGCCGTTGGTCTGCACTCCGACGGGCCGCCGCGGCGGCGGCGAGATCGCCTATTTGCCCTGCATTCGCGGCAGCGTTCTGCGGACGTTCGTCGCCAGTCGCCATGACTGCATGGTATCGGCGGGAGCTACGCCTCTATGCGGAACGCCGGGTGGTCGGGGCCGATGCGGCGCAACTCGTCGTCGGGGGCGTCGGGGCCGACGCCGTCGAAGAAGGCGCCGACCTCCCATTTCCACTTCTCCAGGTAGGCGCGCAGCAGGACGGGCTTCTCGTCCTCGCCGACCTCGGTCGCGCGGAACTCCTCCGTGCGCTTGCCGAGCACCAGCCGGCCGCCGCCGGCGACGCGCATGTTGCGCACCCACTGGGTGTTGCCGCGCGGCGCGACGAGGTAGCGCTCGCCCTCGTGGACGAGCAGGTTGACCGGCGTGCGGCGCCACTCGCCGCTCTTGCGCCCCTTGACTTCGAGCACCCGCGAGCCGGCGACGCTGAGGCCCAACCTGGTCAGCAGTGCGACCAGCCGGTTGAAGACGTTCTTCGTGAACCAGCCCGGCTCTTGGAACTTTCCCTCCATCGTTTTCGAGGGTATGCCATTTCGCGCACGTTGCGAACAGCGCGTCGCCCGATGGGGGAGAGATCGAAGTGCCCGACGGCTTGGGAACGAGAGATGCGCGCGACAGCATTGGATACCATATGGTCAGTGGAGAGGAAGCAGACGCTCGTCCAGCTCACGCAGACGCTGCTGCGGCGCCTCGATGAGCGCGCCGCGCGTGAGGGGCGCTCCCGGTCGGCGCTGATTCGGGACGCGATCGAGGACTACCTCCATGACGAGGAACAGGCCGAGATCAGCCGGCGGATCGTCGAGGGATACGAACGGATTCCGCAGACGGATGAGGAGATGGCCGGAACGGAGAGAGAAGTCCGCGAAGCGATCAGGGAAGAGCCATGGTGAACCGAGGCGACATCTTCTGGGTCGATTTCGACGATGTGGGCCGACGCCCGGTGCTGGTTCTCACGCGTGACGAGGCGATTCCCGTGCTGAAAAAGATCACGGTTGCGTTTGTGACGCGCACCATCAGGGATATCCCGACCGAGGTTCGGCTAGATGCGGATGACGGCATGCCCGCAGAGTGCGCGGTGACCCTCGACAACCTCCGGATGGTCTCTCCTGTGCTGCTCACGGAACGGATCGCAAGTCTTGCTGGAAAGCGCATGCATGAGGTCTGTCGTGCCCTCGCGATCGCCACCGGCTGCGACGGGCGACCTTCGCACGCCTAGAGGAGAAACATGCTCAGCCGAGCGGGCGGTAGTCGCTGCCGTGGAAGACGAGGGGAGTGCCCTCGGTCGTCTCGAGGGCGGTGACGGCGCCGGTGACGATCACGTGGTCGCCGCCGGCGATCACATCGTGGAGGTCGCAGGCGAGGAAGACGAGGGCGTCGTCGATCGCCGGCACTCCGTCGCGCTCGCTCCAGGCGACGCCCTGCCACTTGTCGGCGACCGGGGCCTTGCTGGCGAAGGCGCGGGCGATCGGCTCCTGGCCGGCATGCAGGACGCTGATCCCGAAGCGGTTGGCCGCCTGCACGGCGAGCAGGGTGCGCGAGCCGCGGTCGAGGCAGGCCAGCATCAGCATCGGCTCGATCGAAAGCGAGCAGACCGCGTTCGCGGTCGCGCCCGCCGGCCCGTCCGGGCCGCCGGCCGTGACCACCGTCACCCCCGTGGGCAGCATCCCCATCGCGGCGCGGAAGCCGGTGGAATCGGGCGAGCGGGCGTCGGACATCGAGCCTGGACAATATGATGCGCGCCGCGTGCGACCCCTACTTGCAATCGCGGCGGCCGTCGTGGCCGCGTTCGCATTGACCGCCTGCGGTTTCGGCGAGCAGAGCGTCTCCGTGCC